>DATIWK010000234.1:0-3300 GCA_035519395.1 Anaeromyxobacteraceae bacterium | reverse complement strand
AACCGCGCGGCCGCGACGCCTCGAGCCGTGCCCTACCCGAGCGCGCCCCGGATCGCCTCGGCGATCTGGCCGGCCAGCGCCTGGATCCGCCGAGCGTCCGGCCCCTCGACCAGGATCCGGGCCTTGTTCTCCGTGCCCGAGTACCGCACCAGCACGCGCCCGTCCCTCCCCAGCGCCTTCTCCGCCGCGGCGATGGCGCGGGTGACCTCCGCCAGCTCCGCGAGCGGCCGCCGCTCCTCTACCACGACGTTGACCAGCGCCTGCGGCACCGCCTCGAAGCAGCGCGCCAGCTCGGAGAGCGGCTTCCCCTCGCGCTGCATCACCGCGAGGACGTTGAGGGCCGCCGCCACGCCGTCGCCGGTGGTGACGTGATCGAGGAAGATGAGGTGGCCCGACTGCTCGCCGCCGAAGTTGTAGCCGCTGCGGCGCATCTCCTCCACCACGTTGCGGTCGCCCACCGCGGTCCGCACCACGCGCCCGCCGACCGCGGCCAGGGCGCGCTCCAGGCCGACGTTGGACATCACCGTGGCGACCACGGTGCGCTTGGCGAGCGCCCTGCGGGCGACGAGGTCGCGGCCCACCAGCGCCATGATGGCGTCGCCGTCGACGATGCGACCCCGCTCGTCCGCCATGATGACGCGGTCGGCGTCGCCGTCCAGGGCGATGCCCAGCTGCGCCCCGTGCTTCTGGACGGCCCGCGCCATCCCGTCGGGGTGGACGGCGCCGCAGCGGTCGTTGATGTTCTTGCCGTCGGGCTTCACCCCGAGCGCGATCACCCGGGCGCCCAGCTCCTCGAACACCGCCGGCGCGACGTGGTAGGCGGCGCCGTGGGCGCAGTCCACCACCACCGTGAGCCCGTCCAGCGAGAGCTCGCGCGGGAAGATCGTCTTCAGGAACTGCGCGTAGCGCCCGATGGCGTCGTCGATGCGCTTGGCCTTGCCGATGCGCGTCGCGGTGGGGCGCAACGCGCGGAAGTCGGTGCCGGCGTCGTCCTGGGCGGGATCGAGCACCAGCCGCTCGATCTGGGCCTCCAGCGCGTCGGGGAGCTTGAAGCCGTCGCGCGAGAAGAACTTGATGCCGTTGTCCTGGTACGGGTTGTGGCTGGCGCTGATCACCACGCCGGCGTCCGCGCGCATCGACTCGGTGACGAAGGCGATGCCCGGCGTGGGGAGCGGGCCCGACAGCATCACGTCCACGCCCATGGAGCAGATGCCCGAGGCGATGGCCTGCTCCAGCATGTAGCCCGAGAGCCGCGTGTCCTTGCCGATCACGATCCGGTGGCGGTGCGGCCCGCTCCGGACGATGTAGGCGAGGGCGCGCCCGAGCTGCAGCGCCATCTCCGCGGTCATGGGGTGGACGTTCGCGACGCCCCGCACGCCGTCCGTCCCGAAGAGCCGGCGCGTGACCGGACGCCCGGGCGGAGCCGGACGAGGCGCTGGCGGAGCGAGCGTGGGGACGCGCTTCCCGCGTCCACCCGGGGGGATCACGCGCCCGGCGCGGGGCGGGCGGGCGCCGCGCGGGGCGCGGCCGGAGGGGGCGGGCAATTCGCGGGTGCGCATCGATCGAGCACTCTAGCGCGGACCTGCGGCCGGGACCGCATCCCGGATGGCCGCGGCCACGCGCGCGGCCTCCCGCGCCGCGGCGACGTCGTGGACGCGCACCCACGCGGCCCCGGCCAGCACCGCGACCGCCACCGCCGCGAGCGTGCCGGGGAGCCGCGCCTCGACCCGCGCGCCCGTGACCTTGCCGATGAAGGACTTGCGCGAGGGCCCGACCAGGAGCGGCCGTCCCAGCGCCTTCAGCGCGGCAAGCCCCGCGAGGATCGCGAGGCTGTGCTCGGCCGTCTTCGCGAAGCCCAGGCCGGGATCGAGGATCGTCCGCTCGCGGGCGACGCCGGCTGCCTCGGCGCGCGCCAGCGCGGCGGCCAGCTCGTCGCGGACCTCGGCCACCACGTCGCGGTAGACGGCGCGGGCGGCCATGTCGGCCGGCGTGCCGCGCATGTGCATGAGGACCACCGGGGCGCCCGCCTCGGCCACCACCCGGGCCAGCTCCGGGTCGGCGAGCGCCCGCACGTCGTTCACCAGGTCGGCGCCGGCGGCGAGGGCCGCGCGCGCCACCTCGGCCTTGGAGGTGTCGACGGAGATGGGGAGCGGGAAGCCCCGCGCCCGCAGGCGCTCGACGACCGGGACGACGCGCCGGATCTCCTCCGCGGCGGCGACCGGCGGCGCCCCCGGGCGCGTCGACTCGCCGCCGACGTCCACCGCGTCGGCACCCTCCTCCGCCAGGCGCAGGGCGTGGTCCACCGCCGCGCCGGGATCGAGGAACCGGCCCCCGTCCGAGAAGGAGTCGGGGGTGGCGTTCACGATCCCCATGACGAAGGGGCCAGGCCCGTCGAAGAGCCTGGTACCGATCATCACCGGGGGGCCACTCGCTCCGGCTTGCTGCGCCGCCGGACCATCACGCCTTCCCGGCGGCGGGGACGCCGCCCATCGCGTCGAGGAGCCCGCCGGCCTTCTTCTGCTTCTCCACCGGCGTGGTGGAGAGCGGCTTTGGCGGCGGCGGCCGGCTGAGGGTCCCGCCGGTCATGAGCTGCTCGATGTCGGTGGCGTCGAGCGTCTCGTACTCGATGAGCGCGTCGGCGACGCGGTTGAGCAGCTCGTTGTTGTCGAGCAGGACGCGCTTCGCCTTCTCGTACTGCTCGGTGACGATCCGCCGGACCTCGGCGTCGATGTCGCGCGCGGTCTGCTCGGAGTACGTCTGGACGCTGCCCATCTCCCGGCCCAGGAACACCTCGCCCTCCTTCTTGCCGAAGGCGAGCGGGCCCATCTTCTCGCTCATGCCCCACTCGCAGACCATGGAGCGGGCCAGGGCGGTCGCGACCTCGATGTCGTTGCCGGCGCCGGTCGTCTTCTGGTCGAAGGTGATCTCCTCGGCGATCCGGCCGCCCATGAGGATGGACACCTGGTTGAGGGCGAACTCCTGCGAGATGTTGAGCCGGTCCTCCTGCGGCAGCTGCTGGGTGAGGCCCAGGGCGCGGCCGCGCGGGATGATGGTCACCTTGTGGACCGGGTCGGTGCCGGGGAGGATCCTGGCCACGAGCGCGTGGCCCGCCTCGTGGATCGCCGTGGTGCGCTTCTCCTTCTCGGAGATGATCATCGAGCGGCGCTCGGTCCCCATCAGCACCTTGTCCTTCGCGAACTCGAAGTCGTCGATGGCGAGCCGCTCCTTGTTGCGGCGCGCGGCGTAGAGGGCGGCCTCGTTCACCAGGTTCTCGATGTCGGCGCCCGAGAACCCGGGCGT
>DATIWK010000233.1:0-4724 GCA_035519395.1 Anaeromyxobacteraceae bacterium | reverse complement strand
AGAGCTCGAGCTGCTCCGCCTCCTGGCGCGCCGCGGCGAGCGCCGCCTGCGTCGAGGCCAGCCGCTCCTCGAGCGCGGCGCGGCCGGGCACCGAGGAGAGCACCGCCTCGACGAGCGGGCCGCCGGGGAGGGCGCTCACGTCCTGCGGCAGGTAGCCGGCGCGCGCGCCGCGGCGCCAGCTCAGCTCGCCCGAGTCCGCGGCGAGCTGGCCGGCGAGGATCTTCATGAGCGACGACTTGCCGGTGCCGTTCGGCCCCACCAGGCCGATGCGGTCGCGCGGGCCGATGGAGAAGGCGGCCCCGGCGAGCACCGTGCGCGGCCCGTAGGCGAGCGAGAGGCGGCTGGCGGCGACGAGGCTCACGGGGGCCCTGGCTTAACGTTTCTTCAACGCCCGAACAAGCCCGCTCAACGCGCGCCGCGCATCCTGGCACCGTCGCCGTCCCGGCCCGCGAACGGGCCGCGGCGCAAGGAGGAAGACCCATGACCCGCACCCGCCGCATCCTGACCCTCGCCGGCGCCGCCGCCGGCCTCGCCCTGCTGGCCGGCTTCGCCGGCGGCTGCGGCATGCACCGCCACCCGCGCGATCCGGCGGAGGTGGCGTCGTTCGTGGCGTCGCACGTGGACGACGCGCTCGACAACCTCGACGCGACGCCCACCCAGCGCCAGCAGATCCACGCCATCGCCGACAAGCTGGTGAAGGACGGCGTCGCGCTCCACGCCGGCCAGGCCGACGCGCGCAAGGCGCTCGTGGCCCAGTGGGACTCGGCGCAGCCGAACCGCGACCAGATCCACGCGCTCATCGACCAGCGGATCGAAGCGCTCCGCGCCTTCGCGTACGAGGCCGCCGACTCGGCCGTCGACGTCCACGGCATCCTCACGCCCGACCAGCGCGCCAAGGTCTCGAAGAAGATCCACCGGCACGCCGACGTGCACTGAGTAAGATGGGCGACGTGGCCGAGACCCCGCTGCTCGTGCTCCTCGTCGAGGACGACCGACGGCTCGCGGACCTCACCCGCGAGTACCTGGAGGGCCACGGCGTGGCGGTGACCCACGTCGCCGACGGGAAGCGCGGGCTCGAGGAGGCGGCGCGCGGCCGCTACGACGCCGTCCTCCTCGACCTGATGCTCCCCGGGATGGACGGTCTCGAGGTCTGCCGCGCGCTGCGGACCCGGTCCGACGTGCCCGTCCTGGTGCTGACCGCGCGGGGCGAGGAGGCGGACCGGGTGATGGGGCTCGAGACCGGCGCGGACGACTACCTCGCCAAGCCCTTCTCGCCGCGCGAGCTCCTGGCCCGCATCCGCGCGGTGGTGCGGCGGGCCAAGGGTCGCGCCGGGCCGAACCTCGCGCCGGTCCGGGTGGGCGGTCTGGTCCTCGATCCCGCCGCCCGCCGCGTGACGCTCGACGGCAAGGACATCCCGCTCACGGGATACGAGTTCGCCCTCCTGGACGCGCTGGCCCGGCGCGCGGGGCGCATCCTCTCGCGCGAGCAGCTCATGGAGCTGGCGCGCGGCAGCGCCGAGGACGCCTTCGACCGCTCCATCGACGTCCACGTGTCGCGCCTGCGGCAGAAGCTGGGCGACGATCCCAAGCGGCCGCGCCTCATCAAGACCGTGCGCGGCTCCGGGTACCTGCTCGCCGGGGAGGGCGAGTGAGCCCGCGGTCCTGGCGCCGCCACCGGGCGTCCGGTCATGGCGGGGGGATGTTCTGGCGCGTCTACCGCCACGGTCTCCTCCTCCTCGCGCTGGTGGCGCTGGCCGTCGCGGGGGTGGGGTGGGCGCTGGGGCGGACCTTCCCCGGGCGGAACGCCGAGGCGGTGGCGCGCTACGCCGCCCTGCGCGCCGCGGAGCTGGCCGATCGCCCCGACGCGCTGGAGCGCGAGCTTCAGCGCGTGCGCGAGGCGTTCGGCCTGGAGATCACGTTCTACGGGCCCGCCGGCGCATTCGCCTCGACCGCCGAACCACCGCACCCGCCGCTCCCGCCGGCCGAGCTGCCGCACCTGGCGCAGGGGCCGTTCCACGTGCTCGGCCGCGGCTTCGTCTTCGCCGCGCCGCTCCCCGACGGCCGCGGGTACCTGCTCATCGGCGGCCCGGTCCACCAGCCGCACCTGGGCCGGGCCGCGCTCGTCATCGCCGCCGTCCTGGTCGCGCTCGCCATCGGCTCCATCCCGCTCGCCCGCTCCATCGCCTCGCCCATCGAGCGGCTCACCGCCGCGGCGCGTGCGCTGGGGGGCGGCGACCTCTCGGCGCGCGTCCGGCTCCGGGCGGGCGGCGAGGTGGGCGAGCTGGCCAGCGCCTTCGACGAGATGGGGGAGCGGCTGGAGCGGCTGGTGCGGGGCGAGCGCGAGCTGCTGGCCAACGTCTCGCACGAGCTGCGGACGCCGCTGGCGCGGATCCGCGTGGCCCTGGAGCTGGCCGCCGAGGGCGATCTCGACCGGGCGCGCCGCTTCCTCGCCGAGATCGGGGCCGACCTCGACGAGCTCGACCGGCTGGTCGAGGAGATCCTCACCGCCGCGCGGCTCGACCTCGCCTCCCGCCCCGGCGGCCTGCCGGTGCACCGCGAGCCGCTCCAGCTCTCGGCGGTGGTGGGGGCCGCGGCGGAGCGGTTCCGGTCGGAGCACCCCGGCCGCGCGCTCGAGGTGGACGTGGAGCCGCCGCTGCCGGCGGTGGAGGGGGATCCGTCGCTCCTGGCGCGGCTGCTCCGCAACCTGCTCGACAACGCGCACAAGTACTCGGACGCGGAGGAGCCGGTGGTCCTCGCCGCCCGCGCCCGCGGCGGCAAGGCGATCATCGAGGTGCGCGATCGCGGGATCGGGATCGACGCCGCGGACCTGCCCAGGCTCTTCACGCCCTTCTTCCGCACCGACCGGAGCCGCGCGCGCGGGACCGGGGGCGTCGGCCTGGGGCTCGCGCTCGCCAGGCGCATCGCCGAGGCGCACGGCGGGGCGATCGAGGCGGAGAGCGCGCCGGGGAAGGGGACGACGCTCCGGGTGACGCTGCCGGCTCCGGCGGCGGGCGGGTAGCGTCCGGGTCGCGGTCGGCGGCGGAGACGACGAGGGCGCGGCCGCTGGAGGCGACCGCGCCCGGGTACGGAGGAGCTGCTGCCGCGACGGGCTACAGGTACGCGCGCAGGAAGATGAGCGCGTTGGTCGCCCAGAGGCTCGCGCTCGGCCGGCCGATGGCCGAGATCGACCCCTGGCTCGAGTAGCCGAACTGGCCCTCGGCGCCGACGCTGAAGTGCGAGCTCAGGTAGTACTCCGCGCCGGCGGCGGCGAGGATGCTGACGTCCACCGCGGACCCGCTGGCGTTCGGGTTGACCGTCTTGTCCTTGCCGCCCACGAAGTCGAGGATGAGGCGCGGGCCGACGTACACGTCCAAATTTTGCGCGAGCGGCTGGGTGAGGAAGAAGCCGCCCCCGAGGGCGAACGCCGAGGCGTCGCCCGTGTCGCTGGAGGCCGCGAAGAGCCCGATCTGCGGCTCCACGCGGAACTGCGGGGTGAGCTGGATGGGCATGTAGAACATCACCGGCACGGGCGCGGTGCCTGTCAGCACGGCGGACACGCTGGAGGGCTGGCCGGCGAGGCTCGTCTCGATGCCGACCCCGAATCCGATCTTGGCCTTCCCATCTGACGCCGCGGCGCCGCCCTTGGCCTGGGCCTGGGCGTTGCCGGCGAGTGCGATCACGGCCAGCGCGGCGACAGAGAGCACGAATCTCCGGAGCATGCGACCTCCCCTTCGAGTGAGCCGGTTCATCCCGGCGGCGGACACGCTACCGGCGGTGATCCCCGCAGGCAAGCAAATGCGCCGCGCGCCTGTCGGCGCGGGTGGGACAACGGCGCCAGGCCCGGCCGGGACAGTGCATCGATGAACGTCGATACATGTTTCCGGGCCCGAGATGCATCGACGGATCTCGATATACCGGTCCGCCCGGCATCCGCCGACGACCCGGGACCGCCCTCCTCGCGTCCCGAGCGGTCCGGAGGGCCTTGTCCCGGATCACGCCGGGCGGCCGGCCTCGCGTCAGGACAGGGCCTCCGTCCGGGCGGGGATCACCGTCCGAACAGACCCCGCCGGGCGCCCCTCCAGGCCCACGGACCGTCGCTTGAACGACCGCGCCGGGCCGCGATATAGCGTGCCCGCACCCACCCTCGATGACGACGACCTATCACCTGTTCGACGTCGCGGAGCGGATCGAGGTCGTCTCGGCCGAGATCTACGGGGCGCTCGCGATCGTGTGGGCCGGCGACGCGGACGCGAAGGCGCTGTTCGGCCAGCTGCAGGACGAGGAGCTCCAGCACGCCGCGCGCGTGCGGCTCCTCGCGGCGCGCTACCGCCACGACCCGCGGATCGTCCGGCTCGCCACGGCGGACGGGGGCGAGCTGGAGCGGCTCCTCGTCGACGCGGAGGCGATGCTGGGCGACATCCGCGCCGGCCGCTGGCCGCACGCGCTCGCCGAGACCAAGCGCCGCCTCGCCGAGATGGAGCTCCGCACCGAGCGGGCGCACGCCGAGTTCCTCTCCAAGGGCGCGGACGCGGCGCTCCGCGAGTTCTTCGAGCAGCTCGCCCAGCAGGACGACGCGCACCGGGCCCTGCTCGCGGAGTGATCCCGGGCGCGGGAGCCGGCCGGGGGGGGCGGCGTCACCCCTCGTCGCCGGGGAGCCCGTACTTCTTGAGCTTGTCGTGCAGCGTCACGCGCGAGATGCCGAGCCTGCGCGCCGCCTCGCTCCG
>DATIWK010000232.1:0-8200 GCA_035519395.1 Anaeromyxobacteraceae bacterium | reverse complement strand
GTAGCCTGTGCGCTTCCCGCCGATCCGGAGACGCCCGCATGTTCGTCGCGATGAAGCCGCACGCCACCCCGGCGCAGTTCGACGCCGTGGTCGAGAAGATCCGCGCGCTCGGGCTCACCCCGCACCCCATCGTCGGGACGGAGCGGAAGGTGGTGGCGGTGGTCGGCCACATCGCCGGCCTCGACCCCGACGAGCTGTTCGGGACGATGCCCGGCGTCGCCGAGGCGCTCCGCGTCTCGCAGCCGTTCAAGCTGGTCTCCCGCGAGGTGAAGGAGGAGGACACGGTCCTGGACGTGGGCGGCGCACGGCTGGGCGGCGAGGCCATCGCGGTGATGGCCGGGCCCTGCTCGGTCGAGTCGAAGGACCAGATCCTGGAGGCGGCGCGCGCGGTGAAGGCGGTCGGCGCCACGTTCCTCCGGGGCGGCGCCTTCAAGCCGCGCACCAGCCCCTACGAGTTCCAGGGGCTTCGCGAGGACGGGCTGAAGCTGCTCGCCCTGGCGCGGGAGGAGACGGGCCTCAAGGTGGTGACCGAGGTGAAGGACACGGACACGCTGCCGATGGTCGCCGAGTACGCCGACGTGCTCCAGATCGGCGCGCGCAACATGCAGAACTACTCGCTGCTGGAGAAGGTCGGCGAGCTCGATCGGCCGGTGCTGCTCAAGCGCGGCCTCTCCGCGACCATCCGGGAGTGGCTCATGGCGGCCGAGTACATCGTCTCCCGGGGGAACCACCGCGTCGCGCTGTGCGAGCGCGGGATCCGGACCTTCGAGACCATGACGCGCAACACGCTCGACATCAACGCCGTGCCGGTCCTGAAGGCCCTCACGCACCTGCCGGTGGTGGTGGACCCGTCGCACGGCATCGGGATCCGCCAGCACGTGCCCGCCATCGCCCGCGCCGGGATCGCCGCCGGCGCGGACGGGCTCATCGTCGAGGTCCACCCCAGCCCGGAGAAGGCCCTCTCGGACGGGCACCAGTCGCTCACCCCGGCCGAGTTCGGCGAGCTCATGAAGCAGGTGAGGGTGATCGCGGGCGCCATCGGACGGCCGATCGGCACGTAGTGGCGGCCGGCACCCGGGCCGGGGCCCTCCCCCACCGCTTGCCATGCGCCCGGCGCGTGTTACCTGATGGAGATGAAGCAAGAACGCCAGCCGGAAGCGGCCATGGTCCGCGACCTGCGCCTGCCAGGCGCCTGCGTCGCTTGCGGCGGCGACCTCGACGTCCGCCTCTCGGCGGCGGGGGCGCGAAGCTGGTGCGGCCAGTGCCGATGGACCTCGCGGCTGGAGCTCCAGCAGCACGAGGACGGCCTCCAGATCGTCCACACCGCGGCTGCGGCGTGATCGCCCGGCGGCTCGTTGCCGTTCCGTCCGCTTCCCGTCTGCGATCGGTGCCGGTGGGGTGTGTCAGGGCCGCGCCGGAGCCCGGCCGCGGGGGCGCAGCGCGCGCTTGAGCCCCGCCACGAACCGTCTCACCCGGGCAGCCCGCACCGCGCGAGCGCCGGCCTGCGCGACGCGCGAGACGATGGCGCTCCCCACCACCACCCCGTCGGCGAGCGGCGCCAGCGCCGCCGCCTGTCCGGGCGTCGAGACGCCGAAGCCGATCACCACCGGGACCGGGCTGCGGGCGCGGACCGCCGCGACCCGGGCGCCGACATCGGCGGGGACGGCCGTTCGCGCGCCGGTGACGCCCGTCACCGAGACGAAGTAGAGGAACCCCGTCGCGGCTCTGGCCGCGGTCTCGATCCGCGCCGGAGTCGAGGTCGGCGCGAGCAGGAACACGACGGCGAGGCCCCGGGCTGCGGCGAGCGCGCCCAGATCGCCCGCCTCCTCGGGGAGGAGGTCCGGCACGATGAGCGCGTCGACTCCCGCCCGGGAGGCGTCGGAGACGAAGCGCTCCGCACCGTACGCCAGGATGGGGTTGAGGTAGCCCATGAGCGCGATGGGGGCCTCGCTCCGCGTCCGCACCGCCCGGGCGACCTGGAGGACGTCCGCGAGCGTCGTTCCCGCGGCGAGCGCGCGCTCGGCAGCGCGCTGGATGGTCGGCCCGTCGGCGATCGGGTCGGAGAAGGGGATGCCGATCTCCAGCAGGTCGGCCCCACCCTCCACGCAGGCGAGGGCCATCGCGGTCGAGGTGGCCAGATCCGGGTCGCCGCCCATCACGTAGGCGACCAGCGCGGCCTCCCCCGCGGCGCGGCACCGGGCGAAGGTCGCCGCGATCCGGTCGGCGCCGGCGGGCGTCGCGGGCGCGGGAGTGCGGACGCTCACGACCGCCTCCCGTGCGGGGAAGGGCGCTTCCGCGGCTTCACGCGGGCGCCGGGCGCGCCGGGACCGCGTCGCGTGCGGCCGGGACGAGCGGCGGGGCGGCCGGAGGAGGCCGCCCCAGAGCGACCGGGGGGGCCGGGGGGGCGGGGCGCCCCTCCGGTGAAAAGGATCCGCCGCACCTGATCCACGTCCTTGTCACCGCGCCCCGAGACGTTCACCACCACCAGCCCGCCCGGCCCCAGCTCCCGTGCCAGGCGCCGCGCCGCGGAGATCGCGTGCGCGCTCTCCAGCGCCGGGATGATCCCCTCGGTGCGCGCGAACCACTGGAAGGTCTCGAGGGCCTCGTCGTCGGTGGCCTGCATCAGCTCGAGCCGCCCCGCGTCCTTCAGGTAGGAGAGCTCCGGGCCCACGCCCGGGTAGTCGAGCCCGGCGGAGACCGAGTGCGCCTCGGCGATCTGCCCGCTCGCCGTCTGCAGGACGTAGCTGCGCGAGCCGTGCAGGACGCCGGGCGTGCCGCGCGCCAGCGACGCCCCGTGGTGCCCGGTCTCGAGGCCGTAGCCCGCCGCCTCGACCCCCACGAGCCGCACGCCCGCGTCGCCGATGAAGCCCGAGAAGATGCCCATGGCGTTGGAGCCGCCGCCCACGCAGGCGACCACCGCGTCCGGGAGCCGCCCGGCGAGCGCGAGGCACTGCGCCCGCGCCTCCCGCCCGATCACCGCCTGGAAGTCGCGCACCAGCGCGGGGTAGGGGTGCGGTCCGGCGACGGAGCCGATGACGTAGTGCGTCCCCGCGACGTTCGTGACCCAGTCGCGCAGCGCCTCGTTCATCGCGTCCTTGAGGGTCCGCGAGCCGGACTCGACCGGAATCACGCGGGCGCCGAGGAGCTGCATCCGGAAGACGTTCAGGGCCTGCCGCTCGACGTCGAGCGCGCCCATGTAGACGTCGCAGGGCAACCCGAAGAGCGCGGCCGCCGTGGCGGTGGCGACGCCGTGCTGCCCGGCCCCGGTCTCGGCGATGATGCGCGACTTGCCCATGCGCCGCGCCAGCAGCAGCTGCCCGAGCGTGTTGTTGATCTTGTGCGCGCCGGTGTGGCACAGGTCCTCGCGCTTGAGGAGGACGCGACAGCCGCCCGCCTCGGCGCCCATCCGGCGCGCCTCGCCGAGGGGGGTCTCGCGCCCGGCGAACCGTTCCAGCAGCTCCCCCAGCTCGGCCTCGAACGCGGGATCGGCGCGCGCCGCCCTCCAGGCCTCCTCCAGCTCGTCGAGCGCCGGGACCAGCGTCTCGGGAACGAACCGGCCGCCGTAGGCGCCGAATCGCCCGCGCGCGTCGGGGAGCGTGGGGATGGGTGGGCCGTTCACGGCGATGCCTCCCGGGCGGCGCGGATGAAGCGCTCGAGCAAGGTGGGATCCTTCACGCCCGGGGAGGACTCGACGCCGCTCGCGACGTCCACGGCGTAGGGCCGCACCGTGCGGATCGCCTCGGCGACGTTGTCCGGACCGAGGCCGCCGGCCAGGATGACGCGGACCTCGGCGGCCGCCTCCGCCGCGAGCTCCCAGTCGAAGGGCTGGCCGCTCCCGCCGTATCCGGGCGACGCCGAGTCGAGCAGGAACGCCGAGACCTCGTAGGACGCGAGCGCCGCGAGGTCGTGGGGGGTCGCCACCCGGATCGCCTTGATGACGGGGAGGGGGATCGACGCGCAGAGCGCGGGCGGCTCGTCCCCGTGGAGCTGGACCACGGCGATGCCCGACGCCTCGGCGGCGCGCAGGAGCTCGTCGCGCGAGGGATCGACGAAGACGCCGACCGCGGTCACGAAGGGCGGGAGGGCGCGGACGATGGCGCGGGCAGCCTCGGGGCTGACGAAGCGCTTCGACCGCGGCCAGAAGTTGAAGCCGAGCGCGTCGGCGCCGAGGCGGACGGCGGCCTCCGCGTCCTCGCGGCGTGTGATGCCGCAGATCTTCACCTGGACGGAGGGCATGTCGGGGTCGGGGTCGGGGTCGAGGTCGGGGTCGGAATCGAGGTCGAGGTCGAGGTCGAGGTTCGGGCAGCGTCGGGGTCAGGCCGTCATCTCCCTGATCAGCGCGGCGGGGTCCTTCGCCCGGACGAGCGCCTCTCCGACGAGCAGGTTCGCGGCGCCGGCGCGGCGGAGGCGCCGCGCGTCCTCGGCGGTGCGCACGCCGCTCTCGGCCACGCCCTTCACGCCCGCGGGGAGGGCCGGCAGGAGCTGCTCCGACGCGGCGAGGTTCACCTGGAACGTGTGCAGGTCGCGGTTGTTCACGCCCACGAGCTGCGCCCCGGCCGCGAGCGCGGCGTCCAGCTCCGGCCGGTCGTGCACCTCGACCAGCGCGGCGAGGCCGAGCTCGCCGCAGTGGCCGAGGAGGCGCCGCAGCGCGTCTCCGGGAAGGGCCGCGACGATGAGGAGGGCGGCGTCCGCGCCGCCGGCGCGCGCCTCGAGGAGCTGGTAGCGGTCGACGACGAAGTCCTTCCGCAAGATGGGGATGGACACCGCCTCCCGGACGGCGGCGAGGTCCGCGAGCGAGCCGCCGAACCCCGGCCCGTCGGTGAGCACCGAGACGCAGGCGGCGCCCGCGGCGGCGTAGCGGCGCGCCTGGGCGCCGGCGTCCAGCCCGGCGTCGATCGCCCCCGCCGACGGGCTGGCCCGCTTCACCTCGGCGATGACGCGCACCGGTCCGCCCGCCGCCGACAGCGCCGAGCCGAAGCGGCGCGGCGGCGGCGCCTCCCGGGCGCGGGCCGCGAGCGCGGCGTCCGGCTCGGCGGCGCGCCGGGCGGCCACCTCGTCGCGCTTGCGCGCCAGGATCCCCTGCAGGAAGGTCATGCCGGCCTCGGCGCGATGGCCGCGAGCCGCGCCAGCTTGTCGGCGGCGGCGCCGCGGTCGATCGACTCCTGGCCGATCCGCACGCCCTCGGAGAGCGACGAGGCGGCCCCGGCGGCCACCAGCGCGGCGGCGGCGTTGGCGAGCGCCGCGTCGCGCGGCGCGCCCTGCTGGCCGCCCAGCACGTCGCGGAGGATGCGCGCGTTCCGATCGGCGTCGCCGCCGGCGATCTCGCGCTCGGGGTGGCGGCGCAGGCCGAGGTCCTCGGGGACCATGGCGTACCGCTCGCACTCCGCGCCCCGTACCTCGCACACGTGCGTCATCCCCGTGACGGTGATCTCGTCGAGCCCCTCGCCGTGGACGACGAAGGCGTGCGCGGCGCCCAGCGCGGCGAGGACGCCGCCGATCACCGGCACCCAGCGCGGCTCGTAGACGCCCATGACCTGGTGCCGCGCGCCCGCGGGGTTGGCGAGGGGGCCGAGCAGGTTGAACACGGTCCGCACGCCCAGCTCGCGCCGGATGCCGGCCACCGCCTTGAACGCGGGGTGGAGCCGCGGCGCGAACAGGAAGCCGATGCCGACCTCGGCGATGGCGCGCTCCACCACGTCCTTGGGCGCCTCGACGTCGATGCCGAGGGCGGCGAGGACGTCGGCCGATCCGGAGCGGGAGGAGACCGCGCGGTTCCCGTGCTTCGCGACGCACACGCCGGCGCCGGCCACGACGAACGCGGCGGTGGTGGAGATGTTGAAGGTGTGGCGCCCGTCGCCGCCGGTGCCGCAGGTGTCGACGAAGACGTCCTTCTCCACGTGGACGCGGTCCACCCGGGCGCGCATCACCTCGGCGGCGCCGGCGATCTCGTCCACCGTCTCCCCCTTGACGCGCAGCGCGGCGAGGAAGGCGCCCACCTGCGCGGGGGTGGCGCCGCCGTCGGCGATCTCGGTCATCACCTGGGACATCTCGGCCCGGGCGAGGTCGCGGTGGTCGAGCAGCCTGGCGATCGCTTGCTGGATCATGGCGCGCCTCCTGCGCGGCGGCGGGCCGGGCGCCGCGCGACCGGCGCCGCGCGACCGGCGGCGCGCGCCGTGGGTCCGGCCCGGCCCGCGAGCCGCGCCAGCCAGTTCCCGAGCAGCGTCTTCCCGGCCTCGGTGAGGATGGACTCGGGGTGGAACTGAACGCCCTCGACGTCGAGCGTCCGGTGCCGCAGCCCCATGATCTCGTCCTCCGCCGTCCAGGACACCACCTCCAGCGAGGCGGGGAGGGTGGCGCGCTCGACGACCAGGGAGTGGTAGCGGCCCGCCTGGAACGGGGTCGGGACGCCGAGGTAGAGGCCGCGGCCCCGGTGGTGCACGGCGCTCGCCTTGCCGTGGACGATGCGGGCGTTCCGGACGACGCGGCCGCCGAAGGCCTGGCCGATGGCCTGGTGGCCCAGGCAAACGCCGAGGATGGGGAGATCGCCCGCGAGCTGGCGGATGGCGTCGAGCGTCACGCCCGCCTCGTCCGGCGTGCACGGCCCCGGCGAGATGACGAGGCCCTGAGGGCGGCGCGCGCGGATGCCGGCGACGTCGATCCGGTCGTTGCGGAACACCTCCACGTCAGCGCCCAGCTCCCCGAGGTACTGCACGAGATTGAACGTGAAGCTGTCGTAGTTGTCCACGAGGACGAGCCGGGGGTTCATCGATCGCTCCGGGGGCCGTGCCGCCCCCCGGCCCCCTGATCGCTCCGGCTTGCCCTCGGATCTGTCTCTCGACCTGTGGGCTGGAGGGGGGCCAGGCTCTTCCGCCTGGCCCTCCGCTCCGGATCGCCCTCCTGGGGAGGCAACGGCCCCCCAGACCCCTGGTCGCTCCGGCTTGCCCTCGGATCTGTCTCTCGACCTGTGGGCTGGAGGGGGGCAGGGCTCGTCCGCCCGGCCCTGCCGACCTTCTTGCTGGGGGGCAACGGCCCCCCAGACCCCTGGTCGCTTCGGGCCAGGCTCGTCCGCCTGGCCCTGCGCTCGACCTTGGCAGGCATGGCGGCGACGTCCCTGGGAGGGGCGTCGAGGGTTCGCCCCTCGGCCTGCGCCACCGCGGCGAACACGGCGCGCGCCTTGTTGAGCGTCTCCTGGTACTCCAGCTCCGGGACGGAGTCGTAGACGAGCCCGCCACCGGCCTGGACCGACACGCGCCGGCCGCGGGCCATGAGCGTGCGGATGGCGATGCACAGCTCCATGTCGCCGCCGCGGTCGAAGTAGCCCACGGCGCCGGCGTAGGGGCCGCGCCGTGCGGGCTCGAGCTCGTCGATGATCTCCATGGCCCGCACCTTGGGCGAGCCCGAGACGGTGCCGGCCGGGAAACCGGCGCGCATCACGTCCACCGCCGAGAGCCCCTCGGCGAGGCGGCCCTTCACCTCGGAGACGAGGTGCATGACGTGCGAGTAGCGCTCCACGGTCTTGAGCGCCGTGACGCGGACCGAGCCGACCGCCGACACGCGCCCGACGTCGTTGCGGCCCAGGTCGACGAGCATCACGTGCTCGGCGTTCTCCTTCGGGTCGGCGCGCAGCTCCGCCTCGAGCCGCGCATCCTCCTCGGGATCGCGGCCGCGCTTGCGCGTCCCGGCGATGGGGCGGAGGGTCACCTCGCCGTCCTCCAGCTTGATGAGCGTCTCGGGCGAGGAGCCCACCAGCGCCCGCTCGCCGTCCACGAGGAAGAAGAGGTACGGCGACGGGTTCACGCGCCGCAGGGCGCGGTAGATCTCGAAGGGGGGCACCGAGACCTGCGCGTCGAACCGCTGGGAGAGGACGATCTGCTGGCAGTCTCCGGCGCGGACGTACTCCTTGGCGCGCTCCACCGCCGCCAGGTAGTCGCGCTTGGCGATCCGCGGCACGAGCGTGCCGGGGGCGGCGGCCCGGCGCGCCCGGCGGTCGGCGAGCGGCCGCGCCAGGGTCCGCAGGCGCGCCCGGATCCGGGCCACGGCCCTGCGGTAGAGGGCGCGCGGGTCGTCGCCGGCGCCGCAGCGCACCTCGCAGATGACGTGGAGCGAGTGGCGCCGGTTGTCGAAGGCGACGATCTCGTCGAAGTCCATGAGCAGGACGTCCGGGAACCCCAGCTCGTCCGGCTTCGAGATCGGCACCCGC
>DATIWK010000231.1:0-26585 GCA_035519395.1 Anaeromyxobacteraceae bacterium | reverse complement strand
CCGCGGCCGTCCATCCGCCCCATCCGATCGCCGCCGCCGTGCTCACGGCCGGAGGAGCACCCCTGCAGCGACCGCCAGCGCGATCGCCACGCCGAGCGCCGCCGCCAGGGCGGCGCCCGGCTCCGGCCGGAGCCGGGCCAGCGCCGCGGCTGCCTCCTCCCGCACCTGCGCCGGCGCGGCCGGGTCGGCGAGGATGCGCCGCGCCTCCTCCCCTGCGGCGCGGTGGTCCCCGCACTCGAGGAGCGCCGCGATGCGCCCTCCCCGTCCACGCGCGCGGCGGTTGCGGCCCGACATGACCCGAGACTACCACCGCCCGGCGGCGTCCTCCGCATCGGCGCACGCGACGAAACTTGTCCGGCGCTCCGGATCGCGGTACGGAAAATGGGCTCCACCCGGGGGGGAGGACGGAAATGGGATCCTCCGCACCCCGTGTCTTGCTCGCGCTCCTGCTCGCGCTCGCGGCGGCCTGCGCGCGGGAGCGTGCCCTGCCGCCGTCCGCCCCGCTGGTCTACGACGGGGCGACCTCCATCTCCCGGAGGATCCTCGCGGACGCCGTGCCGCAGTTCCAGGGGCGCACCGGGATCGCCGTCAAGGTGCGGCACAGCGGCACCGGCAGGGGGCTCCAGGCGGTCTTCGCCGGAGAGGTCTCCGTCGCCGGGGTGGCGCGTGCGCTGACGGCGGCCGAGCTGTCGAGGCGCCCCTACTTCCAGATCTTCGGCTACGACGCGCTGGGCGTCTTCGTCAACGGCTCGAACCCGGTGCGGAACCTCACCCGGGAGCAGCTCAAGGACATCTTCACCGGCCGCGTCACCAACTGGCGCGAGGTGGGTGGCCCCAACGAGCCCATCGTCCCCTGCGCGGAGCACGTCGACAGCGGGCGGGCGACCGTCGAGGCCTTCCAGGCCCTGGTCATGGAGGGCGCTCCGTACGGCGCCTCGCTCCGCCAGGCGGACGATCCGGCCGACTGCGTCCACGCGGTGGCCGCGGTCGCGGGCGGCATCACCCCGGCGACGATGACCTACTCGATCGAGGGCGTCCACGCCGTCGCGGTGAGCGGGATCGAGCCCGTCCCCCAGAACGTGCGGTCGAGCGCATACCTCCTGACGCGGCCGCTGCTGCTCGTCGCGCGCGAGCCCCCGCAGGGCGACCTCAAGCTGTTCTTCGACTTCATGCTCTCGCCGGACGCGCAGGCGATCGTCGCCAGGAACGGGTTCGTCCCCGCGCGCTGAGGGACCTCCCACGGCCCGCGCATGGGCGGGCGCGCTTCCCCGGCCCGCGGTATGGTGGCTGACCGGCGCCCCGCCGGAATGAGCCCGGGGCCGCGCGGTTCCTCGATCCGACGATGTCCTCCCGCCACCGCCTCATCGGCCGCCGCTCGCTCCTCGGCGCTGCGCTCGCCGCGGCGGCCTGCGCCTGGCCCGGGCGCGCGCGGGCGTTCGGCGCGACCTCGCGCCTCCAGATCGGCCAGATCCAGCACGGCGGCCGCTGGAACCCGCGGCCGACCGCGATCCGGCGGCTCGGGTGGGAGCTGGCGCGCCGGACGTCGATCGAGGTCGCCAACGACGCCCTGCCGGTCCGGCTCGACCGCCCCGGGCTGCACCGCACGCCCATGCTGTACCTCGCCGGCGACGGGCCGCTCCCGGGGTTCTCCGAGCCGGAGCGGGCGGCCCTGCGCCGGCACCTCCAGTACGGCGGCTTCCTGCTGGTGGACTCCGCCGACGGCTCCGACGGCGGCGGCTTCGACGCCTCGGCCCGGCGCGAGCTGGCGCGCCTGCTCCCTGCGGCGCCGCTCGGCGCCATCCCCCGCGAGCACGTGCTCTACAAGTCGTTCTACCTCCTCGACCGGCAGGGGGGCCGCGTGCTGGTGAAGCCCTGGCTCGAGGCCCAGGCGCTGGACGGCCGCCTCGCGGTCGTCTACTCGCAGAACGACCTCGGGGGCGCCTGGGCGCGCGCCGAGGCGGGCGACTGGGAGTACCCCTGCACGCCCGGCGGCGAGGCACAGCGCGAGACCGCCTTCCGCCTGGGCGTGAACCTGTCGATGTACGCCCTCTGCACGGACTACAAGGACGACGCCGTTCACCTCCCCTTCATCATGAAGCGCCGGAGCTAGCGGGTGGAGGGCGCGAGCTACAACGCCTGGCGCCTGGCCGCGCTGTCGCCGCTGCCGCGGTGGGCGCTGGCGCTGCTCGCGCTCGCGGCCGTCGCCTCGGTGGTGCTGGCCTGGCGCGGGCTGCGGGGCGAGCCGCGGCCGCACCGCCGCGCCGCGCTGGTGGCGCTCCGCGCCGCCTCGGCGCTGCTGGCCCTCTTCCTGCTGGCCGAGCCCGCCGTCCAGCTCCTGCAGACCGCCCGCGTGAAGAACCGGCTCGCGGTGCTGGTGGACGCGTCGCGCTCCATGCGCTTCCCCGGCGAGCCGGGCGGCGCGCCGCGCAGCGAGGTGGTCGCCGCCTTCGTGCGCGATCACCGCGCCGAGCTGGAGCGGCTCTCCGACCGCGTGGACCTCGAGTGGTACGCCTTCGGGAGCGAGGTCGCGCCGGTGGATCCGGCCGCGGTGGCGAGAGGGCTCGCCTCCGACGGCGGCAAGACCGACGTCCTGGGCGCGCTCCAGGCGGCGGCCTCCGGCGCGGGGGGCTCCTCGCGCAAGCTCGCCGGCGCGCTCGTCGTCTCCGACGGCGCCGACAACGCCGGCCTCGCCGACGGCCTCTCCGCCGCCGCGCGCGCCGAGATCCGCGCCCTGGGCGTGCCCGTCAACGCCCTGGCGGTGGGCCGCGACGCGCCGCGCGACCTCGCCGTGGAGCGCGTGGCGGTGGACGACTTCGCCTTCGTCCGGAACACCGTCACCGTCGAGGCGACCCTCCGCGCCCGCGGCTTCGGGCGCGAGGAGGTCCCGGTGGTGCTCCGCCGCGAGGGCGCGGTGGTGGCCCGCGGCATGGTGAGGCTCGAGCCGGGGAAGGACCGCTACACCCTGCCCCTCTCGTTCGCGCCCGACGCCACCGGGACCTTCGTCTTCACGGTGGCCGCGCCCGTCTACCCGGGCGAGGCGGTGGTGGAGAACAACGCCCGCTCCTTCGTCCTGCGGGTGATCCGCGACCGGGTGCGGGTGCTGCTGGTCGCCGGGCGCCCGACCTGGGACGAGCGGTTCCTGCGCGGCCTCCTCAAGCAGGACCCCAACGTCGACCTCGTCTCCTTCTTCATCCTCCGCACCAACTCCGACAACCCCGGGCCGCAGGAGGAGCTGTCGCTCATCCCCTTCCCGGTGCAGGAGATCTTCGGCGAGCAGCTCCGCACGTTCGACGCCGTGATCTTCGTGAACTTCGCCTACGGGCCGTACCGCGCGCTGGAGATCGACCGCTACCTGCCCAACCTCCGCGACTACGTCCGCAACGGCGGCGCCTTCGCGATGCTGGGTGGCGACCAGAGCTTCGGCGAGGGCCGCTACGGCGAGACGCCGCTCGGCGAGGTGCTGCCGGTCGCCGTCATCGACGGGGCGGGCGCGAGCGAGGAGGAGCTGCGCCCCCGGCTCACGCCCGAGGGGCGCCGCCACCCGGTGACGAGCCTCGCCCCCGGCGAGGCCGCGAACGACGCCACCTGGGCGGCCCTGCCTCCGGTGCCAGGCATCAACCTCACCCGGCCGCTCGCGGCCGGGTCCGGCGCGGCGGTGCTGCTGGAGGCGCCGTCGATCCTGGTGGGCGGGCGGCCCGCGCCCGTCGTGGCGGTGCGGGAGGTCGGCGCCGGCCGGACGCTCGCGGTCACCACCGACGCCTCGTGGTTCTGGGGGTTCCTCGCCGCCGAGAGCGGCCAGGGCAACCGCGCCTACCAGCGGTTCTGGAGCTCGGCGCTCCGCTGGCTGGTGCGGGATCCGGGGCTGGGCCCGCTGCAGGCCGAACCCGACGCCTCCGCGGTGGAGCCCGGCGCGCCGCTCGGGGTCACGCTGTCCGTGCGCGGGTCGGACTGGGGCCCGGCCGCCGGGAAGCGCGTCGCGGTCGAGCTGGTCTCGGAGGACGGCAAGGTCGTCTCGCGGGCGGAGGCCATCGCGGGAGCGGACGGGACGGCGCGCGTCGAGCTGGCGCCGCCCGGGCCGGGCGCGTACAAGGTCGTCGCGCGGGCGGAGGGGGCGGCCGGTCCGGCGGGGCCGGCCGACGTCGCCGCCACCGCGGTGGCGGTGCGCGGCTCCGGTCCGGAGGACTCCGATGCCGCGCCGCGCCCCGAGCTGCTCCGCGCGCTGGCGGAGGCGACGGGCGGCGCGTTCTCGGCCCTTCCGGGCGGCGGGCTGCCGGACCTGAAGCTCGCCGATCCGGACGTGGTCGAGATCGGTCGCCGCAAGGACGTCCCGGTCTGGGATCGCTGGTGGTTCCTGGCGGGCCTGGCCTGCACGCTCGGGGCCGAGTGGATCCTCCGGCGACGGTGGGGCTGGTGGTAGCCGCAAACGTTTCACGCGGCCGGCGGCGAGCGCAGCGGTTTCGTGCCCGCGTTCCGGGCAGCGCGCGGCAGGCCAGCCGGATCCGCCTGGATTCTCGCGGTGGGAAACGCCCCGCGGAGGCGGCATGGCCGGTGCAAAGCGGGCCAGGGTCGCACCGCCTCACGGTCGCCGCGGACACGGCCGCGGCGCCGGCAGTCCATTCCAGCGCCGGTCGCGCCCTTTCGAGCGCGGCCGGCGCGCTGTATTTTTGGTGAGGGAGTTCCGGAGCACCCTCCAGGAGAGAGGCCTCATGAAGATCGGGAAGGGCAGCGTCGTCGGGATCGACTACATTCTCCACCTCGGCGACGGCGACGTGGTCGATCGATCCGAGCCGGGCGATCCCCTCACGTACCTGCACGGCGAGGGGCAGATCGTGCCGGGGCTGGAGCAGGCGCTCGAGGGCCTGGCGGTCGGCGACCAGAAGCAGGTGGTGGTCGCGCCGGCGGACGGCTACGGCGAGCACGATCCCAGCGGCGTGCAGGAGGTTCCCCTCTCGGCGTTTCCCGAGGGTTTCTCGCCTCAGGCCGGCATGCAGCTCACGGCCGAGGGGCCGGACGGAGAGGCGGTCCCGTTCACGGTGCGCGAGGTGAAGCCCATCGCGGGGAGCGTCCTCATCGACATGAACCACCCGCTGGCCGGCCGCACCCTCCACTTCGAGGTGACCGTCCGCGACGTCCGTACGGCCACCGCGGAGGAGCTGGAGCACGGTCACGCGCACGGCCCCGAGGGGCACGCGCACGGGTGAGAGGACCGCTGATCTAGCGCACGGAGGGTGAGACCGCGTACGTGAAGGTCTCGCCCGCGTCGAGGTGGAACGGCTCGCCGACCTTGGCGCCGCGGTGCCGGACCTCGATGCGGTGGTCGCCCTCGTAGATCTCGAGGCGCGCCACGCTGCCCGTCGCGATCCGGTGGCCGTCGAGCCACACCTCGGCGCCGTCCGGCGCGTTGACGTCGAGCAGGCCGGTCCCGACCTGGAACCGGACCGCCGTGGCGGGGCCCCGCACGTCCACGCGCCTGCGGACGTCCAGGCCGCGGCCGGGATCGCGGAGGCGGATCTCGCGCGTGCCCTTCGCGACGGCGACGGTGAGCGGAGTCCGGCCGACCTTGCGGCCGTCCACGTACACGTCGCCGGGCGGATCGGCCGGGATGGCGACGGAGGGCTTGCCGGGGGGCGGCGCGCGCTTCGGAGGCGGTGGAGAGGCCGTGGGGCTCGGGGTCGGAGGCGCGGTCGGGGGCGGAGGCGCGGTCGCGGTCGGGGCCGGCGTCGCCGTTGCGGTCGGGGCTGGTGCCCCCGCCGCGGTCGGGTTCGGGGTCGCGGGCGGCAGGTTGGCGGCGAGCCACAGCCCCAGCGCGAAGCCGGCGGCGCCCATCACCGCCGCGGCGATCAGCGGAGCGCGGTGCCGCCGCGGCGGCGCGGGGATCGGAATGGTCCGGGCCGCCTCCCCTCCCCCCGCCTGCGGCATGGGGGTCGGCTCGACGTCGGGCGCCGGCGGCGGCCTCGGCGAAGGGCGCGAGAGCGCGGACGGCGGACCTTCCTTGGTCGGATCCGGCGTGATCTCGCCGACGATGAGGTCGTCCTCGACCGCGGCGGGCGACGGCGTCGGATCGCCGGCGGCCGTCCTCGCGACCAGGTCCTGGGGCAGCGGCGTCGCGGCGCCGACGATGGCGTCCTCCGAGATCTCCTCGGGCCCGGCCGCGGAGGCCAGGGCCGCGGCGAGCGCATCGTCGACGCGGCTCCTGCGCGCGGCGCGCTCGCCCTCCTCGACGGGGAGGATGGCGTCCACGTAGGAGGCGACCGCCGCGTGCGGCGCGGGCGAGACGGCCTTCGACACCCCCTCGGCCATCGCCGCGGCCGACGGGTAGCGCGCCGCCGCGTCGGCCGCGAGGGCCCGATCGACGACCGCCGCGAGCGCGGCGGCGACGCCCGGATCGTCGAGCGCGCGCACCGGATCCGGAGGCGGCTCGCCGGCGAGGCACTCGTACAAGAGCGCGCCGGCGCCCCGCAGGTCGTCCGCCGCGGCGGCGCGGCCCGGCATCCCGAATCCCGACACCGCCGCCACGCCGTCCGGGCCGATCAGGATCGCCTCGGGGCGGAGCGCGCCGTGCACGACCGGCTCCGGCCGCCCGTGCGCGTGGTCCAGCCCGGCGCACACGTCTGCCGCGATCCGCGCGGCGACGTCGGAGGGAAGCCGCCCGCCGGCGTCCAGCACCTCCCGCAGGCTGACGGCGTCGCGCCAGACCGTCACCGCGGCCAGGTCCGACTCCACCGGCTCGATCCCGACCGGCGCGAGCACGTTGGGGTGGAAGAGCCGGGCCGCCCGCTCCACGTCGCCGGACAGGCGCCCGAGGCGGCCGGGGTCCTCCGACACCTCGCGCGGGTAGAGGGCGAGCACCACGGCGCGCGGCGGCCGCGTGCCGCGGTCCACCGCGACGTGCAGGTGCCCACGCGCGGACGGCAGGGCGGCGACGACGTCGAAGCGTTCCCGGGTGGCCACGCGTGCCCATCGTAACACCGCCGACGGCGGACGCGGGACCGGCTTCCCCGCATCCGGGCGACCCGCTAGCATGCCCCCGTGCCTCGCCTCCGGGCCGTCGTCACGGACCTCGACAACACGCTCTACCCGTGGGTCGACTACATCGTCCCGAGCCTCGAGGCGATGGTCGCCTCGCTGGTCGCGACCACGGGCCTGCCGCGGGTCCGCATCGTCCAGTCGCTCAAGGCGGTCTACTCCAAGTACGAGTCGAACGAGTACCCGTTCGCCATCCAGGAGTCGGAGCTGTTCGCGCCCTACGAGGCCGACTTCGACTCCTTCAACGCCCTGGTGGTCGATCCGGCCCGGCGCGCCTTCCGCGCCGCGCGCGAGCGGTACCTGCACCCCTACCCCGGCGTCCGGGAGACCCTGGACGCCATCCGGCGCCGCGGCCTCTCGGTGATCGGCCTGAGCGACGCCCCCCGGAACGCGGCCGAGCTCCGCCTCAAGTGGCTGCGGCTCGACGGCCACTTCGACGCCCTCTACACGCTCCCGGGCTACGCCTTGCCCGAGAACGTGGACCCCGAGATCCGGCGCAAGGAGGCGGCGGGGCACTACCGCTCGCGCACGCCGGTGGTCGAGCTGCCGCACGACGCGGAGAAGCCGAGCGCGGCGGGCCTCCGCCGCGTCCTCGACGACCTCGGCCTCTCCGGCCCGGAGGTGCTCTACGTCGGCGACAACGTGACCAAGGACATGCCGGTCGCGGCCGCCGTCGGCGCGCTCGGCGTCTGGGCCGAGTACGGCACCTACGTCCCCGACGAGTACCGCGAGCGGCTGCGGGTCATCTCCGCCAAGTCGGTGACCCGCCGGCACGTGGCCGACGAGACCCCGGCGCGCTGGCCGCTCTCCATCTCCTCGTTCACGCAGGTGCTCGACATCCTGGACGGCGCGCGGTGGGTGGGTCGTCCGGCGCGGCCGCTGCGGCGCCCGCGCCCGGCCGGCCGGCCCAGGCGCGCCGCGCGGCGGGGGCGCCGGTGACCGTGCTCGCGACCTACTCGGACCTGGCCGGCCGCTGCGCGCTCGTCACCGGCGCGTCGAGCGGCATCGGCCGCGGCGTCGCCGAGGCGTTCCTCGACCAGGGGATGCGCGTCGCCGTCCACTACCGGGCGAACCGCGCCGCCGCCGAGGCGCTGGTGGCGCGCTTCCCCGGACGCGCGGTCGCCGTCGGCGCCGACCTCGGGACGGAGGCGGGCTGCGCGGCCTGCGTGCACGAGGCCGCCGAGGCGCTGGGCGGCCTCGACCAGCTCGTCCACTCCGCCGCCATCTGGAACGAGGGCCCCATCGAGCGGATCGCCGCGCCGCAGCTCGAGGAGATGTTCCGGGTGAACGCGTTCAGCGCCTTCTACCTAGTGCGCGAGGCGCTGCCGTGGCTGCGCGCCGCGGCCGGCGGCCGGAGCGGGTCCCGGGCCGGAGCGGAGGGCGAGGCGGAGGCGCCTCGCCCGGACCGGACCAGGGGGCCGGGCTCCCCCAGGGGAAACGTCGTCCTGATCGGCTCCACCGCCGGCCAGCGCGGCGAGGCGCGGCACGCCCACTACGCGGCGAGCAAGGGCGCGCTCCAGTCGCTCGCCATGAGCCTGGCGGTCGAGCTGGCTCCGGCCGTGCGCGTCAACGTCGTCTCGCCCGGCTGGATCCGGACGCCCATGGCGGAGGGAGAGCTCTCGGCCATCGGCGCGGCGATCGCGGGCGCGCTCCCGAACCGGCGCATCGGCGAGATCGCGGACGTGGTGCACGCGGTCCTGTACCTGGCGAGCGAGGCGTCGGGGCACCTCGTGGGAGAGGACCTGTGCGTCTCCGGCGGCGCGCTCCTGGTGGTGCCGCGCGGGCAGATCGTCGCGCGCGAGCCGGGGCGGCGCTAGGAAGACCCCATGCGCTTCCGCTACCACGTCTTCGTGTGCGAGAACCGCCGCCCCGAGGACGACCCGCGCGGCTGCTGCGCCTGCAAGGGGAGCGAGGCGATCCGGGACGCCCTCAAGGACGAGATCAAGCGCCGCGGGCTCAAGAAGGTGGCGCGCGCCAACGCGGCCGGGTGCCTCGACAACTGCGCGGAGGGGCCGTCGATCGTCGTCTACCCCGAGGGCGTCTGGTACGGCCACGTCCGGCCGGAGGACGTGCCGGAGATCGTCGAGAGCCACCTGGTGAACGGCGTCCCGGTGGAGCGCCTCCGGCTGCGGAAGCTGGAGGAGTAGCGGCCGACCTAATTCACCGGCCGTGCGGACGACCGCAGCCGGGCGAGGATGCCGCGGACCTCCTCGACGTCGGACGCCTCCGGCGCGCGGACCAGGTACTCGGCGAGGTCCCGCGCCGCGGGACCGTCGGCGCCGAGCCGCGCCGCGACCAGGCCGCGGTCCCGCAGCTCCTCCGGCTGCTCGGGCGAGACCAGGACGAGCCGGTCCGCCACCCACCAGCTCCGCACGTCGTCGCCCTTCTGCACGTAGATGCGCTTCAGGTTGTGCAGCACGCGCGCCAGGATCTGGTGTGGCGTCACGGCGGAGAGCCAGCGCGGGTCCACGCCGCCGTGCGAGGCGGGACGGAAGCGCGCGACGCACTCCTCCGCCGAGAGCAGCTCTCCCCCGTGGTACGCGTCCAGGTAGACCTCGGGGCCGCCGCGGGGCGCGTACTTGACGAGGAAGTGTCCCGGGAAACCCACGCCCTCGAGGACGAGGCCGGCGCGGCGCGCGACCTCCATGGCCACCAGGGAGAGGCTGATGGGGATCCCGAGCCTCCGCTCCAGCACCTCGTTCAGGAACGAGTTGCGAGGGTCGTAGTAGTCGGCCGCGTTGCCGCGGAACGCCTCCTCCTCGAACAGCACGCCCCGCAGGGCGCGCAGCGCCTCCGCCGCGCGCACCGGCTCCGGGGCACGGGCGCGGACCCGGACGGCGAGCCGGTCCAGCTCGGCGAGCCATCGCGCCGGGTCGAGCGCCGGGTACTCCTCGGCGGCGATGGCGAGCGCCGCCTCGTCGAGCGGCGGCGAGGGTCGAGCCACCAGGGCGGCGAAGCGGGCGCGGGCGGGGCTGTCGAGGGGCATGGCCTGGTTCAGCGCACCCGCGCGGCGGCGTCCTCGTGCCAGCGCCGCTCGAGGCGCGCGACCTCCCGGGCCAGCTCCGCGGCGGACGGCGGCACCGGCGCGCCCGGGGCGGCGGAGAGCGGGCGCAGCGCCTCGGCGAGGCGCGACCACGCGTCGGCGACCGCCTCCATGCCTCCGCGGAGACCGAGGCCGGCCAGGTCCGGCACGGCGGCCTCCGCCTCGCCCAGGAAGCGGGCGTACAGCCGCCGGAACATCCCGCCGCCGTTCCCCCGCTTCTCGATCACCTGGTACGCGTAGCGGAAGCACCAGGCGCGGTCGGCCTCGTCGCGCGCCTCCACCGGCCAGCGCGGCAGCTCCTGGGCGAACCGCTCGACCGCGGAGACGCCGGACGCGCCGTCCTGCGGCAGCAGCATCTCCCGCGCCTGCCTGCGGATCGCCTCGCGGACGGCGTCGGCGAGCGGCCGCGGAGCGGCGGGCGCGTCCACCTCCAGCCAGGGCCGGCCCGGCGCGGCGAACGGCGGCGCGACGGACGCGCGGGCGCGGTCGAGGGCGTCGAGCGAGACCTCCTCCAGGCCGGGCCGGTCCGTGTCGGCGACGAAGGCGACGCCGCGCGCGTCGTCGTAGCCGGCGAGCGCGATCCGGTGGCCGCCGAAGGGGGTGGAGGAGCGCCAGTACGGCAGGGCGGCGAGGTCGGTGACGAGCACCGGCGCGAGGCCGCGATCGAGCGCCGCCCGCACCCCTGCCCAGCCGCTCGCCGCGTCGGAGGCCGTCCGCTCGACGAAGGGTGCGCCCAGCACCTCGCAGGCGGTCGTCTCCAGCCTCGCCTGGCGGCCGACCACGAGGTGGCTCGGCGAGAGCGCCGGCGAGGCGAGGTAATGGAAGCCGAGCCCGGCGCCCAGGCCGAAGACCATCGGCTCGGAGAGCGCCACCCCGCGCGCCCGCAGGGCGTCGGCGAGGGCGGTGGACCCGCAGTGCAGGCCGGGCCGGTGCTCGAATCGCGGGAGGATCACCGGCTGGAGTATAGCGGGGGTGGCGGTGTAGAGTCCCGGGCGCATGGCGACGACCGACATCGATCTCCGCACCGCGGAGATGGCCCTCGCGGTCCTCGACGAGCTCACCGAGTACCAGCGGAAGAAGGTGAAGGCGCTCGCGAACCGGATCCACCCGGGCCTCACCGACGAGGACATCCGCAACATCCACGACTTCCCGAAGGTCTACAACGACCCGCTCTTCCAGTTCGAGGACGGACAGCTCGCGGGCTACGTGGCGGCCAAGATCGCGCTCAAGGCGCGGCTCATCGGCGGGACGTTGCAGCGGTAGTCACCCCCTTGACGCCCGCGCGGGCCTTCTCTAGATTCGCGCCCCTGATATTCCCCAGTAGCTCAGTTGGCAGAGCAGGTGACTGTTAATCACCGGGTCGCATGTTCGAGTCATGCCTGGGGAGCCAGTTCGAGAGGGGTCCCGCCGAGATGCGTGGACCCCTCTTCCTTTTCCGAAGTTCGCTTTTCGCCGTTCCCCAGCCATCCCCCAGCCCCCTCTGTCAACGTGCGTGAGACAGCGACCCCCATGGAGTTTGGTGTAGAAGGGCGAGCTTGGACGTCACCGTGAGTAGCGCAGAGACCGGGTTCGTAGCGCAGGAGACCGAGGTGTCTGAAGTTAGCCGGCCCGCTTGCTGCGCGCGCGCCGGGGCTTCGGCTTGCGCTTGCCCTCGAGGTTGAGCGCCACCGCAGCGCGGATGAGATCCTTCAGGGCCGCCTCGTCCACCTCGTCGCCTTCGTGGATGTCGATGGCGCGCCTGACGTTCCCGTCGAGGCTGGAGTTGAACAGACCCGAAGACCTCTTCATGTCCAGCTCCAGCTCTCGCACCTCTTCTGCAGGGACGAATCCATGGGTTTCCTTCCTCATTCCGCTTCAACGCCTCGAGGCGTCGGGCTCCCAGCCGGGGGCTCGGCGCCGAACTGCTTTGCGTACTCGGCGTTCAACCGCTGCCAGCCGCCGAACTTCATGACCTCGACGCCGACGATGCGTCCGACCGGCTCACCCGCGAGGAGCCGCTCGAGGACGTCGAAGCAGATGTGCCAGCCCGCGGCGCCCCACGAGATGAAGCGGCGATCGATGTCGTGCCAGAGCGTGAGGCGCGTGCCGCTGCCGAGCGGTTCGAGCTCCCACCGGAGGTCGTTGCCACCCCAGCCGTACTCGAGCAGCCTCGGTGCCTCGGCCCGCTTCACGGTGGTCTCGGAGACCTGCGGCGTCGGCATCCCGACCGTCGAGAGCTTCGCCGGCCCCACGGCGGCCAGGTTCCGATCGGCGTCGAACGGCGCCCATTCGGACAGCTGCGCGGGATCGGTCAGCGCCTGCCACACCATCGCCGGCGGATGACGGAGCTCCCGGACGAGAATGAGCGTCCACCTCTCGCCGTCCTTCCGGACCTCGGCTCCGGCCGCGGGGCCTGGCAGATACGTGTCACGGTTGCTCATCCGTTCCTTCCTTTCCTTGGTGCCTGCCCCATCCGATCGAGATGGCGCTCGAGCGCATCGACGTGGGCCGTCCAGAAGCGCCGGAAAGGAGCGAGCCAGGCGTCGACCTCCCGGAGCGGCTCGGGCCGGATCCGATAGACGCGCCGCTGGGCCTCGACGCGCGACTCCACGAAGCCGGCCTCGCGCAGCACGCGGAGATGCTTGGACACCGAGGTCTGGGGCATCCGCAGCCGGTGCTCGATCTCGCCGACGGATCGCTCCGACGACGCCAGCAGGCCGAGGATGGCCCGGCGGTTCGGCTCCGCGATGATCGCGAACGAGGACTCCATGTCCGCGTATGTACTTCCATGGTCATATGCCCATCAAGTCACATGAGGGGCGCCGCGGCGCCCGTGCGGAGCCTGGTGAGGTTCCGCTGACATGCCCGCGGCGGCTGCACCTCCTCGCGTACCCCTGGCCTTGCACCGTCCGCCGTGTCACGCTTCCGCCGACGCAAAACGGCGGCCCGGCGCCGCCGAAGGGGACCCGAGCTGGCGAGCCACGCGATCATGGATGACGTCCTGGTGCTGCGCAGGCGTGCGGCGGGGCTCGCGACGCTCGTCGAGGTGAGCGGCGCCCTCGCCGTCACCCTCGACCTCGGCGAGGTCCTCCAGACGACCACCGACGGCATGTGCCGGCTCGCCGGCTTCGACACGGCCGCGGTCTACCTCCTCGACGGCCAGACCCTGCGCCTCGGCGCCACGACCCCGCGGCTCCCGCCCGACTTTCCCGAGGCGCTCCGCCTGGCCCCGCTCGCGGACCACCCGCACATCTGCCGGACCCTCGCCGACGGCGCCCCGGTCTTCGTGCCCGATGCGCGCGAGGCGACCTTCACCGCCGCCGAGCGAATCGCCGCCGACCGGCGGGGGCTGCGCAGCATCCTGTACCTACCGATGGTCGCGGGCGTGAAGCCGGTGGGGGTCCTCATCGTCGCCGACGCGACCGCGCCCCGGCCGCTCTCCGCGGACGAGGTGGATCTCTGCCGGACCTTCGCCAACCTGGCGGCCCTCGCCGCCGAGAACGCCCGCCTCTACCAGGCGAGCCGGGACCACGCCGCCGCCCTGGAGCGGCAGTCGGCGGCGGCGCAGCGCGCCGACGCGGAGCGGCTCGAGCTGGAGCGGCGACTCCTCCACGCGCAGAAGCTGGAGAGCCTCGGCCTCCTCGCGGGCGGCGTCGCGCACGACTTCAACAACCTCCTGCAGGCCATGCTCGGGAACCTCGACCTGGCGATCGCCGAGGTCGCGACGGGGTCGCCCGCGCGCGAGCCGATCGAGCAGGCGGTCCACGCCGCGCGGCGCGCCACCGACCTCACCCGGCAGCTCCTCGCCTACTCCGGACGGGGCCGGTTCGTCGTCCAGCCCGTGGACCTCTCCGCGCTGGTCCGGGAGAACGCGCACCTGTTCCGCGCCAGCGTCCCCCACACCTGCGAGATCGAGCTCCGGCTCGCGGACGACCTGCCCGCGGTGGACGCCGACGTCGGGCAGCTGCAGCAGGTGGTGATGAACCTCATCACCAACGCCGCCGACGCGATCGGAGCGCGGAGCGGGACGATCCGCATCGCCACCGCGCGCCGCGAGGGCGGGCCCGGCGCCCTCGAGGGCAGCCGCATCGCCGGGGTGGAGCCCGCCGCGACCTACGTCGTGCTGGAGGTCGCGGACACCGGCTCCGGCATGGACGCGGACACGGTGAACCGGATCTTCGACCCGTTCTTCAGCACCAAGGGCGCGGGGCGCGGCCTGGGCCTGCCGGCGCTACTCGGCATCGTGCGCGGCCACCGCGGCGGCCTGTTCGTGGAAAGCGCCCCCGGGCGCGGCACGACGGTCCGGGTCCTCCTGCCGATCGGGGACGCCGCCGCGGCGCGCGCGCGGACGGACGCCGCGCCGGCCCCCGCGAGGCCGCCCGAGCACGGCACCGTCCTGGTGGTCGACGACGAGCCGGCGGTCCGGCGCGCCTGCCACGCGATGCTGCGCGCCCTGCGCATGCCGGCGATCTCGGCGGCGAGCGGTGCGGAGGCGCTCGCGGCCGTCCGGGCCCACCGGGGCGAGGTCCGCTTCGTGGTCCTCGACCTCTCGATGCCCGGAATGGACGGGCTCGCCACGCTCGACGCCCTGCTCGCGCTCGACCCGACGCTCCGGGTCATCCTCTCGAGCGGCTTCGACGAGCAGGAGCTCCTCGGCCGCGGCGCGGCGGGCCGCACCATGGGGTTCATCCAGAAGCCCTACTCGCTCGAACAGCTCCGCGAGGCCCTGGCCCAGGCCGGGCGGGCGTGATTCGAGGTTCCGCCCGCGCACGGCCAATGGCGAGCCTGCTCCGCCCCGCCGGGACGGTCGTGGTGGAGGAACTGCCCAGCGAGTGGATCCGCGCGGCCTCGTTCTAGGGTCCTTCGTGAGACGACTGCGACGCGGGTGGCGGAGTCGCGACGGCTCGCTTGGGGACGGGTCCGCAACCGCCGTCGCGCTCGGCGATCGTCTTTCCGGGAGCCTCGAGCGCGGCGACGAGGAGCGGCGCCGCACGCGCGATCTGCACCTTCATCGCTCCATGGAGGAGCGCGCGGGAGTGAGCCATCCAGTGCGTTTCGTCCATCAGTGGCCCGTGCAGGCAGAGGCGCGTTTCCCGTCCGGCGGGCGAGCGAGCAAAGACCTCCATCTGGAGGAGGATGGGCTGGCAAGAAGGCCGAACCGGCGGAGCCGCCGTCCCCAGAAGCCGGATCCGCGCGACGCCGAACAGGACCGGGGACGACCACGTCGCTCCTGATGGCGTGCGCTCGGCCGCACTTGCGAGCCGCTCCTCATCGGCGATGTCGTCGTACGCCCCACGTGCCTGCCCTTCGAGGAACCCCGCCTCGTCGAAGGCGCTCGGGGGCGTCGAGGCCGTGCGTTCGATGGACGAACCGATCGCGGCGCCGATGGGCACGGTGACGATTGCGCAGAGTGGAGCGAGGAATAGGCAGATCCTGCTGGCCTCCAATCCTCCCCACACGCCATCCCAAACGTGGCTCGTACCCGCACGACCGGGGATGGGCCTATCCGGCACGCCAGCGACCTCGAACTCCGGCGGCTCCGGAGCTGCCGTGAATCGCCGGGCAGCTGCCGTCGATGCAGTGGCCGTCGATAAGCTGCCTTCGTTCCCCTCGGTCGCGACGCCGTCCTGGCTGGCCGTCACCGCGGTGCGGCTCCCGAAGGTCTCGGCCACGATGTCCTCCGCAGCCTGGGCCGACAGGCGCCGGACGGCGTCCCGAAGGCCGCGCCCCCCGCTCCCGAACCATTCCTCTGCGGTGCGTGGGTCCGGATCGACGCGCACGACCGAGCGCTCGATCCTCTCGGTGGCGCCCAGGGCGATGCTCTCGCCGCGGACCACGCTCTCCTTCAGCAACGTGAACGTACCCCGGAACTCGATCGCCAGTCCGATCAGACCGCCGGGATCGGCCGGGACGCCGAGCACCTGCTTTTCGATCCACACCTCGAAGTGGGCCACGGTCGGGGGCGTGTCGCGTCCGCCGGCTCGCCGGAATGAACGGCCCGTCACGCTGCCGCTCCGCACCACGTCGTCAGCAAACGCGTCCTGTTCCGGCTTCCCGAGGTGCTGATCGGAAGGCGGAAGGTCTCGCTGGAGCGTCTCTCCCTCCGTCAGGAGCTCGACCCGAGGAATGTTGTATCGGGCCTGAACGTCGACGTCTCTCGCGCGAGCGAACTCTTCCGTCGTCGATGAATCGTGCCGGGTGGTGGTCGCGCATCCCAGGGCTGCTACGACCGAGGCAGCGGCGATGATGAGGTACGTGCCGCCGAGCCGGTCATCACGCGTGCGGCTCATGGCTCCTCCCGAGCGCTGGCCCCTACAGCGATTCATGTACCCTGGGTCGAACGGGGCCAGCGTCGAAGCGCCTCGGCCGAACCCGGGCGGGGAAGACGATGGCGTCCCCCCGAATCTGCGAGGCCGCGCAGCCATCCGACGTGACACGAACACCCGGGGTGTCCGTGCACGAGCCCCGCGCTCCGGGCCGCTCGCATTCCTTGCCTTCCATTCATGATCGAATAATTATTCGATCATGTCAGACAGCGACTTCCGCCAGAGCTACCTGGAGTGTCGAGCGCTCTTGACCAAGCGCCTCGTCGAGCCGGCGCCCGGCCGCATCCAGCTGCTGGCAGGACCGAGGCAGGTCGGCAAGACCACGCTGCTCCTGGAGATCGCCGCCGGCCTTGGCGAGCAGGCGGTCTACGCCGCCGCCGACGCGCCTGAGGCCGCGCTTCCCGGCTTCTGGGAGAGGCTCCTCGCCAGGGCGGAGGACGTGGTCACCGCCGAGGGCCGCGCCGTCGTTCTCCTCGACGAGGCGCACCTGCTCCACGACTGGGCGGCGCGCCTCAAGGGCCTCTGGGACCGCTTCCGGCGCAAGAAGACCCCGATCCACGTCGTCGCCACCGGATCATCCGCGCTCCACCTCGCTGCCGGCTCCCGCGAGAGCCTTGCCGGGAGGTTCGAGCGGATCACCTTGACCCATTGGTCGGCGGCGTCGATCGCCCAGGTGTTCGGGATCGAGCCGGCGAAGGCAGCCGAGCTCGTCGTGCGCATGGGTTCGTACCCGGGTGCCTTCCCGCTGCGCGAGGACGTGCCCCGGTGGTCGGCCTACGTGCGCGACGCCATCCTGGAGCCCGCCATCGGGCGCGACATCCTAGCCCTGGCCGCCGTGCGGCGTCCGGCCCTGCTCAGGCAGGTGTTCGGCGTGGCCGCGTCGTCGCCTGCTCAGATCGTGTCCCTGCAGAAGATCCAGGGGCAGCTGCAGGACGCCGGCGCGCTCGAGACCGTCGCCCACTACCTCGCTCTCCTCGAGGAGGCATTCCTCGTGGCGCCCCTCCCGAAGTACTCGGCGCGCGCCGCGCGGCGCCGGGCGGCCCCACCCAAGCTCGTGACCCTGAACAACGCGCTCGTCGCGGTGATGGACCCGCGGGGAGTCGCCGACGCCAGGTCGGACCCGGCGCGCTTCGGAGCCTCGGTCGAGAACGCCTGTCTGGCCCACGCCTGGAACGCAGGGCAGAAGGTCTCCTACTGGCGCGAGGAACCGCTCGAAGTCGACGGCGTCCTGGAGGGGAGCTGGGGTTCGTGGGCCATCGAGGTGAAGACCGGTGGCTTCCGGGTGGGCGACCTCCAGGCGGTCCTCGAGCTCGTCCGGCGTCACCCCGAGCTGCGACCGCTGGTCATCTGCGACGACGCCGGCCTCGCAACGGCCGAGCGTGGCGGTGTGCCGGCGATGACGTGGCAGGAGTTCCTGCTCGGAAGACCGCCGGGAAGGTGATGGCGACGGAAGAGCGAACGGCTCACGCAGGCGACCGGATCACCCCGCGGCGATCCGCGCCGCGCCGCGCCCCGGCACCCACCGGCGGACCCGGGCGCGGTACGCCGCGTACTCCTCGCCGAACGCTCGCGCGAGCGTCGGCTCCTCGTACCCGACCACGAACAGGTGGGCGGCCGTCTCGAAGACCGCGACGTATGCGAGCAGCGGCAGTGACTGATAGTACAGTGCGGCACCCGAGAGCGCGACCCCGGCCCCCAGGTACATCGGGTTGCGCACGAACCGGTAGGGCCCGCGCACCACCAGGCGCCGGGGAGGATCGAAGGGGGCCGGCGTGCCGCGCCCGAGGACCGCGAACGCCAGCACGCACCAGAGGGCCAGCGCGCCGCCTGCGGTGGCGACGGCGAGTCCCGCGAGCTGCGCCGCGCCCAGGGCCGCGGGCGCGTGGATTCCGGACCACTCGAGCACGCGCGCCGGAACGAGCACCAGCACCAGCGACACGAACAGGGTCGCATACGTCAGGGCGCGGGCGAGGACGAGCATCGCGCGCTCTCCCCGGGCCAGCTAACCCTCCACCGGCTGATTGAGCTCGGTGCGCCAGGTGGACGGATCCGGATTGGCCGCCGGGTCGGCGAGGTAGACCTCCCAGATCCACGGGGCCGCCGCGAGCCCCCGCGCGGCCACCCAGCGCTCGAGCTCGCCCCAGGCGGCGCCCAGCCCCTCGTAGTCGCCGCGGTAGACGGCGCGGACCGCCTTCACCGCCGGCAGCTCGGACGGCCGGACCCGTCCCGCCGCCTTCACGGGCCGCGTCACCGGCACGCTGATCTCGAAGTCAAAGGTCACCGGGTTCATGTTGAAGTGCCGGTTGAACCAGGGGCCCGCCGGCGCGATGCCCTGCGCCGCCACGGTGGTCATGAGCTCCTGGATTCCCGGGCCCATGACCGAGCGGATCTCGCTTCGGGGAACGCTGAGCTGGATGATGGCCGTCGGCACGGCCTTGGTCTGGACGATCTGCGGCGTGTCGAGCATCGTGGCTCCTCGGCGGGCGGACGACGGCGAGGTTGGCGCGGCTCCCCGGAGGCTCGGCTCACGGATCCCGGCGGAGGGGAAGGAGCGCCCGCAGCCGCGGATCGCGCAGGAACAGCCCCAGCCAGGCCAGCGCGCCGAGCAGCGCCGGCGCGAACCAGACGCTCTCGGACATCCGGACGTGGGTGGCCACCGCTCCGCCCAGGTAGCCGGTCACCAGCACCGCGCCCAGCACGGACGTGCGCGGGAACGCGTAGACGAGGGCGCAGGCGACCTCGAGGATGCCGATGGGAAGGAGGGCGCTCGGCGGATAGCCGAAGTGGGCCCAGTTCTTCAGCATCTCTTCGCTGCCGGTGAAAGCCCCCACCAGCTTGAAGCCCCCGCTCATCGCCATCATCAGGACCGGGAGCGCGCTCACGACGCGCCCCGTCCAGAGGGTGCCCTTGCCGACGCCAGTCTCCATCGAAGCCTCCCCGGGCGATCGCCCTTGCGTGAAGAGGGATCTAGGCGGCCAGCGGGAATCCTGCCACTCGACCACGCTCGAGGGCTGCTCCGCGTGGAGGGCCTGACTGCCGGTGACACCTGAACGGAATGTCAGTGCCACGTGCTATCCGTGAAGCATGGAAGTCGAGCGCACCGCGGCGGACGTGACGAGCGAGGGCCTCCTGGCCTGGGCCGTGCCCGGCGCGCTCGCCCGCGACGCGTGGATCCTCCAGCCGCCGCGCCCCGACGAGCGGCGCGGCGTGATGCGGGACGAGGCGGGAATGCTGCTCGATCGGCTCCTGGTGCGCGTGGCGCGTGGGCGGGGCGCGCTCGACGTCGCCGTCGGTGAGGGGCTCGCGATGCTCGCAGCGGGCGACCGCCTTCTCCAGCTCGGGTATTCGGGGCTCGGCGACTACGCGCGCGAGCGGGTCGGCGTCGAGGCTCGGACCGCGCAGGGGATGGAGCGGCTGGCGCGGGAGCTGGCCGCGCGGCCCGTGCTCCGCGGGGCCGTCGTGCGCGGCGAGGTGAGCGCCCGCCGCGCCCAGGCGGTGCTGATGGTGGCGCGCGGCACCGACGAGGCGGCGTGGACGGAGCGCGCCCGGGTCGAGACGGTGCGGGCGCTGGAGGCGGCGGCCCGGGCGGCGCTCGCGAGGGACGCCGACGTCGAGGGGGGCGACAACCGGGACCAGGGATCTCCCGCCGCAGGCGGCGCGGAGATCACCGCGAGCGGGGGCGGGACCGGATCCTGGGCAGAGCGCCGGGCCTCGGATGAGGCGGGATCGCGGTGCGTCCCGGCAGACGCGGAGGACGAGCCATGGGAGCGGATCTCGGTCCCGCTCTCGGCGGAGGGGCGCGCGAAGCTCGACGAGGCGATGGCGCTCGCGGGGAAGCTCCTCGGCGCCACCTCCCCCAGGTGGCAGCGGCTGGAGGCGATGTGCCAGGAGTACCTGGGCGCGCACCCCACCGGGCCCGGCGCCGACGAGGTGGACCACGCGCCTGCCCCCGAGTGGCTCGATCCGGTGAAGGAAGCGCTCGAGCGAGAGACCCGGCGCTGGGAGTTCCTCTGCGCGCCGGATCCCGTCGCGGCGCCGGCTGGCCTGGCCGCAGGGGCGAACGACCCATTCCAGCTCGACGCGCGGCTGCGGGAGCTGGCCGCGATGCGGGCGCGCTGGGACGAGCTGCTCGGCCACCTCGCCATGCTGGTCCGGATGCTCGGGCTGTGGCGGGACATGAAGTTCGCCTCGTTCGCCCACTTCTGCACCGAGCGCCTCGGGATGTCGGCGCGCGCTGTCGAGCAGCGCATCTGGCTCGAGCGGAAGCTGTGGGAGCTGCCGGCGCTCCGGCAGGCGATGCGGGACGGGCGGCTCGGCTACGAGCAGGCACGGCTGGTCGCAGGCGCCGCCGACGTTTCCTCGCTGGAGGCGTGGATCGAGCGGGCAGAGCGGACCACTTGCATCGCCCTGCGCCGCGAGATCGACGCGACCGAGGATCGGCAGATGTGCGCGCGGGGCACGCTGGCCCTCCGGGTGCCCCGGCGGGTGCGGCTCCTGCTCGGCTGTGCGTTCGCCGCGGCGCGGGAGGCCGAGAAGCGCTGGCTCGACGCCGGCCGGTGCCTGGAGCGCATCGCGGAACACTTCGTCTCGACCTGGGGCCCGCTGCTGGAGGAACGGAGCACGCCGGAGCGGAGGGTGCTCGAGCGCGACGGCGGCCTCTGCCAGGTGCCGGGATGCAGCCGGGCGGCGGTGCACGCGCACCACGTCCGGTTCCGCTCGCGGGGCGGCGGGGAGGAGCCCGAGAACAAGACCGCGCTCTGCGCGCCGCACCACCTGCACGGCGTTCACCGCGGGTGGATCCGCGTTCGAGGCCGCGCGCCCGGCCAGCTGACGTGGAAGCTGGGCGCGCCGGCAGGAGTGCCGCCCGGCGGGCGGCCGAAGCCGCCGCAACAGCAGCAGCGTCGCGGCCTGGACGTCGAGCCCCGCTTGGAGCCGGACGAACGGTGGCTGCCCTCGGGCACGCTGCCGCGCCCCGCTTGACCGCCCGCGGCGACGAGCCTCCTCCTCCCGGCCGGCGCAGGATCAACTCGAGCGAACTCCGGTCGGAGGAATGGATCATGATCCCAGCACTCGTCGAAGCCGTGCTGCAGACTCGCTACCCTGGGTTCGAGCACCGCGCGCACGCGACGGCCGTGACCGCCCAGGGGCTCGCGGCCGCGACGCACGTGAGCGGACGCAGGGTCGCCAAGGTGGTCGCCCTGAGGGTGGACGGGGAGCTCGCGCTCGCGGTCATCGCCGCCACGGACCGGCTGAACCTGGCGCCGCTGGAGGAGGCGATCGGAGCGCGCGCCGAGCTCGCCTCGGAGCCGGAGTTCTCGGGGCGGTTCTGGCCGTGCGACGCCGGCGCGGCGCCTCCGCTCTCGATGTTCGGCGCGCCCATCTTCGTGGACCACAAGCTCATGCGCGAGCAGACCCTCCTCATGCCGGCGGGCACGCACGAGGACGCCGTCGCGCTCGACACGGGCGCGTGGGCCTGGGGCGAGCACGTCCAGCCCATCGTGGGGCTCGGGCGCGCGACGGACGCCTGAGCGCGGAGGCCCCTGGAGGCGACGTGGTGAGCGGGGCGGGCGACGCCGCTCCGCCCTCCCCTCGCCCCGCCCGCGCTACGGGATCGTCACGTGGCACTCCCCGCAGTTCGCCCAGCCCACCGGCTTCGTGCCCCAGGTCACCTGCGTCTGCGAGAGGTGGCAGGCGACGCCGGAGCAGGTCTTGGTCTGGCCGTCCCAGGAGGCGGTGTTGAGGTCGAACCAGACGCTCGAGGTGGCCTTGTCCCCGTGTGCGCCCGGGACGCCGGTCGGCTGGAAGGCCCACTCGTCCACGAACCAGTAAGGTCCCCGCGCCGGCGAGAGGACCGGCCACGCCGCCGGGTCGGTCGCCTGTGACGAGGTGCGGAGGTCGAAGACCACCTCGCGGGCGCCGTTCACGTGCCGGAGCGGGAGAACCCGGCCCTGGACGGGAGCATGGCAGTTCGCGCACTGGGTGACCGTCCACATCGAATCCGTCAGCCGGCCGGGATCCGACGCGGGGTGCGATCCGTCCGCCGCGGCCGGCGCGTCGATCCGGTAGTTCCCCGTCGTGTCGATCCAGTAGACGCCGCTGGGGCCCGTGGCCGCGGGGTCGACCGTGGCGGCGTGGCAGGTCTGGCAGGTGATGGGCGCCGAGTCGGACGGCGCGGCCCAGCCGCCGTGCCAGCTCCCGTGCCAGGGACCGAGAAAGCCGGCGTAGTGCCCCATCTCCCACCCGTCGTCGGCGACGACCACGTGCGTGTTGGCGGTGGCGCTGCCGGGCCCGCCCGACGCGTACGCGGGCGGGTCGTCGTGGCAGGCATCGCAGGCGAGGGCATGACCGGGCGTGTAGGAGCTCCATGCCGGACTCAGGATGGGCGCGCCGGGGACGGCGTCGCGCTGCTTCACCCATCGCGGCTGCGCCTCGCCCGTGCTGTGGCAGTAGACGCCGCTGCACGAGCCGCCTCCGCCGGCGTAGGCGGCGTTGGCCGCGTTGAGCGCCCGGAGGTTCGTCGCCGGGGACGTCGAGGACGGCGGCGTCAGCTCCACCTGCACCACGCCGTCCCGGTGCCTGGCGAGGTCGAGCGGGTGGCACAGCCCGCAGCCGAACTGGTAGCCGCTGCCCGTCGCCGGGACGGCGCCCGCCGCGGCGAAGTCCTGGAACACCCGCAGGTCGCCGTAGGTGACGACCGGGCCGAGCGCCTGGGAGTGCGCCAGGTGCGCCCCCGTGGCCGGCGGCAGGCCGTGGCAGCCGCCGCAGGCGACGGCGTCGACGACGCCGTTCAGGTGCTTCGAGAGGTTCACGGTGCTCTGCGTGTAGCCGTCGTGGCACGCCTCGCAGTCGGTGCTCTGCGCGTGCGGCGGCGGCGGCGGCAGGCCGTGGCACGTTCCGCAGGCGCCCGCGGCGCCGCCGGGGTTCGCCCAGGCCGGGGTCGCGGCGCTGCCTCCCGCGAACGCGCCGTGGCAGTAGCTGGCGCAGGTGCCGCTCGCCGGGTCGTAGCTTCCCAGGCTGGCGGGGAGGCTCGCCTGCCCCGCGCCGGAGAGGACCACGGTCGCGCGCGCGGACGCGCCGCCGACGTGGGAGAGGTCCGCGGGCACCGCGTGGCAGGTCTGGCACCGGAACGGCGGGGCGAAGCTCGTTCCCTGGGCGTTCACGCCGGTGAGGTGCGCCTGGTGCGCGCCGGCCCGGGCCGCCGCGGCGACGCCGGTGAGCCGCTGCCCGACGGCGTCCGGCGGCGCGGCCCAGGTCGGGTGGGCGGCCACGTCGTACGGTCCGGCCTTGGTGCTCGCGTTCCTCGTGCCATGGCAGAAGGAGCAGTTTGCTTGCCAGCTCCCGGCCCAGCCGGCGGAGGCGTGGCACCCGGCGCACGCGGGGGCGATCCCGCGCCCGGCCAGGTCCGGCCCGTGGCACGTCGCGCTCGCGCAGTTGAGGGCGCCGGAGGCCTGCGCGACGAAGTCGAAGTAGGCGGGCCCGTGGTCGGCGGGCGCGGCGAAGAATCCGTGCCCGGCCTGCTGCGGCAGGGAGAAGACCGCGACGACGGTCTTGTCCGCGCCGGACTTCGCCGTGGAGAGGACGCACGGCCCGGTGAGCGTGCAGTCGCCGGCCCACGAGGTGAAGACGTATCCGGTATCCGGCGCGGCGGTGAGCGTCACCGTCGCGGCCCAGGCGTAGGTCGCCTTGCAGGCGGCGCCGCCCGTCCCGCACCGGATGGCGCCGTCGGCGGACGTGACCGTCCCGTTCACCGGGCGGCTCACCGTCACGCCGAAGGTCTGGTTGCCCTGCCCGGTCCCCGGCGGCGGGGGGGACGGCGGCTGCGGCGCCGCCTGGAACGCGGCCACGACGAACCGGTCCGGCCCGGCGGTGAGGACGCAGGTGGTGCTCGTCCCGCTGCAGTCGCCGGCCCACTGCTGGAACACCTTGTTGTGAGCGCCGTCCGGGACGGCGACGAGCGTCACCGGCGACTCCGACCACAGGTACTTCGTCTGCCCGGCGGCGTTTCCGCAGGCGGTGCCCCCGACCCCGCAGTTGATGCGCCCGTCGAGGGAGGTGATGGTGCCGCCGCTCGGCTTCACCACGGTCACGTAGAAGTAGACGCCCGCGACACCGGCCGACCGGACGGCTCCGGTCTGGGGCGCGGAACCGCCGCAGCCGCCGGCGCCGACGGCCGCGCAGACGAAGGCGAGCGGGATCAGCCGCCGCCGGATGGCGTGAAGACGCATGGCTCCCCTCCGTGTTCCGCGAGCGAGCGGCCGCGCGTCCCTGCGCCTGCGGGACCGGTCCCGGCCCTCCCTCGACCCTCTGGTCGAGAGCATCGCACGACCGGAACGCCGCGTCTCCGTCCACCCATCCTCGACCCGCGGTGATACCGTGCGCGGCGGGAAGCTTCGCGGCGTCGCTTGACGTGGAGCAATCGTCGGGGGGGGGGAACGATCATGGCCACGCCTGATGTGGGAACGCTTCGCCGGGGCCGTTCGGCGATCGGGCTGTCGCTCATCGCGCTGGTCGTGGGCTGCAACGACCACGTGACCGGCAAGGCGGGCGCGGGGGGCTCGAGCGCACCCTTCCTCGCGGACCTCTCCCTGCTCCGCTCCAGTGCGGGGTTGAACGAGGGCGGCGGCGCCACGAGCGTCGGCTTCTCGGTCGAGGTGGCCGACCCCGACGCCGACCTGGCGAAGCTGGTCGTCACCGTCCTGGATGCGAGCGACGCCGAGGTCGGCCGGTTCGCCTATGCCGTCCAGAATCCGCCCGGCGTGACCGGCGGGCTTCTCGCGGGCGACACCGCGGTGCCCACCACCGCGCTCGGGACCTACGCGGTCCAGCTCCAGGCCTTCGACTCCGGGGGGCGCGGGTCCAACGTGCTGGAGGCGACCTTCTCGGTCGTACCGGGCAACCCTCTCCCCTCGATCACGTCGCTCGACCCGTCGAGCGCGCAGGCGGGCAGCGCGTCGTTCACGCTCACGGTGACGGGCAGCGACTTCCTTCCGTCCTCGTCGGTGCTCTGGGACGGCTACTTCCTGTCCACCACCTACCTGGACGGTTCCACGCTCCTCGCCTCGGTGCCTGCGAACGACCTCTACTACACCGGCATGGCGTCGATCACCGTGCTCAACCCGAGCCCGGGCGGGGGAGTCTCCAGCCCGGCGACCTTCGCCGTGACGGCCCCACCCGCGCCCGTCATCGCCACGATCTCGCCATCGAGCGTGACCGCGGGCGGTCCATGGTTCACGCTCACGGTGACCGGGAGCGGCTTCGCCGCCTCGTCGTACGTGACGTGGAACGGCAGCTCGCTCGCGACCACGTTCGTGGACGGCTCGACCCTCACGGCCACGGTCCCGTCGTACGACACCTACTACTCGGGGACGGCGCAGATCACCGTTTACACGTCGGGCGCGGCGGCGTCGAACGCGAAGACGTTCACCATCGACCCGCAGCCGCCCAACCCCGTGCCCGTCCTCACCGGCATTTCGCCCACGAGCGCCTACGCCGGAACGTCGTCCGTGACGGTCACGCTGACGGGCAGCGGGTTCGTGGCATCCTCCAGCGCCTACTGGGGCGGCTACTCGTCCCTCTCCACCACCTTCGTGGACTCCTCCACCCTCCAGGCGACCATCCCGAGCTACGACCTCTCCGGAATCGGCACGGGCCAGATCTCCGTGTCCAACCCATCGCCAGGCGGGGGCACCTCCGGCGCGCTCAAGTTCTCGGTGACGAAGCCGCCGCAGGACGGCGTGACGGCGGTGGCCCTCCAGGCGAACGACCTCGTCTGGGATCCGTACCAGCGGAAGATCTACGCGGCGGTGCCGAGCACCTCGCCCGTGAACCCGAACACCGTCACTGTCGTCGATCCTTTCACCGGGCAGATCGAGGGGTCGCAGTTCGCGGGCAGCGAGCCGCGCGTGCTCGCGGTATCGGACGACGGCCAGTTCCTGTACGCCGGTCTCGGCAGCGCGTCCTTCGTGAACCGGTTCGCGCTCCCCGCTCTCGCACAGGACCTCGCCATCCCGCTCGGCCGCGACCCGACGCTCGGCGCCTACTCCGCCCGCGACGTGCAAGTGGCGCCGGGCTTCCCCCGCACCGTCGCCGTCTCGCTCGGCGTCGGCGCGACCCCGTCCGTCCAGGGCGGCGTCGCGATCTTCGACGATGCGACCCCGCGGGCGAACCGGGCCGCCTCCGCCTCCAACCTGTTCGACTCGCTGCAGTGGGGC
>DATIWK010000230.1:0-20307 GCA_035519395.1 Anaeromyxobacteraceae bacterium | reverse complement strand
CTGGATGAGGAGCTGCACGTAGGCCTTGAGGAAGCCCTTGTCCATGGTGATCTGCTGGCGGTCGGGCAGCACCATCCGCGGATCGGCGCGGAAGCGCTTGATGTACGAGAACTGGTAGTCCCAGCGCCCGCAGTTGAGGCCCGCCGAGTGCTCGCGCAGCTCCCAGAGGATCTCGTGCATCTGGAACGCGGCCGGGAGCGTCTCGACCAGGCAGGTGGCCTTGACGGTGCCGCGCGGGATGCCGAGCGCCTCCTGCGCGTGGACGAAGACGTCGTTCCAGAGCCGGGCCTCGAGGTGGTGCTCGAGCTTGGGGAGGTAGAAGTACGGGGCGCGGGCCGGCTTGCCCCGCGCCAGCAGCGCCCGGGCATTGTTGTGGAAGAAGATCCCGAAGTCGAAGAGGGCGGCGGTGGCCGGCCTGCCGTCCACCAGGAGGTGCTTCTCCAGCAGGTGCCAGCCGCGCGGCCGCACCATCAGCACCGCGGTCTCGTCCTTGAGCCGGTAGGTCTTGCCGGTCTCGAGCGCCACGTGGTCGAGGGTGCCGGCGACCGCGTCGCGGAGGTTCACCTGTCCCTCGACGACGTTGCGCCAGGTGGGCGAGCTCGAGTCCTCGAAGTCGGCCATGTACACCGCGGCGCCCGAGTTGAGGGCGTTGATGATCATCTTGCGGTCGGTGGGACCGGTGATCTCGACGCGCCGGTCGAGCAGGTCGGGCGGGAGCGGCGCCACCGTCCACTCGGAGTCGCGGATCTCCTCGGTCTCGGAGAGGAAGTGCGGCCGCTCGCCGGCGTCGTAGCGCCGCTGCCTGGCCTGCCGCGCCGCCAGCGCCTGCTCGACGCGGGGCCGGAACCTGCGCACCAGGTCGGCCACGAACGCCAGCGCGTCGCGCCCGAGCACGAGCTCGTGGCGGGCGGGGAGCGCCCCGCGGATCTCGACGCCGTCGAGGGCGAGGGGGTTCTGGGTCGTCTCTTGGCTCGGCGACATGCGGAAGGCCTCCTGGGTTCGGTCGGAATGTTATATTGATTTGAATCAAGTTCAATACCTGTAGTTATTCCAAATGGTTAACGTGATCACGGCATGTCAATCAGGAATCGTAATGGTGTAAAGCTTGAAAATGGCGAGGCGCGTCAGCATGTTCCCATGCGCCGGACGGGGCGACGGCCCGCAGGCCGCGCTCCCGCAGCCCGGCGGAGGTGACTCCGGTGCAGGAAACCGCCCATCTCGGCGCCAAGGTCCGCGCGCTTCGCAGGCAGCGCTCCCTCACCCAGGCCCACCTCGCCGAGCGGCTCGGCATCTCGGCGAGCTACCTCAACCTGATCGAGCACGGCCGCCGGTCCCTCTCCGCGCCGCTGCTCATCAAGCTCGCCGAGATCCTCGACCTGGATCTGAAGTCGCTCTCCGCCGATCAGCACACGCGCGCGGTGGCCGATCTGATGGAGGTGTTCGGCGACCCCATCTTCGAGGGCCACGACCTCACCAACGCGGAGGTGCGCGACCTCGTCTCCGCCTCGCCGGGAGCATCGCGCGCGGTGCTGACGCTCTACCAGGCGTACCGCGCCGCGCGCGAGGCGGCCGACACCCTCACCGCCAAGCTCTCCGACGGCGACCTCGAGGGCGTGGACTCCTCCCACCTGCCCACCGAGGAGGTGAGCGACCTCGTCCAGCGCCACATGAACTACTTCCCGGAGCTGGAGGAAGGCGCCGAGGCGCTCTGGAAGGAGGCGCGGCTCGACCGCGACTACCTCTACACCACCCTGGTGAAGTTCCTGCGCGAGCTGGGCGTGGACGTGCGGATCGCCCGCGCCGCCGAGATGGGCAGCGCGGTGCGCCGCTACGACCCCGAGGCCAAGGTGCTGTGGCTCTCCGAGGTGCTGAGGCGCGGCAGCCGGAACTTCCAGCTCGCCTACCAGGTCGGCGTCCTCACCCACGCGGCGGTCCTGGACCGGTTCGCCTCCGACCCGCACCTGACCAGCGACTCGGCGCGCGCGCTGGCGCGGGTGGCGCTGGCCAGCTACTTCGCCGGCGCCGTGCTCATGCCCTACGGCGCCTTCCTGACGGCGGCGCGGCAGGAGCGCTACGACATCGACATCCTCGGCCACCGCTTCCGCGCCAGCTTCGAGCAGACCTGCCACCGGCTCACCACCCTGCGCCGCCCGGGGGCCGAGGGCGTCCCCTTCCACCTGGTCCGCGTCGACATCGCCGGGAACATCTCCAAGCGCTTCAGCGCCTCGGGCCTGCGCTTCGCGCGGTTCGCCGGCGCCTGCCCGCGCTGGAACGTCTTCCAGGCCTTCACCACGCCGGGGATGTACCGGGTCCAGCTCTCGCAGATGCCGGACGGGACCTCGTACTTCTGGGTCGCGCGGACGGTGAACCGCGAGGGGGGCGGCTACCACGCGCAGCGGTCGGTGCTGGCCATCGCCGTGGGGTGCGAGGTGTCGCACGCCCGGGACCTGGTCTACGCCGACGGCATCGACTTCGACAGCCGCGGGGCGGTGGTGCCGGTGGGCCTCACCTGCCGGCTCTGCGAGCGGATGGACTGCGAGCAGCGCGCCTTCCCGCCGCTGCAGCACCCGCTCAAGGTGAACGAGCACGTGCGCGGCGTGTCGTTCTACGCGCCGGTGCGGTAGGGGCAGGGACGTCCGCTACCCGCGGGCGTAGACCTCGAGTGCCGCCGACAGCGCGGCACCGGGCTTCGGACCCTTGCCCTGCTTCGCGAGCGCCTGCTCGAGCGCCGCCAGCACGGCGAGCACGTGCTCCTGGCGCGCCGACTCGCCCATGAGGCCGATGCGCCACACCTTGCCCGCGAGCGGCCCGAGCCCGCCGCCGATCTCGATGCTGTGCTCGGCGAGCAGGAACTTGCGGACCGCGCCCTCGTCGACGCCGGCGGGCACCGTGACGCAGTTGAGCGACGTCAGCCGGTGGCCCTCCTGCGCCTGCGGCGCGCAGCCCAGCGCGGCGACGCCGGCCATCAGGGCCGCGCTGTGCCGCCGGTGCCGGGCGAACCGCGCCTCGAGCCCCTCCTCCAGCACGATGCGGAGAGCCTCGCGCAGCGCGTACACCATGCTGATGGGCGCGGTGTGGTGGTAGGCGCGCTTCCCCTCCTGCCAGTAGTCCGCGATCATCGAGGCGTCGAGGTACCAGCTCTGCACCCTGGTCTTCCGCGCCTTGAGCGCGTCGAGCGCGCGCCCGCTGAAGGTGAGCGGGGCGAGGCCGGGCGGGCACGACAGGCACTTCTGCGTCCCGGAGTAGACCGCGTCGGCCTCCCACCCGTCGACCTCCACCGGGATGCCGCCGAGCGACGTCACGGTGTCGACCACGAGGAGCGCGCCGTGGGCGTGGCAGATCCGTCCCAGCCCCTCCATCGGCGCCTGCGCGCCGGTCGAGGTCTCGGCGTGGACGAGGGCGACGAGCTTCACCTTGCCCTCCTTCTTCAGCGCCTCCTCGATGCGCGCGGGGGGGCAGACCTGGCCCCACGGCACCTCGATCTTCACCAGCTTCGCGCCGGTGCGGCCGACGATGTCCGCCATGCGGGTGCCGAAGACGCCCGCCACCACCACCACCGCGGTATCGCCGGGCTCGAGCAGGTTCACGAGCGCCATCTCCATGCCGGCGGAGCCGGTGCCGGAGACGGCGATGGTGAAGGGATTGCCGGTGCGGAACACCGCGCGGAGCTGCGCCTGCACCTCGTTCATGATCTCCAGGAACTTCGGATCGAGGTGGCCGAGGAGCGGCGTCGACATCGCGCGGAGGACGCGCGGGTGGACGAGGCTCGGGCCCGGGCCGAGGAGCAGCCGCGTCGGCGGGGCGAGTTCGGAGACGGACGGGACGGTCATGGCGGACCTCGCACGGCGGGGGGAAGAGGTGCCGTCCAACTTACAGCAGATCGGGTGGCGCTGGCGTGCCCAGGGGAGCGGATGACGGCACCGCGCGGGGCGAAGGGACGGGGCGCTCACGCGGCGCAGGCGCGGAGCCACTGCTCCACCTGCCCCACCGCGCAGGGCACCGCCACGTCGACGCGCAGCGGCCGCGGCCCGAGGGAGAACGGGCGGAACCCGTGGCGCTGCAGCTGGCCCGCCTCGTACTCCGTCCACCCGCCCTCGGGGCCGACGGCCACCACCGCGCGCGGGACGGCGGCGCGGGGCGACGGGCCGAGCCGCGGGGAGCCGGGGTGGGCGACGAGCCGCTCGGTCCCGGCGAAGGCGGTCTCCAGCGCGTCCTCCACGAAGGGCTTGAAGAAGCGGTGTGCCACGACCTCGGGGACCACCGTGTCGCGCGCCTGCTCGAGGCCGACGAGCAGCTCGGCGCGGAGCGCGGCCGGCTCGAGCAGCGGCGAGGCCCAGTAGCTCTTCTCGACCTTCCAGCTGCCGAGCAGCGCGATCCGCTTCACGCCCATCGACGCGGCGCCCTGGAGCACCCTCCGGAGGATCTTCGGCCGCGGCAGGGCAAGCAGGAGCTCGACCGGCGCCGGCGGCGGAGGGTCCCGGTCGAGCGAGGGCGCGAGCACGATCTCGTCCGCGCCGGAAGCCAGGACGCGCGCCTCGCCGAGCCTGCCGCCCGCCACTCCCGCCAGGATGGCGTCGCCCGCCCTGGCCTGGAGGATCGCCGCGACGTGCCGCGCCCGGCGCCCGCTCACGCGCGCCGTCCCGTCGGTCCTGATCTCCCCCGGCTCGAGGAGGACGAGGTTCATGGGCGACATCTTACCGGCGGCCACGGCCGCCCACCTGCGGCCGGGCTACAATGTCCTCGATGCCCGAGGCGACCCCGGCCTGGACGCTCATCTCCGTCCTCTTCAGCTCCCTCCCACTCGACGCGTCGCTCGCCGCGACGCTGCACCAGGCGGCGCTCGAGCTGTATCGCAACGACGAGGCGATGGGTCCCGTCGCCGGCGACCTCGCCAGCGGTCGCGTCGTGAACCTGAGGCAGGTGATGCAGCTCGGAGCCATCAGCGGGCCGGCGTTCGAGGCGAAGCTCGAGACCGTCCGCGGGTCGGCGACGGTGCGATATCTCCTCACGCGGCAGGGGCTCGACCTCCTCGGCGTCGCAGGCGGCCGGCGGGCAGAGCTGATGAACTAGGAGGCCGTGCCCCGGGGTTTTTCCTCACGGTTCCCGGGGCCGCGCGGTCCTGCCGCAGGGCTGGCCGTACCGGATCATGGGGCCGGAATCCGGTCCGATGGTCTCCCCACGGGCGTCCCCGGATCACCCGATGGAGCGAGGGGTGCGTCAGGGCGTAGCGTCGGATGCGAGACGCGCGTGATCCCACCCCGCCGAATCCTCGTCATCGAAGACGATCCCGACGTGCGCTCCGCGCTGGCGGACGCGCTCTCCGCCGCGGGGGCCGAGGTGGTGGTCGCCTCCGACGGCCAGGACGGCCTGGACCGCGTGCGGGCGGGCTGCCGCCCGAGCGTCATCCTGCTCGACCTGCGCATGCCGCGCCTCGACGGCGACGCCTTCCTGCGCGAGATGCGCAGCGATCCGAGCCTCGAGCACGTGCCGGTCATCACCATGACCGCGGGCCTCGACACGCCCCAGGAGCGGGACGTCGTCGCCCACCTGCGCAAGCCGTTCGACCTCGACGACCTGCTCGGGATCGTGCTGTCGCTCTGCGACGCACAGCACGTGTAGTTCTAGACCAGACGAAGAAGCCCCCGGCCGTGCGGGGCCGGGGGCCTGGTGCGACTTCGCCTGGGGACGGTGGCTACTTCTTCTTGGCGGGCGCGGCGGCCGGCGCCTTGGCGGGCGCGGCGGCCTTCTCGCCGGCCGGCGCGAGGGTGCGCGTGCCGGTCTCGTCCATGCTCGTGAAGAACGTCACCTTGGCGCCGAGCGAGGCCACGTCGGCCTTGATCGGGTGGCACACGCCGCAGAACGCGTCGAACTTCTGACCGTTCGCGGTGTCGACCCGGAGGTACTTGTAGTACGGGTTCGACGGGTGCGGATCGTGGCAGCCGAGGCACTCGAACCGTCCGCCCTCGCGGAGCAGCTCCGGCGGGACCTTGGCGATCTTCGGGTTCACGCTGGCGAGGCCGTACGGGTGGGACATGTTGGCGTGGACCGGGGCGTAGCCCTGGCCGCCCTGGTTCGAGTCGGCGTGGCAACCGAGGCAGAGCGCGGTCGTGCCGGTGTAGGGCTGCTTCGTCTTCGGGTTCAGCAGCTGCTTGTTGGCCTGGACGGCGAAGATGAGCGTGTCCTTCGCGGTGTGGATCGAGTGACAGCCGGTGCAGCCGATGCTGTCGTGGCCGCCGGCCGGGAACGCGGCGACGGGGGCGACGACTGCGAGGGCGGCGATGAGGGACTTGCGGATCATGCGGGCTCCTCCGGGAGCGCGGCTCCCGGGTCTACGAGATTGAATCCGCGAATCTTAGAAGCGACCGGCGCGCCGCCGCCTTGACCGGGCTCAATCGGGGTCACGGAACCGCTCGCACCGTAATGGACTTCACCGCGCGATTTCGGCGGTCAGGGCCGGTCGGCTGCGTCCCAGGGCTCGTCGCCGGCGAGAGCGCCGGTCCGCCACCCCAGCGTCAACGAGAGCATCCGCGCGGCGAAGGCGACGCCGATCGCCGCGACGGCGGCGATCGACCGCGGCACCCCCAGCCCCGCCGACAGCGCCAGGAAGGTGACGCACCCCGTCAGCGCCGCGAGCGCGTACCACTCGCCGGGCTTGAAGACGAGCGGCTCCTCGCGGACGAGGACGTCGCGTGCGACGCTCCCGCCGACGGCGTTGACGGTGCCGACGAGCGCCACCGCGAAGATCGAGAGTCCCGCCGCGAGGGCCTTCTGCGCGCCCACCACCGCGTACGTCCCGAGCCCGAGCGCGTCCGCGAGCTGGAAGAGCAGGCGGAGGCGGTGCAGCTTCCTCCCGAAGAGGACGCCCGCGGCGGCGCCCGCCAGCACCGCGACGAAGTAGCGGCTGTCGGTGGCCATGGCGGGCGGGCCGTTCTGGAGGAACAGGCCGTCGCGGAGCAGCCCGCCTCCCAGGCCGGTCACGAGCGCGAGCACCAGGATGCCGATCAGGTCGTAGCCCTTGCGCAGCCCGGCGATGGCGCCGGTCACCGCGAAGAGGAACGTCGCCGCCAGGTCGAAGATGACGGGGAGGTGGAATTCCGGGCCGCGCACGGCGCGAGTCTACCCCGTCCCAGGCGTGTGCCGGGCCCGTCCGGGACACCCTCGTTGGTTGCGCGCGCGCTCCGCCGGTGCCACGGTCGCATGGTCGGAGCGCAGGGCCCAGGCGGCGCGGGAGGCGCGACGTGGACAGGCAGATGAAGCAGTTCATCCTCGACCTGCTGCAGAGCCACAACATCATGAGCTTCGCGACGGTCCGGGCCGACGGGTTCCCGCAGGCGACGTCGGTCGTCTACGCGAGCGAGGGGCTGACGCTCTACTTCGCGTGCGATCTGGAGAGCCAGAAGGCGCGCAACATCGCGCGGTCGCCCAAGGTCTCGCTCACCATCAACCACGACTACGAGGACTGGAACGAGATCCGCGGCCTGTCGCTGGCCGGCCTCGCGGAGCTGCTCACCGGGCGGGCGGACCGCCGCCGCGCCTGGCGCGCGCTCGCGGCCAAGTTCCCGGCCATGGCGGCGATGACGGAGGCGGAGCGCGCGGCGGCGGCGCTGGTGCGGGTGCGGCCGAAGGTCATCTCCGTCATCGACTACCAGCGCGGCATCGGGCACACCGATCTCGTCCGGGTGGGCGGGAGCGACGCTCCGGCGAGACCGCGGCGGGGGGCGACGCGGCGACCGGCGCGCGCGACCGCGTAGCGCCCTCAGGGTCCGGGCCCGCCGGCCCCGCGCGCCAGGTCCGCCGGCGTCCGTGGCACGACGAGGAGCGCCTCGAAGGCGCGCCACCGCCCGTCGGCCGAGGCGCCGCCGGTCCTCTCCACCCAGGTGCGGACCAGGTCCTCGCCGTAGTTGTAGTTGAGGACGTAGGTCCGGTAGCGCTGCACGAACCGGACGGACTGGGCGGCGCGCGCCGGCGACAGGAGGGCGTGGCGCTCCAGCCACGCCGCGGCGCCGGCCGGGTCGGTCTCGCCCTCGAGGAGCCTCCGCGCCGCCTCGTTGCGCGCGTAGCGAAGTCCCCTGGCCAGCGCCTCGATCCGCTCGTAGCGCTCGGCCTCGGCGGGGTCGAGGCCCGCGGCTGGCCAGATGACGCGGCGCTCGAACTCGATCTTCTCGGCGCCGGGGAAGGCGACCGCGACCCCGTGGTTGGCGCTGCCCTCCGCGACCAGCGAGGCGGGGCCGAAGAGCGGCTGGACCAGGAACTCCTTCCAGCCGCGCTCGCGCGCGAGCCGCTCGTCCTGGAGGGAGTGGAAGACGTGGTGCCCCGGGTAGCCCTCGTGGCAGCCGATGTCGAGGACGCGGCCGACGGGGGTGGGCACGTCCGTGTTGACCTGGATGACGCTGCGGAAGCCGCCCTGGTACCAGTTGTAGCCCCCCCACGGCTTCCCCGAGACCATCTCCAGCGAGAACGACTCGCCCGCCGGCAGCGCCAGCCGCCGGAGGGTGCGCGCGCGGCACTCGTCGATCGCGGCGGTGACCGCGCCGCGGAGCCGGTCCACCGGCACGTGGAACCGTGCGCGGAACGCCTCGAGGCGTGCCGGCAGCGGACCGTCGCCCGGGAGCGCGCGGTCGATGGCGGCCGCGGTCCGCTCCAGCTCCGCCTCGGACGGGCGCGGCGCGACGACGCCGTAGATGCCCCGCGCCTCCTCGTCGAAGGTGAGCCGCCGTCCCGCCACCACGGCGGCGCGCGTGCGGATCGCCGCGAGGCCGGCGGAGAGGGCCCGGCGCCGCAGCGCCTCGAGGTCGCCGCCGGCCGGGTCCGGACCGAGCGCCGCGAGCGCCGCCTCGGCGCGCCGCTCCACCTCGTCGAGCGGGATCCGGGCGGCCTCGGCCTCCTTCCGCCACTCGGGCGGGCCCTGGTAGGCGTCCACCTCGTCGGGGTCGTGGACCCCGAGGGCGAGCGCGAGCTTCACGAAGGTCTCGGCGATCGCGTCCAGGGATCTCTCCCGATCGTCTCCGGGGGACGCCGCGCCGGCTCCCCGGCGCGGAGGATGCGGAGCGCAGGCCGTCGCGAGCAGGGCGGCGATGGCGAGCGCCGGTGCACGCGCGTCCATCGCCGTCTTGCTTACGCCGGGCAGGGCGGGGCGGCAAGCGCGCCGGCGCTCCGGCGGGCGCTGCGCGCACCCGGGGCGGGATACGATGCGCCCGATGCCCGCCTCGCCCCCGGTGCGGTTCGTCCTCCTGCGCCCGCGCAACCCCGAGAACCTCGGCGCCGCGGCCCGCGCGCTCAGGAACTTCGGCCTCGACGACTGGGCGATCGTCGAGCTCGCCACGCACGACTTCGCCGCGGCGCGCCGGGTGGCCGTCCACGCCGAGGACCTCCTCGACCGCCCGCGCCTGGTGCGGACGCTCGACGAGGCGGTGGCCGACTGCGCCTGGGTGGTGGGGACCAGCTCGCGGCCGGTGCGCGGCAAGCGGCGCCTCGCTCCGGACCAGGTCGCCCGGGAGGCAGCGGCGCGGGCGGGGGAGGGGCGGACCGCCGTCGTCTTCGGCGACGAGCGGAGCGGCCTCACGCGCGACGAGATGCTCCGTTGCCACGACCTCTCGTCCATCCCGACGGACCATGCTCAACCGTCCGTGAATCTCGCCCAGGCGGTCCTCCTCTACGCGTACGAGGTCCGCCGGGCGGCGACCGCCACCCGCGCGGGCGCGTCCGCCCCCGGCGCCACCGAGGCGGACCTCTCCGCCGTCGAGGGTGCGCTCCGGGAAGCGCTGCGCGCGGGCCGCTTCCTCGCCGGCCCGGAGCGCCACGCGGTCCGCGATCTGGCGGCGACGCTGCGGCGCGCGCGGCTCTCGCCCCGGGAGGCGCGGCTGTGGAAGGCGGCGCTCCGGACCCTCCTCCGGCGGCTGGGGTCCTGACGCTGCCGCCCGCGTCGCGTGTCGCCCCAACGGGAGGATGCTCGCACGGGGCCTGTTCCTTAACTGGGGTATGGAACTCTCCAAGGAGGCCGCAGCATGACCCGCATCGATTTCCGGAAGCTCGACCTGCGCGACGCGCTCGACCTCGCGATCCTCATCGAGGAGGACGCGAAGGAGCGCTACGAGGAGTTCACGCGCATCGTCGGCGGCCGCTACCGGGGAGATGCGTCCGACGTCTTCCGGATGATGGCCTCGAACGAGGCCAAGCACGGGGCCCAGCTCCTGGAGCGGAGGCGCGAGCTGTTCCAGGACCAGCCGCGGCGCGTGAACCGCGAGATGATCGAGGAGACCGAGGCGCCCGACCGGGGCAAGCCGCGCACGTTCATGTCGGCGCGGCAGGCGGTGGAGGTGGCCATCTCGTCGGAGGAGAAGGCCCACGACTTCTTCGACGCCGCGGCGCGCGAGGTGACCGACCCCGAGGTGAAGCGGCTCTTCGAGGACCTGCGCGCGGAGGAGGCGGACCACCGGCGGCTCCTGGCGCGGCGCCTGCAGGACTACGCGCCCGGCCCGGACGTCGAGGAGGACGAGGCGGACGAGCCGGGGTCGGACGGCGGGTAGGTCCACTCGGCCGGCAGGCGGGGCGCCCGCCGCCGCCTCGCCCGGCGATCCAGGGCGGAGCGGCTACTTCGCTGGGGCGGCCTTCGGCGGCAGCCCCCCGCCCCCGAGCCCGAGCCACGGCCCGCGCAGCCGTCCCGCGAGCGCCCGGAGGTTCCGGCGCGCGGCGAGCCAGCGGGCGTCCTCGGCGTAGGTGGCGGGGTGGACGGGTGGCGCCTCGCGGGGCACGAGATCCGGATCCACGTTCAGGAAGGTGAACAGGCAGGAGTTGGACAGGGCGCGCGCGGTCCGGTCGCGGCTCACGCGCTCGATCCCGGTCTCGACGCAGAGCGCCGCTCCCTCGGTGTAGACCACGCGGCTGGTCAGGTGGAGCTTGTCGCCGATGTGGACCGGGTGGATGAAGTTGACCCGGTTCACCGCGGCGATCACGGGGCGGTGGGTGGCGGCCCGCTCCGCGCAGATGGAGGACAGCTCGTAGGCGCGCCGCATGATGTAGCCGCCGAAGATGATGCGGGAGAGGTTCTCCTGCTCGGGGTAGGTGCGCTCCCAGCTCTCCGCCTGCAGGGCCGAGGCGAGCAGCCCGCGGAACCCGTGCCCGTCCTGCGCCAGGTGCAGGGGTGCGAGGGCCTGGTACTCCTCGTGCGAGGGGGCCTCGACCGCGGCGGCGGCCTGCGCGCGGTAGGAGGCGGCCCGGCCGGACGCCTTCCGCGCCCGGGCACGCTCCACCTCGTCGCCTGGCTCGATCGCCGGGACGGCGATGCTGCGCGCCGACGGTCCGTCCCCGTCCCGCGCCACCATGGTGAAGTAGCAGGAGGCGAGGTGGACCCCGCCCTCCTGCTCCACGCGGATCCCGATCTCCATCGAGGTCCGCCCCACGCGGTTGATGCGCCCCCGGCAGGCGAGGTCGCGCTCCGGGCTGGCGATCCCGCGCATCAGGATCTCGTCGACCGCGGCGGTCACCACGCGCGCTCCCGGCGCGGCGCGCCGCGCGTGGGCCAGCGCGATCTCGCCCGCGAGCCGGTCCAGCTCCTCGAGGAGGAGGCCGAAGCGCACGTTTCCGGGGATGGGCTCGTCGAGCACCAGGAACCGGTGCCGGAGCGCCGGGTCGGTCGAGAGGCGGAGCACGACCTCGCGGGAGGTGTCGGCGGGGCGCATGGACCGGTTCTAGCCTATCTTCCTGCTGGAGGGCGTTCCGCCCCCAGACCCCTGGTCGCTTCGGGCCAGGCTCATCCGCCTGGCCCTGCGCTCCACCTACCAGATCGCCGCCCTCCGCGCCGCACCCGTCACGGCAGCACCTCCAGCACCCGGGTCCGCCGCACCGGCCGGTCCTCGATCTCGAGCGGTGTCGGCACGTCATGGCTGGCGATCTCGCTCAGCCCCCCGGCGGGCGAGTAGATCCGCCCCGGATCGCCCACCCACACCGTCGCGCCGCGGGCCGCCAGCCTCCGGAGCCAGGGGAGCGCCGCCTCCGCGAGCCCGCGCTCGTAGAAGACGTCTCCGGCGAGGACCACCTCGAAGCCGTCGAGGGGATCGCCGAGCGCGTCGCCCGGGCGGAAGCGGACCGCGACGCCGTTCTGCTCCGCGTTGAGCCGGACGGCCGCGGCGCAGAAGGGGTCGACGTCCGCAGCGACCGCCTCGGCGGCGCCAGCCAGCATGGCGGCGATCGCGACGAGGCCGCTCCCGGTCCCGAAGTCGAAGACGCGCCGCCCCCGGACGAGGCCGGGCGCGTCGAGGACGTGGCGCGCCAGCGCCTGGCCCCCGGCCCAGGGGAATGCCCAGAACGGCGCGTCGTCCCAGCCCGCCAGCTCCGCCGCCGTGTCCTGCCAGAGCGGCGTCACCTCGGTCGCCTGCCAGAGCGCGATCTCGGGCACGAGCGGCACGGGAGCGAGCCGCGTGCGCTCGCGGACGAACGCCATCCGCTCGCGGAGGGTGAGGCCGCCGGCGACGCCGCGATGGGCCGCCGTTGGACGGCCGGGACGTCGCCCGGCCGCGCTCACCCGCGGTGCTCGCTCCCCCGCCGCCGCCAGGCCGCGAGCCAGCTCGGCACGAACGTCCCGGTCCACTCCCCGGCCGGCGCCAGATCCCGCCGCATGCGCAGGAACACGTTCTGGCGCTTCGCGCGGAGCTGCTTGCCCATGCCTTGCAGCTCGAACCCCATCCGCTTCCAGAAGCGGATGGCGTCGGGGTTCTGCTCCTCGACGATGAGGTGGATGGCCTTCCCGCCCACGGCCCGGACCCACTCCTCGAGCCGGTGGTAGACGCGATCGCCGAGGCGCCGCCCCCGCGACGACGGGCCGAAGAGGAGCAGCCCCAGGTACCACTCCTGTGGCGCCGGGTAGTCGCGGATCACGTCGAGGACGCCGACGAGGTGGCCGGGGGCGTCGAAGAGGCCGATGACGAACTTGTCGCTTTGGGCCTTGCCGCGCGGCAGCGCGCGGAGGAGGTCCACCGCCTCGTGTGGCCCCGGCGGCGCGCCGGTGATGAGCTCGACGTAGTCGCGGCACTCCTCGTAGAACGCCTGCAGCTCGGGCGCGCGGGACTCGTCGAGCCGGACGCCGAAGCAGCCGGTCAGCTCGAAGACGCGCTCGCTCGGATCGCGCTCGACCGCCATCCGGGCAGCGTACCCCACCCGCCGCTGGCGCGGCCTCCGCCCCGGTGGGGCCGTCCGGCGTCCGCCCGCTGGGGCGTCCGGTGCCGGTCCGGTGGCCGGCGGCAGGTGTCCGGTGTCGAGACGACGAGGTGGAATCGGCGCGCGGTTGTGGCTAGGATGCGCGCGCACGAGAGCCGAGCCCCGCGCCGGGCCCGGCGCGGGGAGGACGCGGAAGCGGATGCAGGGAGTCATCACCAGCCGGGACGTTCTCCGTCACTCGTTCACCATCCTCCGGCTGTGGGGACCGGGGACCTACCTCCGGTGCCTGCACGCGATGCTGACGCGGCGATCGTGCACCTTCCTCGAGGTGATCCACGAGGGCGAGCGCTATCCGACGTGACCCCGCTCCCTGCGCCGCCAGGGTCGCCGGGCGCCGCGGGTTCCGTTAGGATTCGTGGGCAAGATGACGACGCCACCGACGAGCTTCCGCGTGGGGCTGGTGCAGATGGCGATGTCCGACGATCCGCAGGCCAACCTCGAGAAGGCCGCGGCCCGGATCGAGGAGGCCGGCCGGAAGGGCGCGCAGGTGGTGTGCCTGCCCGAGCTGTTCCGGACGCCTTACTTCTGCCAGCGGGAGGACGCGGCGCTCTTCGACCTCGCCGAGCCCGTCCCCGGTCCGTCCACCGAGCGCCTCTCGCAGGCGGCCCGGCGGGCGGGCGCCGCGGTGGTGGTCCCCGTGTTCGAGCGGCGCGCGCCCGGCCTGTACCACAACACCGCCGTGGTCCTCGACGCGGACGGTTCCCTGCTCGGCCTCTACCGCAAGATGCACGTCCCCGACGACCCGGCGTTCTACGAGAAGTTCTACTTCACGCCGGGTGACCTCGGGTTCCGGGCGTTCCAGACCCGGTACGGACGGATCGGCACGCTCATCTGCTGGGACCAGTGGTACCCGGAGGGCGCGCGCCTGACCGCGCTCCAGGGGGCGGCCGTCCTCTTCTACCCCACCGCCATCGGCTGGCACCCGCACGAGAAGGCGCAGCACGGCGCCGCGCAGCGGGACGCGTGGCGCACCGTCCAGCGCGGCCACGCCATCGCGAACGGGTGCTACGTCGCGGCGGTGAACCGCGTCGGCCGCGAGGCGCCGCCCGCTGGCGGCGACGGCCTCGAGTTCTGGGGCACCTCGTTCCTGTGCGATCCCTTCGGGGTGGTGGTGGCGGAGGCCTCGATCGACGGGGAGGAGATCCTCGTCGGCGACGTCGACCTGGGACGCATCGAGGAGGTCCGGCGCGGCTGGCCGTTCCTGCGCGACCGCCGCATCGACGCCTACGGCGACATCGGGAAGCGGTTCCTCGACCGATGAGCGCGATCACGCGGCCAGGCGCGCCCGCGGTCACGCCAGCCTGGCTCGAGCCACCCCCGCCGGTCCGGAGCGCAGGCCCGTTCACGGCGCGCGCTGCGCCGTCGAGGCCGGCGCGAGGGCGGGGGACGGCCCCCGCCTGGCGCATGCCGGCCGAGTGGTCGCCCCACGGCGCGACCTGGCTCGCCTGGCCGCACCGGGTCCGCGACTGGCCCGGCAAGTTCGGCCCCATTCCCTGGGTGTTCGCCGAGATCGTCCGCCGCGTCTCGGCGGGCGAGACGGTGCGGCTGCTCGTGCGCGGGGAGGCACACGGGGAGAAGGTCCGGCGCCTCCTCCGCCGCGCCGGCGTCCACCTCGCGCCGGTCGAGCTGTACCGCGTGCCCACCGACCGGGCCTGGGTGCGCGACTCCGGGCCCGTGTTCGTCGTCCCGGGGGCGCCCTCCGCCCCCCCGGACCCCTCTGCCGATCCGGGCGAGGCTCATCCTTCTGGCAAGGCGATAGCCGGGTTTCGGTTCAACGCCTGGGCGAAGTACCCGGAGTGGAGGAGGGACGCGGAGGTCCCCGAGCGCGCTGCGAAGGCGCTCGCGGTGCCGCTCCACCCGGTGGTCCACCGCGGGCGAGAGGTGGTGCTGGAGGGCGGCGCCATCGACGTGAACGGCCGCGGCACGATCCTCGCCACCGAGGAGTGCTTGCTCGATCCGGAAGTGCAGGTGCGCAACCCGGGGTTCGGGCGCGCCGACTACGAGGCGGTCTTCGCGGGCGTGCTCGGTGCGCCCAACGCGATCTGGCTCGGGAAGGGGATCGCCGGCGACGACACCCACGGCCACGTGGACGACCTGGCCCGGTTCGTCGGGCCACGCACCATCGCCCTCTGCCGCGAGCCCGACGGGAGCGACGAGAACCACCGCCCGCTGGAGGAGAACCGCGAGCGGCTCGAATCGGCGCGGCTCGAGGACGGCTCGCGGCCGGAGGTGGTGCCACTCCCCATGCCGGGGCCGGTCGCGTTCGACGGCCGGCGCCTCCCCGCCAGCTACGCCAACTTCTACGTCTGCAACGCCGCGGTGCTGGTGCCCACCTTCGACGACCCCGCCGACCGCGTCGCGCTCGGCACGCTCGCCGAGCTGTTCCGGGACCGGCCGGTGATCGGCATCCACGCGCTCGACCTGGTGTGGGGGATGGGCACGCTCCACTGCCTGTCGCAGCAGGAGCCGGAGGCCGTGACCGCACCCTAGCCGGCGTCCACCACCAGCGCCGTGCAGCTCCGCGCGCCGTGCGCGCCGATGACGAGCGCCTGCTCGATGTCCGCGGTCTTGGACGGCCCCGAGAGGAAGAGCCCGAACCGCCGCCTCCTCGCGAGGTCGAGCCTCGCGTAGGCCTGGTGCATGTCGTGCACGATCGTCCCGGCCCGCACCACCACCGCCAGGTGCTCCGGGATGACCACCAGCGCCCGGTGCGGCAGCGCCGCCCCCTCGATCCAGACCGCGCCGTTCTCGGCGACCGCCAGCTCGGCGGGGAGGACCGCCAGGTCCACGCCCTCGAGCTGGTGGGGGTCGGCCAGCGCGGCCGCGTCCACCGTGGCGGTCCCGACCCCGGCGACGAGCGAGACCACGCGCCGCGCGTCCCTGGCCTGCGGCAGCTCGCGGAGCGCGCGGTCGGCCGCGGCGAGGTCGGGGACCCGCACCGCCTGACCGCCGACGGCGGCGATCATCTCGGCGAAGCGCGCCACCGGGTCGGGCCAGCGGACGCCCACGCCGGACAGCTCCGGGTGCTCGGTGCCGGGCGGCGCGGCCTGCCGGAGCGCCGAGAGGATCTCCTCACGCGCGGCCATTCGTCCTCCGGTACCAGTCGCGGAAGCTCTCGTCCGGCGGGACCGGCAGCTCGCGCTGGCGGCCCCAGGGGTTCGCCTTCGAGTAGAGGACGGCGCGCGGCAGCGCCCGCAGCGCCCAGCGCGCCATCCGGCCGGCGAGGGCGTAGCGCGCGGGCGAGCGCAAGATCCAGCCCGCCAGGCGCATGGCGAGACGCTTCCCCGCGGGGAGGCCGCCCGCCTCCACCACCTTGCCGCGGAGGAGGAGCAGCTCGGCGTGGATGTCGATCCGGACCGGGCACACGTCGCTGCACGACCCGCACAGCGAGGAGGCGAACGGGAGCGTCGCGTGGGCGCGGGGGTCGCGCGCCGGCGCCAGGATCGACCCGATGGGCCCCGGCACCGCCACGCCGTAGCTGTAGCCCCCGCTGCGCCGGAAGACCGGGCAGGTGTTCATGCAGGCGCCGCAGCGGATGCAGGCGAGCGAGCGGCGCAGCGCCTGCGAGCGGAGCAGCTCGCTCCGGCCGTTGTCCACGATGACGACGTGCAGCTCGCCGCCCGGGCGCGGCCCGAGGAAGTGCGTCGAGTAGGTGGTCACCGGCTGGCCGGTGGCGGAGCGCGCCAGCAGCCGCAGGAAGACGCCGAGGTCCTCGGCCCGCGGCACGATCTTCTCCAGCCCCATGCAGGCGATGTGGATGGGGGGGAGCGACGTCCCCATGTCCGCGTTCCCCTCGTTGGTGCAGACCACGAACGCGCCGGTGTCCGCGACGGCGAAGTTCACGCCGGTCATGCCCGCCTGCGCGCCCAGGAACCGCGCCCGCAGGTGGCCGCGGGCGGCCTCGGTGAGGTACTTGGGATCGGAGGCGCCCTGCTCGGTCCCGAGCTTCTCGTGGAAGGTGACGCCGATGTCCTGGCGCTTGAGGTGGATGGCCGGGAAGACGATGTGGCTGGGCGGCTCCTCGCGGAGCTGCACGATCCGCTCGCCGAGGTCGGTGTCCACCACCTCGATGCCGCGCGCCTCGAGGAAGGGGTTGAGGCCGCACTCCTCGGTGAGCATCGACTTCGACTTCACCAGCCGCGTCACGCCCCGCTCGGCGAGGATCCGGTGCACCACGGCGTTGTGCTCGGCGGCGTCGCGCGCCCAGTGGACCCGCGCCCCGTGCGCCGCGGCGTTCCCCTCGAACTCGACGAGGTAGTCGGCGAGCCGCGAGAGGGTGTGCCCCTTGATCTCCTGGGCCAGCTCCCGGAGCCGTTCCCAGTCCGGCACCTCGCTCGAGGCCTTGTCGCGCTTCTGCCGGACCCACCAGAGCGCCTGGTCGTGCCAGTGCGCCCGCGCGTCGTCGGCGACGAACCGCGCCGCGGCGGCGGGATGGCCGGCGAAGGCGCCGCGACCGCCGTGGCCCTCCGGGCCATGCCCGCTCTCGGTGCGCCGCTCGGTCTCGGCCATGGTCACTGCTCCCCGAGGAGGACCTCGGCGACGTGCATGAACCTGAATTTCGCGCCGGCGCGCCTGGCCAGGCCGTCGAGGTGCATGAGGCAGGACACGTCGGCGCTGGCGACGACCTCGGCCCCCGCCTGCGCGAGATCGGCGAGCTTGTCCTTGCCCATCATGCAGCTCACCGCCTCCTCGTTCACGGCGAAGGTGCCGCCGAATCCGCAGCACTCGTCGGGGCGCGAGGGCTCCACCACCCGGATGCCGTCCAGCGAGTCGAGGAGCGCCTTCACCTTGTCGAACGGGGGGACGCGGCGCTCCGTGCCGCTGCCGAGCCGCAGCTCCCGCAGCCCGTGGCAGGCGCGGTGCAGCCCGACCACGTGCGGGAAGCGGACCCCGGCCTCCCGGACGCCGACCACGTCGTGCAGGTACTCGCACAGCTCGAAGGTGTTCTCCTTGAGCCGGTCGAACCCCGGCCGGCCGGCGAGGAACCCGTCGTAGTGGTGGCGCACCATCGACACGCAGCTCCCCGACGGCGCCACCACCTGCTCGTACCGGGAGAAGATCCGCAGGAACCGCTCGGCGAGCGGCGCGGCGTCGGCGAGGCACCCGGAGTTCGCCATGGGCTGACCGCAGCAGGTCTGCTCCGGCGGAAACTCGACCTTCACGCCGTGGCGCTCGAGGAGGCGCAGGGCGGCGACACCGACCCGCGGGTGCAGCTGGTCGACGTAGCAGGGGACGAACAGGCCGACCGTGGGCATGCGGCGGGATTCTGCCCCGCCACCGCGCGCGGCGCAACGCGCCAGACGCGGTTATGGCCCCGCGGCATGCCCAGCGACCGCCGGCTGCCGGGATCCGCCGCCGACTACCCGGACGACGCCAACCTCCTCGCCGCCGTGCTGCGCGAGCCGGACGACCTCGTCACCTGGCCGGCGACGGGGCTCGCGGCCGAGGGCTTCACTCCGGGGCAGCAGGCGATCGCGGCCACCTGGCGCGTGGACACCGAGGTGCGCAACGGCGGCTTCGGGCTCTACTTCGCGGCGCTCGGCCCGGAGGCGGCCGAGGCGGCGCGCGACGCGCTCGATGGGCTGGAGCGGCTCGCCGCCCACGCCCACCGCGAGCTCCTCACCCGGGCCCTGGCGCTCCTCGAGCGCGGGCTCCCGGAGGCGCCGCCCCCGTTCGTGGCGCCGAGCGAGGCGGACGTCCAGGGGCCGCCGTCCGAGGCGCGCTACGAGGCGTCGCTGCGCCGGATCCTGGGCGCGCTCGGCCCCGATCTGGAGCGGGTGCGGGAGCGCGCCAGGGCGCGCCGCGCCTGGGAGGAGGCGCTGCACGCCGTGTTCGGTGCGCTCGACGACGGCTGGCGCGCCCTGGCGGTGGACGGGCGCTCCCTGGAGCGCGCCTGGGTGGCGTACGTCCGGACCCACCCTCGCGAGTTCTTCAGGCGCTGAGCCCTCGGACTCTCCACGACCTCCGGGCTGGAGGGGGACCCTCCGGGAGCTTGCGCCGGTTCGCGGCCCGGCGGGACAATCGGCGCCGGAGGGTTCGCCCATGACCGACACCCGGCGCTTCTCTCGGATCACCTTTCACCGTCCGGCGAAGCTCGAGGCCGGGAGCGTGACGGCGACGTGCGAGGTGCTCGACGTGTCGCTCAAGGGGGCGCTGCTCCAGGTGCCGCCGTCCTTCGCCGGCAAGCCCGGCGAGGCGTGCACGCTGACCATCCGGCTCGACGCCGGGGAGGCGGTCATCCGCATGGGCGGACAGATCGCGCACCGCGAGGGGGGGCACGTCGGGGTGCGCTGCTCCGAGATCGACCTGGAGAGCATCACCCACCTGCGCCGGCTGGTGGAGCTCAACGTGGGCGACGACGAGGTGCTCCACCGGGAGCTGGCAGCGCTGGTCGGGAGGTGAGGCTCCGCGCCCGCCAGCGGCGGGCGTGGAGGAACGCGGCCAGCACCGGCGCGAGCAGCGCGGCCGCGTAGCCCCAGTGGCCCCAGCGTGGGGACGCGAGGCTCAGGTCGGCGAGCGCGTGCAGCGCCACCGAGGCAGCGAGGGCGGCCGCGATCCAGGGCCAGGCGGCGCGCCGGCGGGCCGCCGCGGCGACCGCGAATCCGAGGGGCGCCGAGAGGATGGCATGGGCAGCGGGCGCGAGCGCCGCGTGCGCCGCGGCGAGCGCGCGGGGAGCGCCGCGCATGGTGAGCGCCGATTCCAGCGCCGCGAAGACGGCGGCGACCGCGACCGTGGTGCGCATCGCGGCCGCCGGCTGCGCGGGGCGCGGCAGGGCGAGGACGATCCCGACGAGCTTCGCCCCTTCCTCGACCAGGCCGATCCCGACCGCCGCCAGGACCGCGCCGCGGCCTCCGCCCAGCAGCTCGTCCCAGCTCGGGTCGGCGCCCGCGATCTGGAGCAGGTCGTAGGCGGCGAGCGCGATGCCGAACGCGCCGGCGCCGCCGAGGAGGCCTCGGGCCGCGGTGCGCCAGGGGTCGTCCGGCGCGCGCCGCGACACCAGCGCGGCCTATGCGGCGCCCGAGGTCACGCATATCCCGGTGAGCGTGGCGTCGACGGGTCTTATCCCTGATCAACGTGCGACGGAGGGCGCACGCG
>DATIWK010000229.1:0-26955 GCA_035519395.1 Anaeromyxobacteraceae bacterium | reverse complement strand
GGAGGCGTGGCACCACTGGCTGCGCGTCCGCGGCGGCTCCTACCTCGAGCCGTCGCGGACGGGGGCTTCCCCGCGGGCCCATGCGACCTTCGGCCTCGAGGGGCGGATCCCGTTCTGGCCGTGGGACCTCCAGCTCTCGATCACCGGCGACGTCGCGCACCGGTACGAGAACGTGTCGCTGTCGCTCTGGTTCTGGAGCGAGTACGGCCCGGCGGCGCCGCCGCCGCCCGACGCGCCCGAGTCGGCGGCGCCCTAATCCAGGAAGAAGTCCGGCATCAGCTCCTCGCCGGGCTTCACCGCGTACCTCGCGAGGTCGGTCACGCCCTCGGCCCGGAGCACCTCGTCGTCGATGAAGAAGTTGCCGGTGCAGCGCCGCGCCTCGCGCTTCAGGATGGCGACGGCGGCGTCGCCCACGATCTCCGGCCTGCGCCCGTGCCGCGCGGTCTCCTCGCCGCCGAGCAGGTTCAGGGCGGCAGTGTCGATCACCGTCCGCGGCCAGAGGGCGTTCACCGCGATGCCGCGCTCGCGGAGCTCCTCGGCCATCCCGAGCACGCACATGCTCATGCCGTACTTCGCCATCGTGTATGCGACGTGCCCCGAGAACCAGCGGGGCCTCAGGTTGAGCGGTGGCGAGAGCATGAGGATGTGGGGGTTCGCCGCCTTCGCGAGCCAGGGGATCGCGGCCTGCGAGCAGAGGAAGGTGCCGCGCGCGTTCACCTGGTGCATGAGGTCGTAGCGCTTCATCGGGGTCTCGAGCGTCCCGGCGAGCCAGATGGCGCTGGCGTTGTTCACGAGGACGTCGATCCCGCCGAACCGCTCCGCGGCGGCCTTCATGGCGGCCTGGACCTGCTCCTCCTCGCGGATGTCGCACTCGACGGGGAGCGCCTTGCCGCCGGCGGCCTCCATCTCCGCCGCGGCGGTGTGGATGGTCCCGGGGAGCTTCGGGTGCTTCACCGTGGTCTTGGCGGCGACCACGACGTTGGCGCCCTCCCGGGCGGCGGCGAGACCGATGGCCTTGCCGATCCCGCGGCTCGCCCCGGTGACGAAGACGGTCTTACCCGAGAGAGAAGGCATGGCGGCGCTCCGGCAGGGGTGCGATCCGAGGATCGTCCCGCCGCCGGGGCGCAGCAACCGGGCCGAAGGGGCGCGGCCCGAGACCGCGATCCGGGAACCCGACCTCGACCCCGACCCCGACCCCGACCCCGACCCCGACCTCGACCTCGACCTCGACCCCGACCTCGACCCCGACCCCGACCCCGACCTCGACCCCGACCCCGACCTCGACCCCGACCCCGACCTCGACCCCGACCTCGACCCCGACCTCGACCCCGACCCCGACCTCGACCGCTTCAGGGCAACCCGAGCACCGTGAATGCGAGCCAGCTCACCACCGCGCCCACCACCGACATGGAGAGGCCCCAGATCAGCATGTCGCGGAAGAGCTTGTTCTTGTTTGCCTTGGGTCCGGCGTTGGAGATGAAGACGGCGCCGGTGGTGGAGAGCGGGCTCAGGTCCACGATGAACCCGCAGACGATGATCGACGACACCAGCGCGAGCAGGTCCGTCCCGCCCACCTGCTGGAGGAGCGGCTTCGCCATGGGCAGGAAGGCCGGCAGGATCACGCCCGTGGTGCTGGCGTAGGCGGAGACGAGGCCCGCCCAGAACCCGGCGACCAGCGTCACGGTGCCGGCGGTCGACATCTTCGCGATCAGGTTCGCGAAGAGGTCCATGCCGCCCACGTCGGACATGAGGTTCACGAGCACGGTCACGCCGGTCACCATGAGGATCGTGCCCCACGGCATGCCCTTGATCGCCTTCGGCTCGTCCACCGCCTTGAAGAGCGAGAGCAGCGAGCCGACCAGGAACGCGCCCAGACCCAGGTCGACCTTGGGGAGCTTCCACTGCGGGAGCGCCGAGACGATCACGCTCACGATGAGCAGGAGCACCCCGCCCATGGTCGCGAGCTGGCTGCCGGTGAACGGCTCGACCTTCACGTCGAGCAGGGCCACCGCGCTCTCCCTCGTCCCGGAGCGCCAGAGCTTCACGCCGCCGAAGAGGAAGTAGGCCAGCACCGTCACGGCGGCGTGCACGATGAGCATGTTGAGCCACAGGTAGCCGCTCACGCCCGTGAGCCCCACCTTGGCGAGGATGTTCGCCGAGATGATCCCGGGAGGCGCGATGGGAGACATCGCGCCGGCCTGCGCGCCGTTCCCCACCACCAGCGCCATCAGCAGCGGCGAGATCCCGACCTCGTCCGCGAGCAGCATCGCCGGCCCGGAGAGGAGCGCCGAGGTGGTGATCTGGCCCGGACCCATGGCCGAGAGCCCGAAGGCGAGGAAGAAGAGCGCGATGGGCAGGAGCGCCGCCCGCCCCCGCACCGCCTTCACGGCGTACTTGGAGATCTTCTCCAGCGTGCCGTTGGTGTTGGCGATCGAGAACAGGTAGGTGGTGCCGGCCAGCAGGATGAAGAGGCTCGTCGGGTAGCCCTTCACGATCTGGTCGACCTTCACGCCGCCGAACCAGGAGACGACCAGCGACACCGCGAGCGCCAGCGCGCCGATGTTGAGCGAGCTGAAGACGACGGAGGCGACGATGACGAGCAGCAGCGCGACGAGCGAGATGACGGGGACGGACACGACTACCCTCCTGGAGGTGGGACGCGGCCGTGGGGGGCCGGTGGATCAGCGTGCGGCGAGGCGGTCGAGCGCGGCGGCGACGCCGCCCTTGCGGAACGGCACGCCGGCCACGGAGAGCGACATCTCCACGCCCCCGAGCGTGCCCGCGAGCATCAGGTCGTTGAAGTCGCCGAGGTGCCCGATGCGGAAGCTCCTGCCCTTGAGCTTGCCGAGCCCCGTCCCGAGCGAGAGATCGAACCGCTCCAGCGCCACCTTGCGGAGCGCGTCGGCGTCGTGGCCGGGCGGCGTCAGCACGGCCGTGACGCAGGCGCTCTGCTCCCGCGGATCGGTGGCCACCAGCTCCAGCCCCCAGGCCTTCACGGCGGCGCGCGCCGCCTCGGCGTGGCGGGCGTGGCGCGCGAACACCGCCTCGAGCCCCTGCTCGCGCAGCATCGCCAGCGCCTCGCGCAGCCCGTAGAGGAGGTTGGTCGAGGGCGTGTAGGTGAAGAACCCGCCGGCGTTGTCCCGCAGCATCTGCTGCCAGTCCCAGTACGAGCGGGGCAGCCGCGCCGACTTCGCCGCCGCGACGGCCTTCGGGGAGAGCGCGTTGAACGACAGGCCCGGCGGGAGCATCAGCCCCTTCTGCGAGGCGCTCACCGAGACGTCCACGCCCCACTCGTCGTGCCGGTAGTCGAGGCAGGCGAGGGACGACACCGTGTCCACGAGGAAGAGGGCCGGGTGGCGGGCGGCGTCGATGGCCCGGCGGATCTCGGCGATGCGGCTCGCCACCGCGGTGGAGGTCTCGTTGTGGACCACGGCCACCGCCTTGAAGGCGTGGCCGCGGTCCTCCGCGAGCTTGGCCTCGACCGCCTTCGGATCGACGCCGGTGCGCCAGTCGCCCGGCACGAAGTCCACCTCGAGGCCGAACCGGACCGCGACGTCCTTCCAGAGCGTCGCGAAGTGGCCGGTCTCGAACATGAGCACCCGGTCCCCCGGGGAGAGGGTGTTGACCAGCGCGGCCTCCCAGGCGCCGGTGCCGGAGCCGGGGTAGATCACCACCGGGTTCGACGTCTTGAACACGGCGCGGAGCCCCTCCAGCACCTCCTTGCCCAGCGCCGCGAACTCAGGGCCCCGGTGATCGATGGTGGGCTGGGCCAGCGCCCGGAGGATCCGGTCGGGGACGTTGGTGGGGCCGGGGATCTGCAGGAAGTGCCGCCCGCTCTTCGCGACCATCGAGCCCTCCGTCGCGATGCCGGCCGCGCCCCCCGTCCGCCGCGCCACCCGCGAGTCGCAACACCCTAGCCGGACGTTGGGTGCATTTCAACGCGGGCGACGCCCGCGCCGGCCCGCCCGGTGGTCACCGCGCGGGCGTGAACTTCCGGCCGACCACGGCCTGCCCCTCCGGCGAGACGAGCAGCGCGAGGAGCGCCTCGGCGGCCTCCGCCGGGGGCGACCGGGTGACGAGGTACATGGGCCGGCCCAGCGGATAGGAGCCCGCCCGGACGTTCGCCGCGGTGGGCTCGACGCCGTCGAGCGCGACGGCGCGCACGCCGGCGATGGCCATCGACATCGAGGCGGCGGTGACGGCGGCCGGATCGGAGGCGACGTGGCGCAGGCAGTCCGGCGCGTCGTCGTACTCCGTGGTGTCGCCGTACGCCGCGCCGTCGAGCGCCAGCCGCCGCAGCTCCTGCACGGTCCCGCGGCCGCCCGCCTTCAGCTCGGTGACGGGCACCACCCGGGTGTCGGCGCCGCCCAGCTCCCGCCAGCTGCGGACGGCGCCGGTGAAGATGCCCTTGAGCTGCGCGCGCGAGAGGCCGCGCACTGGGTTCGCCGCGGCGACGAAGACGCCGAGCGCGTCGTGGCCGATGAGCGCCCAGCGCAGCTCCGCCTTCTCCCGGTCGGTCAGCTCGCGCATGACGCCCGCCACGTCGACCCGGCCGGCGCGGGCGGCCTCGAGCCCGGCGTTCGTCCCGCGCTCGCCGATCGAGCCGAAGCGGAACCCGAGCCGCGCGTAGAGCGGCGCGACGTCGGGGAGGAGGTGCAGGCCGATGGTGGTGGCGCCGTCGTAGGTGACGGGGTGGTCGCCCTGGGAAGCTGGCATGGGCCGGCATCGTTCCCGGAGGCCACGTCCCGCGCAAGCGGATCCGCAGCCGGCGGGCGGTGGCGCCCTCCCGTGGCGACTTCCGGGGCCCGGGAGCCCCGATATCGGCGTCCCCATCCGTCGCGTGTGCGCTGACGCCTACACACCACCGCTCGCCCCGATCCTGAACGCCTTCGCAGCGCCGATTCTGGTGTGCCGGCGGCCCGTTGACTTCCCCTGCCGATGCCCGTAGATCGGAGCGGCCTGGTGGGAAAAAGTGGCAAGAAGCGGATCATAGCGGCAGGATCGGGCAAATCGTGTTCTTCGGCACCTTCCATCACGCGATCGACGCCAAGGGGCGCACCAGCCTCCCGGCGAAGTTCCGCGAGGCGCTCGCCGGCGCGGGCGAGTCGAAGATCGTGCTCACGCAGTACCCGCACTGGCGCGCGGTGCAGGCGCTGCCGCACTCGGTCTGGAAGGAGCTCGAGAAGCGGGTCCTCGAGACCTCTCCACTCGACGCGCGCGCGCAGCGCAACGTGCTCCGCTTCTACTCCTCCGCCCACGAGGTGGACCTCGACGCGCACGGCCGCGTCCTGGTGCCCCCCGCGCTCCGCGACTGGGCGCAGCTCGCGAAGGAGGTCGTCTGGGTGGGCATGGGCCGGATCGTCCACCTCTACGACAAGGCGCAGTACGAGGCGCAGATGGCGGCGGAGATCCCGCCGGACGAGGTCGTGGACTTCTTCAAGGCGTGAGGGCGGAGGCGGGCCATGTTCGAGGCGCGGGTGCAGGACCACGTGACCATCATCCGGGGCGAGGGGGAGCTGACGCGCGAGGCGCTGTCGGCCATCTCGCTCATCGCGGCGCGGGCGCGCGCCGAGGGGCGGATGGTGGTCATCGACCTGAAGCGGGTCACGCACCTCCACTACGCCGGCGCCGCGCTCCTCAAGGCGGTGCCGGGGCTGCGCGCCGCGGGGGCGAGCCGCTACGTCCGCGACCTGGTCCGCGCGGGGGGCGCGGGCGGACACGTCGAGCTGTTCGAGGACCTCGAGGAGGCCGTCTCGGCCTCGTGACCGGTGAGCGAGTTCGTCCATGAGACCGTGCTGGCACAGGAGGTGGCGGCGCTGCTCGGCCCGGGGCCGGGCAAGCTCCTCCTCGACGGCACCCTGGGCGGCGGGGGCCACTCCGAGCGCCTGCTCGCGGAGGGCGCGCGCGTGATCGCCATCGACCGCGACCCCCGCGCCGTCGCCGCCGCCGAGGCGCGGCTGGCCCGCTTCGGCGAGGCCTTCCGCGCGGTGCGCGCCGACTTCCGCGACGCGAAGAACGTGCTCGCCGCGCTCGGCATCGGCGGCGTGGACGGCGCCCTGGTGGACCTGGGCGTCTCGTCGCCGCAGCTCGACGAGGCGGACCGCGGCTTCTCCTTCTCGCGCCCCGGGCCGCTCGACATGCGCATGGGGACCGAGGGCGAGACGCTCGAGGGCCTGCTCCGGCGCGTGGACGAGCGCGAGCTGGTGCGCATCCTGCGCGAGTACGGGGAGGAGCCGTTCGCGCGGCCGGTGGCGCGAGCCGTGAAGCGCGCCGTCTCCTCCGGCGAGCCGCTCGACACCGCCCGCCTCGCCGAGGTGGTCGCCGGCGCCATCCCGCGCAGGGCGTGGCCGCGCCGCATCCACCCGGCCACCCGCACCTTCCAGGCGCTCCGCATCGCGGTGAACGACGAGCTGGGCGCCCTGGCGGCCTGGCTCGACGCGCTCCCCGCCGTGCTCAACGTCGGCGGCCGCGCCGCGGCCATCTCCTTCCACTCGCTCGAGGACCGGATGGTGAAGGAGAAGTTCCGCGCCCTCACCCGCGCCTGCACCTGCCCCCCCGACCTGCCGGTCTGCGCCTGCGGGGCGCGCGCGTCGTTCGCGGCGCTGACCCGCAAGCCGATCGTCCCGTCCCAGGGAGAGGTCGAGCGGAACCCGCGTGCCCGGAGCGCCAAGCTCCGCGGCGTGGAGAAGATCCGGTGAGCGCCCTCGCGGTCGCGTCGGCCCGGGCCGAGCGGTGCCTGCGCGAGGAGCGCGCCCGCCCGCGGAGCGTCCCGGTGACCGCCCGCGTGGGCCGCGCCGCGCTGCTCGCCGCGGCCGTGGCGGCGGTGGGCGTCTTCCACGTCTGGTCGCGCACCCGCGTCACCGAGACCGGCTACGCGCTCGGCGAGGTGACCAAGGCGCACGCGCGGCTCTCCTCGGAGCACGATCGCCTCCGCCTCGAGGTCGAGACGCTGCGCAACCCGAGGACGCTGGAGAGGTTCGCGACGAGGTTCGGCATGGCCCCGCCGGCACCGGGAACGGTGTGGGTGGCAGGCCCGCGCGCCGCTGCGGCGGCCGCGGGTAGGGCGGGCGTGGACGGGGTTGGTCACCGTCCGGCGCCGGCGGGGCCGCTTCCTACGACGGCTGGGCGGGCGGCGGCGGGGCCGGCGGCGGCCTCCGGCGAGCGGGTGGCTCTCCGGGGGCCGCGGGCCGGCGGCCCGAGCGCGGCCCGGGAGCACGACTAGGTGCGGGCCGGTCCGGACGCGCGGGCGGCGCGCTGGATCGCGGTCCGCATCGCCCTCCTCGGCGCGCTGCTCGCGGCGGGCCTCGCCGCGATCGGCTGGCGCGCCGTGCGACTGCAGGTCCTCGATCCCGACGGCCGCGCCGAGGAGGCCCAGGACCAGTACCTGCGCGAGCTGGTGCTGCGCCCGCGCCGCGGCGCCGTGACGGACCGGACCGGCGTGCTCCTCGCGGGGAGCGCCGACGCGGAGTCCGTCTTCGCGAACCCCCACCGGCTGGCGGGCTTGCCCGGAGGGCGCCACGCCGCCGAGCGGCTCGCCGGGGCGCTGGGGCTCGACGCCCGCGCCCTCGCGAAGAAGCTCCTCGCTCGAGAGGCGCGCTTCGTCTGGGTGAAGCGGCGCGTGTCCCCCTCGGAGGCCGCCGCCGTCCGGGCCCTCGACCTGCCGGGGGTCGGCCTCGTCACCGAGACCAAGCGGTACTACCCGAAGGGTGCGCTCGCCGCGCACGTCCTCGGGCTGGTGGGCGACGACGGGAACGGGCTCGAGGGCGTCGAGTACACGCTCGACGAGCAGCTCCGGGGCGAGCCCACGCGCGTCCCCTCGCTGCGCGACGGGGCCGGGAAGCTGGTCCTCGCCACCGCGCCCGGCACCGAGCGGCGCGAGGGCGCCCGCGTCGAGCTGACCCTCGACCAGGGGTTGCAGCTCGCGACCGAGCGCGCGCTCGCGGCCGCGGTGACCGGCTCGCACGCACTCTCCGGGATGGCCGTGGCGCTCGACCCGCGCACCGGCGAGGTCCTGGCGATGGCCGGCTGGCCCACCTTCAACCCCAACGCGCTCCGCCCGGGTGACGTGCTCCGGAACCGCGCCGTCGTCGATCCCTACGAGCCGGGCTCGACGGTGAAGACCTTCACCATCGCGGGCGCGCTCGAGGCGGGGAAGCTCAAGGCCACCGACGCCATCGACTGCGGCGACGGCCACCTCGCGGTCGGCGCGCACGTCATCCACGACCACCGCGGCCTGGGCTGGACCGGTCCCTCCCGCATCCTCGCCATCTCGTCCAACGTCGGCGCGGCGAAGATCGGCGCGCGGCTCGGCCGCGGCGGGCTCCACGACGCGCTCGCGGCCTTCGGCTTCGGGGAGCGGACGGAGATCGGCCTCCCCGGCGAGGCGCGCGGCCACCTCGCCGTGCCGCGCTCCGACATCGCGGTCGCCACCAACAGCTTCGGCCAGGGCATGACCGCGACGGCGCTCCAGGTGACCGCGGCGATGGCGGCCATCGCCGACGGCGGCGTCCTGGTGAAGCCCACCCTGGTGAAGCGCATCGTCGACCCCGCGACGGGACAGGTGCTCGACGCCGCCGAGCCCACGCCGGTCCGGCGCGCCGTCTCCGAGGCGGTCGCGGCCCAGGTGACGCGGTGGCTGGTGGGCGTCGTGGAGGACCCGCAGGGCACCGGACGGCGCGCCCGGCTCGAGGGCTGGCGCATCGCCGGAAAGACCGGAACCGGGCAGAAGGCGGATCCGGTCTCGGGAGGCTACGCCACGGACCGGAACTTCTCCTCCTTCGTCGGCTTCGCGCCGGCGGACGCGCCGCGGATCGCCATCGGCGTGTTCGTGGACGAGCCGCGGGGCGAGACGTTCGGCGGCGAGGTGGCGGCGCCCGCGTTCCGCGAGATCGCGGAGTACGCGATGAAGATGATGGGCGTCCCGCCCGCCCGGTCCGTCGCCGGTCCCGGCGGAGCGCCGCCCGGGCCGCCGCCGACGTCCACCGCGGCCGAGGTGGGGCCGGACGACGGGGTCGCCGACGGCGACGCGGTGGAGTCCCCGGTCGAGCCCGCCGCGGCGCGCGAGGGTGCCGTCTCGGTCCCCGCCGTGCTCGGCCTCCCCGCCCGCAGCGCGGTCAGGGCCCTGGAGGCCGCCGACCTGGGCGCCGACCTGGAGGGCTCCGGCCGGGTGCGCAGCCAGGCGCCCGCCGCGGGGAAGGTGGTGGAGCGCGGAGCGCGCGTGCGGCTCGTGCTCGCGCCGTCGGGTTAGGCCCGGCGCGTCGGCGCGCGCCCGGCCGCGGGGAGTTGAGATAGGATGTCGCCCCCGTGTCCGGCACGACACGGGGAGGCGCAACCGGCCGCCCGGGCGGAGGAAAACGAGTCGGACGGCGGCTTGCATCGACGCTCCGGAAGCCCTCCATGAAGCTCTCGGTGGTCATCCACGGTTCGGGCGCGCACGGCCCCCTCGACGGGGACCCGGAGGTCCGGCGCGTCACCTGCGACTCCCGCGAGGCGGGAGCCGGGACGCTCTTCTTCGCGCTCCCGGGTGCGAAGCTCGACGGCCACGCTTTCGCCGCCGAGGCGGCGCGGCGGGGCGCGGTGGCGGTGGTGGCCGAGCGGCCGGTCGCGTGCCCGCCGGCGCTCCTGCTCCTCGCGCCCTCCGGGCGGAGGGCGATGGCCGTCGCCGCCGCGAACTTCCACGGCAGGCCGGCCGACGCCATGAAGCTCGCGGGCGTCACGGGCACGAACGGCAAGACCACCGTCGCCTACCTCGTCGAGGCGTGCGCCCGCGCGGCGGCGCTGCCGGTGGGCATGATCGGCACCATCACCTGGCGCACCCCCGCGGCCGAGCGGCCCGCCAGCCACACCACGCCGGAGTCCACCGCCATCCAGGCGATGCTCGCGGAGATGCGAGACTCCGGCGCGCGCGCGGCGATCCTGGAGGTCTCCTCGCACGCGCTGGCGCAGGAGCGGGTCGCCGGGATGCGGTTCGCGGCTGCGGGCTTCACGAACCTGACGCGCGACCACCTCGACTACCACGGCGACATGGACGCCTACTTCGCGGCGAAGCGCCGGCTGTTCACCGAGCACCTCGCCCCCGACGGGCTCGCGGTGGTGAACGCGCGCGACCCATGGGGCGCGCGGCTCGCCGACCAGCTCGGGCCTGGCAAGCGCGTCTGGCGCTACGGCACCCGCGCGGAGGATGCGCTCCGCGCCGAGGGCGCGCGGGTGCAGCTCGACGGCATCACCGCGACCCTCGCCACGCCGGCGGGCGGCTTCGCGCTGCGCTCGCCGCTCGTCGGTGGCCACAACCTCGAGAACCTCCTCTGCGCCGCGGGCCTGGCGCTCGGCCTCGGGATCCCGCCCGAGGCGGTGGCCCGCGGGCTCGCCGCCTGCCGCGGCGCGCCTGGGCGGCTCGAGCGGATCGCGGCGCGCGGCGTCTCGGTCTTCGTGGACTACGCCCACACCGACGACGCGCTCGCCCATGCCATCGCGGCGCTCCGCGCGCTCGCGCCGCGGAGGCTCGTCACGGTGTTCGGGTGTGGCGGGGACCGCGACCCCGGGAAGCGCCCGCTCATGGGGCGCGCCGCGGCGGCAGGTTCGGACCTGGTGGTGGTCACGAGCGACAACCCGCGCACCGAGGATCCCGCCGCCATCCTCCGCGCCATCGTCCCGGGCGTCGAGGAGGCCGGCCTGCGCGCGCTCGCGCCCGCCGCCGCGCGGGACGGCGCCCGCGGGTACCTGGTCGAGCCGGACCGGCGCGCCGCCATCGCCCTGGCCGTCGCCGCGGCGCGGGAAGGGGACGCGGTGCTCGTCGCCGGGAAGGGACACGAGGACTACCAGATCGTCGGCGCGGAGCGCCGCCACCTCTCGGATCGCGAAGAGGCGGAGAGGGCGCTCGGGATCGCATGACCGGACCGCGCTTCACGCCCGGCGAGCTCGCCACCGCCACCGGCGGCCGCTGGACCGGGGCCGCCCCCGACGCCGCCGGCGTCTCGACCGACACGCGCACCACCTCGGCCGGGAACCTGTTCGTGGCGCTGCGGGGCGAGCGGTTCGACGCGCACGCGTTCCTCGCCGAGGCGGCCGGGGCGGGCGCGGTCGCCGCGGTGGTGTCGGAGACGTGGCTGGCGGGCCGCCCCGGGGGCGCGCCGTTGCCCGCGCTCGCCGTCCCCGACACGCTCGCCGCGCTCGGCGCGATCGCCCGCCACCACCGGCGCCGCTTCCGCGTCCCGGTGGTGGGCATCACCGGGTCGAACGGGAAGACCACCACCCGGGAGATGGTCGCCGCCATCCTGGCGACGCGCGGGAAGGTGCTCCGGACCGAGGGGAACCTCAACAACGAGGTGGGCGTCCCGCTCACGCTCCTCGGCCTCGACGAGACCCACCAGGCCGCGGTGATCGAGATGGGCATGAGCCACCCGGGGGAGCTCGCGCGGATCACCGCGATCGCCGAGCCCTGGATCGGCGTGGTCACCAACGCCGCCGCGGCCCACCTCGAGGGGCTCGGCTCGCTGGAGGGCGTCGCCGATGCCAAGGCCGAGCTGTACCAGGGGGTCCACCCCGGCGGCCTGGTGGTGGCGAACGCCGACGACCCCCGCATGCTGCGGCGGGCGCAGGCCTCGGGGCGGCGGCTGCTCACCTTCGCCGCCGGCCGCGGGCGGCGGGGCGACGTGGTGGTGCTCGAGCTCCGCTCCCAGACGGTGGAGGGGCTGCGCTTCGTCCTCGGCATCGGCAACCGCGAGCTCGAGGTCGCCATCCCGCTGGTCGGCGCCCAGAACGCCGCGAACGCGGCCGCCGCCGCCTGCGTCGCCGTCGCCATGGGCTGCAGCGATCGGGAGATCGTCCAGGGGCTCGCCGCGGCGCGCCCGCCCGGCCGCCGCCTGCGCCTGGAGCGCCTCCCCTCCGGCGTCCAGCTGGTGGACGACTGCTACAACGCCAACCCGCTCTCGATGGGCGCCGCGCTCCGCACCCTGGCCGACCTCGCCGCGGGCACGCCGGGCGGGCGGGCGGTGGCGGTGCTGGGCGACATGCTGGAGCTGGGGGCCTTCGAGGCCGAGGCCCACCGGGACCTCGGCGGCGAGGCCGCCCGCGCCGGCGTGAAGCTGCTCGCCGCCTTCGGGCCGCGCTCGCGCGCCACCGCCGACGCCGCGCGGTCCGCCGGGATCGCCGAGGTCTTCCACACCGAGGACGTGGACGCGCTGGCGGCGTTCGTGCGCGGACGGCTCGGGCCGTCCGACGTCCTCCTCGTCAAGGGCAGCCGCGGGATGAAGCTGGAGCGGCTCGTCGAGGCGCTGCGCTAGATGCTCTACCACCTCCTCTACCCGCTCGCGGGGCGGCTCAGCGTCTTCAACGTCCTGCGGTATCCGTCCTTCCGCATCGTGGCCGCGGGGCTCACCGCGCTCGTGCTCGGCCTGCTGCTCGGCCCGCTCTTCATCGAGCGGATGCGCCTCCTCCAGTACGGCGCGTCCAACGTCCGCGAGGACACGCCGGAGTCCCACAAGAAGAAGGCGGGCACGCCCTCGATGGGCGGCGCGCTCATCATCTTCTGCGTGACGCTCGCGACGCTCCTCTTCGCGGACCTCGCGAACCGCTACGTCTGGGCGGCGCTGCTCGTCACCGTCGGTTACGGCGCCATCGGCTTCACCGACGACTGGCTCAAGATCTCGAAGCGCAACTCCAAGGGGCTCTCCGGGAGGAAGAAGCTCCTCCTCCAGGTGGCGGTGGTCCTCGCCGTCTACTACGCGGCGCTCACCGACTGGAAGTTCCACGTGGCGCCGCGCTTCCCCTACTTCCTGGTGGGGAGCTACGTGGACCTCCACCTCACCCTCCCCTTCGTCCCCACCAAGCTCTTCGAGCCGAACCTGGGCTGGTTCTACCTGCCCTTCATGGTCTTCGTGATCGTGGCGACCTCCAACGCGGTGAACCTCACCGACGGGCTCGACGGCCTCGCCATCGGGCCGACCATCGTCTCGGCCATGACCTTCCTCGCGCTGTCGTACGTGGCGGGCGCCACCATCGCCGGGTTCAGCCTGGCCGAGTACCTGCGCATCGCCTACATCCCCGGCGCCGAGGAGCTGGGGGTGTTCTGCTCCGCGATCTTCGGGGCGGGCGTGGCCTTCCTCTGGTACAACACGTACCCTGCGTCGGTGTTCATGGGGGACGTCGGATCGCTGGCGCTGGGCGGCGGGCTGGGCACCCTCGCGGTGCTCACCAAGAACGAGGTGGCGAGCGCCATCCTCCACGGCGTGTTCCTGGCGGAGACGGTGAGCGTCATCCTCCAGGTCGCCTCCTTCAAGACCACCGGGAGGCGGATCTTCAGGATGGCCCCCATCCACCACCACTTCGAGCTGAAGGGCTGGGCGGAGCCGAAGATCATCGTGCGCTTCTGGATCATGTCGATCATGCTGGCGCTCATCGCGCTGCTCTCCATCAAGCTGAGGTAGCCCGTGTCCCCGCCGGCGCTCCAGGGCAGGAAGGTCACCGTGGTCGGGCTCGCCCGGAGCGGCGTCGCCGCGGCGCTGCTGTGCGCCCGCGAGGGCGCCCGCGTCACCGTGACCGACCGGCGCGGCGAGGAGGACCTCGCGGAGCCGCTCGCCGCGCTCGGCGCCGGCGTCCTCCGGCGCCTGGGCGGCCACGACGCGGCCGACTTCGAGGGCGCGGACCTGGTGGTCCTCTCGCCCGGCGTGCCCATGGCCATCCCCGAGGTCCAGGCGGCCCTCCGCCGCGGCGTGCCGGTCTGGGGCGAGGTGGAGCTGGCCTCGCGGTTCCTGGACGGCACGCCGATCGTCGCCGTCACCGGCACCAACGGGAAGAGCACCACCACCGCCCTGGCCGGCGCGCTCTTCGCCGCCGACCGCCCCACCTTCACCGGAGGCAACCTGGGCACCCCGCTCTGCGAGCACGTGCTCTCCGGCGCACGCGCCGGGGCGGTGGTCGCCGAGCTGTCGTCGTTCCAGATCGAGGGGCTCCACACCCTCCGCGCCCGCGCCGCCGCCATCCTGAACGTCACCCCGGACCACCTCGACCGCTACCGGGACGTGGAAGACTACGCCGCCGCCAAGGCGCGCCTCTTCGCGCTCCAGGGGCCGGGCGACGCCGCCATCGCCAACGGCCGCGACCCGCGCGCGGTGGCCATGGCCCGCGCCTCGCGCGCGGATCTCTGGACCTTCGGCTTCGGGCCTCCCGAGCCGGGCGCGGCGCGCGATCCGGACCGGGCGGACGGCGGCCCGGCGGAGCTGTGGTTCCAGCCGCGCGGCGGAGGCGCGCCGGAGCGTTATCTGCTGGACAACCGCGCCCTGCGCGGCCGGCACAACCGCGAGAACGCCATGGCCGCCCTCCTCTGCGCCCGGATCCTGGGCGTGCCCGCCGCGGCGGTGCAGGACGGCCTCGATCGCTTCCCGGGCCTGCCGCACCGGCTGGAGCTGGTCGCGGAGCGCGGCGGCGTCGAGTGGGTGAACGACTCCAAGGCGACCAACGTCGACTCGACCGCGGTGGGCCTCTCCGCCTTCCCGGCCGGCGCCCCGCGGGTCGTCCTCTTGATGGGCGGCCACGGCAAGGGCGCGCCCTACGCGCCGCTGCGCCCGCTCTTCGCGGGCCGCGTCAAGGCGCTCCTCACCATCGGCGAGGACGCCCCCGCCGTCGAGCGCGAGCTCGGCGATCTCGCCCCGACCGAGGGCTGCGGGACGCTGGCCGAGGCGGTCCGCCGCGCCGCCCGGATCGCCGCCCCGGGCGACGTGGTGCTGCTCTCCCCGGCGTGCTCCAGCTACGATCAGTTCCGCAACTACGAGCACCGGGGCGAGGCGTTCCGGCGCCTGGTGGAGGACCTCGCATGAGCGCCAGCGACGCAGGCGCCACGCGGGAGGGGGCCGGGCCGGACGGGCTGCTCCTCGCGTCGATCCTGGCGCTGACCGCGATCGGCGCGGTGATGGTCTACTCGGCGAGCGCGGTGCTGGCCGAGCAGAAGCTCGGCGACCAGTTCTACTTCCTGAAGCGGCAGCTGGTGGCGGCCGGCGCGGGGCTGGTGCTCCTCGCCGCCGCGCTCAAGCTCGGCACCCGCAGGCTCTCGGCGCTCGCCTACCCGCTCCTCGCCGCCACCGTCGCGCTCCTCGCCCTGGTCCCCTTCGTCGGCCGGACGGCGGGCGGCGCGCGGCGCTGGCTGGACCTGGGCCTGCTGCGGTTCCAGCCGGCGGAGCTGGCCAAGGTCGCGCTGGTCCTCTACCTGGCGCGCTCCCTCGCCCGCAAGCGCGAGAAGGTGAAGGTGTTCTCCATCGGCGTGCTCCCGCACGTCCTGGTGACCGGGCTCCTCTTCGCGCTCTGCCTCCTGGAGCGGGACCTGGGCAGCGGCTTCATCCTGGTCCTCGTCCTCTTCGCGATGCTCTTCGCGGCGGGCGCGAAGGTCTCGTACCTCATCGGCGCCCTCCTGGTGGCCGCGACGGCGGCCTGGCAGATCGTCGTCGCCACTCCCTACCGCTACGCGCGCATCATCGCCTTCCTCGATCCGGAGCGGTACCGCGCCGGCGCCGGGTACCAGCTCTGGGAGTCGCTCCTGGGCGCGGCCAACGGCGGCTGGTTCGGGCAGGGGCTCGGCCAGGGCAAGGGGAAGCTCTACTACCTGCCGGCGGCGCACACCGACTTCATCGCGGCCGTCATCGGGGAGGAGGCGGGCCTCCTGGGCGTGCTCCTCCTCGCCGGCCTCTTCACCGTGGTGGTCTGGCGCGGGCTCCGCGCGGCGCTGCGCGCCTCGGAGCCGTTCTCCTGCTACCTCGCGCTCGGCCTCACCACCCTGATCGCCGGTCAGGCCCTGGTGAACCTCGCGGTCGTCTTCGGCCTCCTCCCCACCAAGGGGCTGACGCTCCCGTTCGTGTCCTACGGGGGCAGCTCGCTCATGACGCTCCTCGGCGGGGCCGGCGCACTCCTCGCGGTGAGCGGCGAGCGCGGCGGGTTCCTGCGGCCCGGCGCGCCGGCCGTCCGGGTCGCGCCCGGCGGCTCCCGCCGGGAGGGGCGCGCGGAGGTGGCGCCGTGAGGATGATGGTCGCCGGCGGCGGGACCGGAGGGCACGTCTTCCCGGGGGTGGCGCTCGCCGAGGAGGTGGTGACGCGCCACCCGGCCAACGACGTCGTCTTCGTGGGCACCGCCCGCGGCCTGGAGGCCACCGTGGTCCCGCAGGCCGGGTTCCCCATCGAGCTCATCGACGTGAAGGGGCTGAAGGGGAAGGGGTTCGCGGGGGCGCTCCTCAACCTGCTGCTCCTCCCCAACGCCTTCCTCCAGTCGTGGCGCGTCCTGCGCCGGTGGCGGCCGGACATGGTGGTGGGCGTGGGTGGCTACGCGTCGGGGCCGGTGGTCCTGGCCGCCTGGCTGATGCGCATCCCCACCGCGGTCCAGGAGCAGAACGCCATCGCCGGGCTCACCAACCGCGTCCTGGGACGGTTCGTGAAGGCCGCCTTCACCGCCTTCCCCGAGGCGGCGCGCCACTTCCGCCGGCGCAAGGTGTACCAGCTGGGGAACCCCATCCGGCGCAAGCTGATGGAGAACTACATGCGGCCGGACGTGCGCCACGACCCGCCGCGGCTCCTGGTCTTCGGCGGCTCGCAGGGCGCGCACGCGCTCAACATGCGGGTCATCGAGGCGCTCCCCCACCTCGCGGACCTGCGCGACCGCCTCCACATCACGCACCAGACCGGCGCGCGGGATCGCGAGGCGGTGGAGAAGGGCTACCGCGCCTGCGGGTTCGAGCCCGACGTCCGCGAGTTCATCACCGACATGAGCGCCGCCTACGCCGAGACGGACCTGGTCGTCTGCCGCGCCGGCGCGACCACGCTCGCCGAGCTGACCGTGTGCAAGAAGCCGGCGATCCTCGTCCCCTTCCCCTTCGCGGCCGACAACCACCAGGTGAAGAACGCCCGCAGCCTGGTGGACGCCGGCGCGGCGGTGATGATCGAGGAGCGCGACCTCACCGGGGAGCTGCTCGCGGCCGAGATCCGCGCCATCCTCGCCCACCCCGAGCGGCGCGAGAAGATGGCCCGCGCCGCCGGCCGGATGGGCAGCCCGCAGGCCGCCAAGGAGATCACCGACGTCTGCATCGAGCTGGTGCGGCGCCGCTGGGGATCGCCCTTCGGGCAGGTGCGCGCGCCCGGCTTCCAGCCGGTCCGGCCGCTCGGGCCGGGGTGACGGAGCGCTGGCCTGCCCTTCGCGCCCCGCGCCGCGGCGCGCTATGGTTCCCTCACGCATGAGCCTCTTCCGCTCCCGTCAGCCCAAGATCCACTTCGTCGGCATCGGCGGCATCGGCATGAGCGGCATCGCCGAGGTCCTGCTCAACCTCGGCTACGCCGTCTCCGGCTCCGACCTGAAGGAATCCGACGTCACCCGCCGGCTCGCCGCGCTGGGCGGCCGGATCGAGAAGGGGCACGCCGCCGCGCACGTGCGCGACGCGGACGTGGTGGTGGTCTCGTCGGCGGTGCGCCGCGACAACCCCGAGGTGGTCGAGGCCAGGGCGCGCAAGATCCCGGTCATCCCGCGCGCGGAGATGCTGGCGGAGCTGATGCGCCTCAAGTACGGGGTCGCCATCGCCGGATCGCACGGGAAGACCACCACCACCTCGATGGCGGCGCACCTCCTCGCCCACGCCGGCCTGGACCCCACCGCGGTGGTGGGCGGGAAGGTGAACGGCTTCGGGTCGAACGCCAAGCTGGGCAAGGGCGACTACATGGTGGTCGAGGCGGACGAGTCCGACGGCTCGTTCCTGCGCATCCCCCCCACCATCGCCATCGTCACCAACGTCGACCCGGAGCACCTCGACCACTGGAAGACGCCGGAGGCGCTGCGCCGCGGGTTCGTCGAGTTCGTGAACCGCGTGCCGTTCTACGGGCTCGCCATCCTCTGCATCGACCACCCCGGCGTCCAGTCGCTGCTGCCGGACGTGGAGACGCGCTACGTCACCTACGGGGAGAGCCACCAGGCCGACTACCGGGCGCGGCAGATCGAGGTCTCCGGCGGCGCGGTCCGCTTCGAGGCGGCGCGGCGCGGCGAGCCCCTGGGACGGTTCGAGCTGCGCATGGTGGGCCGCCACAACGCGCTCAACGCGCTCTCGGTCATCGCCCTCGGCGACGAGATGGGGATCCCGACGGACGTGACCCGCGCCGCGCTGGCGGGGTTCGACGGCGTGCAGCGCCGCTTCACGGTGAAGGGCGAGGCGGCGGGCGTGACGGTGGTGGACGACTACGGCCACCACCCCGCCGAGGTGAAGGTCACGCTGCTGGGCGCGCGCGAGGCCTTCCACCGCCGGGTGGTCTGCATCTTCCAGCCGCACCGCTACACCCGGACCCGCGACCTCATGGCGGAGTTCGCGACGGCGTTCAACGACGCCGACGTGCTGCTCCTCACCGACATCTACGCGGCCGGCGAGGACCCCATCCCCGGCGCCACCAGCGAGAGCCTGGTGGCCGCCATCCGCGCCTGCGGCCACCGCGACGCGACGCTGGTGCCGCGGGCGCGGCTCGCCGAGGCGGCGCGCGAGCGCATCCAGCCGGGCGACCTCGTCCTCACCCTCGGCGCGGGCGACGTGACGCAGGTGGGGCCGGAGCTGCTGGCGCTCCTGGAGAAGTGATGGACTGGCGGGACGAGATCGCCCGCCGGGTCCGCGGGGAGATCGTCCGCGACGCGCCGCTCGCCCCGCGCACCGCCATCCGCGTGGGCGGCCCCGCCGACCTCCTGGTCCGCCCCGCCGATCCGGACGCGCTGGCCGAGCTGCTCCGCGCCGCGCGGCGGCTGGACGTCCCGCTGGCGGTGCTGGGCGGCGGCGCCAACCTCCTCGTCGCGGACGCCGGCGTCCGGGGCATCGTGGTGCGGCTCCCGCAGGATCTCGCGCCGGAGTCCCACGACGGCGGGATCCTGGTCCTCAACGCCGGGGCCCCCTCGGCGCGGCTCCCCTCCCGCGCCCACGCGCTCGGGCTGGTGGGGATGGAGTTCATCGCCGGGATCCCGGGGACCCTCGGCGGCGCGGTGGCCATGAACGCGGGCACCCGCTCCGGCGAGATGAAGGACGTGGTGACGCGCGTGGAGCTGGCCACCGCCGACGGGGCCGGCTTCGTCCCCGCCGCCGCGCTCGAGTTCGGCTACCGCCGCGCGCGGCTCCCGGCCGGCGCGGTGGTGACGCGGGTCGAGGCGACGCTGCGGGAGGGCGACGTGGCCGCGAGCGCCGCCGCGATGAAGGCGGACCGCGATCGGCGCGCGGCCACCCAGCCGCTCGACCGGCCCACTTTCGGCTCGACGTTCACGAACCCGCCGGGCGACTTCGCGGGCCGGCTCGTCGAGGCGGTGGGCCTGAAGGGGCACCGTGTCGGGAACGCCATGTGGTCGGACGTCCACGCGAACTTCGTGGTGAACCTGGGCGGCGCCACGGCGCGCGACGTGCTCGCGCTGGTGAAGCTCGCGAGATCGCGGGTGAAGGAGCGCTTCGGGATCGCCCTGGAGACGGAGGTCCGGCTCCTGGGCGCCTTCCTGGCCGAGGACCTGCAGGGATCGTAGCGTCGGGGGCGCGCCGGCGGCGCGCCACGCGGAGGAGCGAATGGGCAAGTGGAGCGGGAAGAAGGTGGCGGTGCTGTACGGCGGGCTCTCCACCGAGCGGGAGGTGTCCCTCAAGACCGGCGCCGCCTGCGCGGAGGGGCTGCGGGCGCGGGGCTACGACGCGCTGCTCATCGACGTCGGCCACGACATCGGCGAGCGGCTGCGCAGCGCGAAGGTGGACGTCGCCTTCAACGCCCTCCACGGCCGCTACGGCGAGGACGGCTGCATCCAGGGGCTGCTCGAGTCGCTGGAGATCCCGTACACCGGCTCCGGCGTGCTCGCCTCCGCGGTCGGGATGGACAAGGTCGTCTCGAAGGTGCTCTTCCGCGCGCTCGGGCTGGCCGTGGCCGAGTACCGGGTCTTCTCGCACCAGGCCGCCGCCTCGGTGCGGGCGGCCGACCTGCCGTTCGGGCTGCCCTGCGTGGTGAAGCCCGCCGGCGAGGGCTCGTCGGTGGGCGTGCACATCGTCCGGGATCCCGCCGGCCTCGCCGCGGCCTGCGTGGACGCCGCCTCGTACAAGGGCGACGTCATCGTGGAGCGGTACGTGCGCGGCAAGGAGGTCCAGGTCGCGGTCCTCGACGACAGGGCGCTCGGGGTCATCGAGATCGTGCCCGCCAACGAGTTCTACGACTACGCCGCCAAGTACACCGCCGGCACGACGCAGTACTTCTACCCGGCGCGCATCCCCGACGCGCACCGCAAGGCGCTCGCGGAGGCCGGCGAGATCGCCCACCGCGGTCTGGGGTGCTCGGGCGTGACCCGCTCCGACTTCATCCTCACCGCCGACGGGACGCCCTTCATCCTCGAGGTCAACACGCTGCCGGGGATGACCGCGACGTCGCTCGTCCCCAAGATCGCGCGGGGCAACGGCATCTCGTTCGAGGACCTGTGCGAGCGGCTGCTGGAGGGGGCGACGCTGAAGGCGTGACGGCGCCGGAGTCGATCGCGCCGGCGTCCATGGTGGCGGCGTCCGTCCCGGCGTGGCCTCCGCGCGCTGGTCCTCGGCCGCGCGTGGTGATCAGGCCCGCGCGCGACACGTTTCCAATCGCTCGCCGCGCTGCGGAGGCGCGGCTCCGGTCCGCGGGACGCTCGGGGCCGCGCTGGTCCTCGCGCGGCCCTTCGGCTCGCGGGGCGCGCGCGGGCGCGATGGGTGCGGTCGTGGCGGCCTGCGGAGGCGCGCTCCGGCCACGCCGGGACTCCCGCCGCCCGCATTCCCTGACGCCGGTGTCCACCCGATGCGGCTGACATGAGGTGAACCCGCAACCCGGGTCTCACCGGCATGCGGGGTGGCGGGCGTGAGCAGGGCGTCTCCTGAGGAGCGGAGCGCATGCGAGGGCTTGCCGCCTCCACGTCGGCCCATGCGGCAAGGAGTCCGGCCCGGCAGCGACCACCGCGTGAGTGCCGGCGGAGCCTCCTGTAGCGGCTCCGGGTGCTCGGGAACGGTTCCGGGCGTCGGGAGCGGTCCCCACGCACTGCGCGGAGCGACGAAGGAGACACCCTGCGGAAGCCCGCCAGCCCGCCGACAAGAACACGGGACGCCTTCCCGGTTCGCGGGGCGGCGCGTGAGCAAGGAGAGCCCTGCGGAAGCCTGCCGGCCCCCGCCCCGGCTACCGCCGCGGCGCGCGGGACCCTACGGACACCTCTTCTGCCCGTCCGCCGACGCCGTGGCCTTGACGTCGAGCTTCTGCGCGGCCTGCCACTGTTGCTTCGCCTTGGCGCAGTCGCCCTGCTTCGCGTAGGCGTCGCCCATCACCGAGTACGCGGCCGCCACGGTGGGCGAGAGCTCCAGCGCCCGCTGGCAGCGCTCGATGGCCTTGTCCGCCTGGTCGAGGTCGATGAGCTTCCTCGCCATGTTGACGTCGCGCATCGCCTTCTTGGCGAGGTCCTCGCCGGGCAGCGCCGAGCGCGCCGGGTTCAGGACCTTGTCGAGCCCGGCCTCGTCCAGCTCGCCGATCACGAAGCGGATGCGCGCCCTCACCATGTCGCAGAACTCGATCTGCCGGTACATCTCCGTCGCCACGAGCTTGAACTTCCCGTCGGCGATGACGACCAGCGGGTGGAGCCGCACGCCCAGCTTGTCGTAGAGCGCGTCGCCCTCGTCCACCAGCACCGGCATGGCGATCCCCGTCTGCTGGACCACCGTCCTCACGCCCTCGGCCGGCTCGGTGGCGGAGACGATCGCCACCCAGTGCACCGGCTTGCCGGCGAGGTCCTTCTCGCACTGCGCCATCTGCCGGAGCGCCTCGACCGACCGGTCCTGGTTCGGGCGGAAGAAGATCATCACGTTCGCCCGGGCCTTGTTGGACAGGAGCTTCTCCCGGCCCCCCGCCAGCGTCTTCAGCTCTACGTTGTCGATGGTGCTACCGACCTCGGCGTGGGCGCGCACGCCCAGGGGCGAGAGCGCGACGGCGGCGACGAGGAGGAGCAGCGAGCGGTTTCCAGTGATCATGGAGTCGGATGATCTTCGCACCACCGCGCCCGCGCGCGGTGGGGTCTCGTGGGCGCTACTTTCCGCACCGCTTCCTGCCCTCCATGGCGGACGGCTCGGCCGGATCGATCTTCAACGCGGCCTCCAGGGACGGGATCGCCTCGGCGCACTTGCCCTGCTCCGCCAGGATCTTCGCCTGAAGCCCGTAGGCGGGCGCGGACGGGAAGATCTCGAGGCTGCGGCGGACCTCCTCGAGCGCCTTGGCCGCATCTCCGATCCGGAGCAGCCCCTTGGCGAAGTTGAGGTGGCGGCGCGCGACGCCCTCGTCCGTCCGCATCACCGACTTCTCGGGGTTCTCGACCTTGCGCAGCTCCTCCCGCGTGATCTCGCCGAGCGCGAAGCGGATCTCGCCGCGGACGCGCTCGCAGTAGTTGATCTCGTGGAACGGCTCGTAGGCGGAGAGCTTGCCCCGGCCGTCCACGATGCCGATCACCGGGTGGAGGCGGACGCCGAGCTTGCCGTAGAGGGTGTCGCCCTCGTCGATGAGCACCGGCATGTCGAGCTTCGCCTCGGTCACGGTGGCCCTGACCTCGGCGGGCGTCCAGCTGTCCGAGACGACGGCCACCCAGTGCACCGGCTTCGAGGCGAACTCCTTCTCGCAGTCCACCATCGCGCGGAGCGTGTCGAGCGAGTGGTCCTGCCTGGGGCGGAAGAAGATGAAGACGCTGGCCTGCGCCTTCTTCGACCAGAGGTCGTGGCGCTTGCCGTCGAGCGTCTTGAGCGACGGATTGTCGACCGACTCGCCCACCGCGACGTTGGAGAACGCGCGGTCGGCGGCCGGCCAGACCAGGACTCCACAGAGCAGCCCCCCCATGACCCACGCTGCCGGACGGCGCCGTGAGACCACTCCCGACCTCGCTTCGATGTGCGGACGCGTCAGGGCTTGCTGGAGGCAGAGCCCGTCAGCGTCGTGTTGTTGTACGTCTTCGTCTCGTGACACGTCTTGGAGCACTGCCCGCCGGTGGGCGTCTTGACGTAGTTGATCCTGAGGTTCCAGTTCTTGGGCCCGTAGGGCACCGACTCGCGGATGTGGTGGTCCTGCTTGGAGGCGTGCACCTCGTGGCAGGCGCGGCAGGTGCGTCCGCGCTCCTTGTGGACGTGCACGTAGTGCAGGTTGCGCGGGCCGTCCCGGAAGCCGGTGAGCGTCGTGGTCTGGGGCGTCGACACCACCTTGTCGTTGTGGCAGCCGTAGCAGAGCGCGTAGTTCTTCACGTCGTAGGGCGCGTAGAAGGTGGCCGGGTACGGCGCGACCAGGAGCCGGAAGTAGTCGCCGGCGTGGGTGCGGTGGCAGGAGGAGCAGTCCTTGGCCTCCACCGGCGCGTGCCAGACGCGGTTCTCGTCGAGCCACTTGCGGTAGTTCGTCATCTCCGTGCCGTCGGAGGCGCGCATTCCGTCCTGCGAGTGGCAGTTCACGCACAGGTCGAAGGGGAGCTGGACGAGGAGCTTCTCGACGTTGGTGGCGTGGGGGTTGTGGCAGTTGGCGCACTTGCGGTCCTTGATGACCGCCTCGTGCTGGACCTTCCCGTTCGCGAGCTGATCCCGGATGCCCTTGTGGCAGCTCACGCAGAGCGCGCCCATGTCGCTGGTGAGCAGCGAGGGCTCGGCGGAGTTGTGCGGGTTGTGGCAGTCGGTGCAGGCCTCGACCGCCGGGACGTGCTTGTACTTGCGCGTCATCACCTCGCGGACGTCGTCGTGGCACTCGAAGCACTGCTCGTTGACGCTGGCGTGGCGGATGGGCCCCGGGTCCGGGCCCACGTTCCGCTCGTGGCACACGCCGCAGTCGCCGTCCTCGAAGGGCGCGTGCTGGCGGACGGCCTTCTCGCGCGGCAGCGGCGCGACCGCGAGGCCGCGGCGCAGGGCCGACTTCTTCACCTCCGTCTTGGCGGCCGCGCGGGCGCCCGGCGGGGCGAGGAGGAGGGCCAGGGCGACGGCGACGGCTCCCGCGAGCTTCGGACACCGCTCGGTCATTGCTTTCCGCTCCACGGGGGACTGGGACCGCGGGTCACGCCCCCTGCACTTCGACCCGCGTCGGTACGCCGATCTTCGGATCGGAGGCTCGATGACGGCCTGGACCCAGGCAGGATACCTCAAAAGAATTCGACCGTGCCCGACCCCCGGCGCGATTCGGCGCGAGCGCGCCGAGCCGGGTGGGAGCGCGCACTACAGCATCAGCTTCTTCTTCGCCGAGTTGTGCGGCGAGTGGCACGTCATGCAGTCGCGCTCGCCGCCGGGGTGGAGCTTCCGGTCGAACTTGAGCGGCGCCTTCCCCTGGAACTCCTCGTGGCACGCGTAGCACAGGGCGTTCGACGCCTTCACCGGCTTGCCGGGATTGGTGGGGTCGTTCCGCTCGTGGCACGTGTCGCAGTCGCCCGACTCGAACGGACCGTGCGTGGAGACCGCCTGCGCCTTGGGGATCGGCGCGAGCTTGGCCTTGCGCGCGGCGGCCGGCTCCCCGGCGAGCGCGAGGGCGGCGAGGAGGGCGGCGGGGAGGATGGTCATCGATCGCGGCTCCGGGGTGTCCGCCAACTCTAGAGGATGCGCGCCACCGCACGTCTTGATCCGGCCCAACTCGCGAGGCGTGTGCGAGGACCGGCGCCGATGTGGGCAGGCGGCCCTCGGGACGCCGGCACCGGCGGGCCGGCCGGGGAACGGCCGGGGACCGGCCGCCGAAAACTTGCGGGCGGCGCCCGCTGGGGCACGATGCACCATCGGGTGATAGCGTCCGGCAGCGCCCGCCATCGGGGGCCCGCCGGAAGGGCGGGTGTGGCGTGGCGCGCGGGGCGAACCGAAGGCGCGTGGACAGCGAGCCAGGGGCGTGGCGCGGGACGGCCGCGCGGGCGGTGTCGCTCGTCCTCCCCTCGGTCGCGGCGGTGGCGCTGCTGGCCGGCGCCACCTACGCCCTCTGGCGCGTGGGCGTCGAGGGTCCGGCGCTCCGCCTCCGCGAGATCCGCTTCGAGGGGCTGGGGCGCGCGACGCGCGAGGAGCTGCTGGAGCTGTCGCCCGCGCACGCCGGCGACCACCTGCTGGCGGTGGATCCGGCGGCCGTGGAGGCCGCCCTCGCCCGCCATCCCTGGATCGACACCGTCGCGGTGCGCCGGTCGCTCCCGCCCGCGCTGGAGGTGACCGTCACCGAGCGCCGCGCCGTGGCCCTCGTGGACCTGGGCGGCCTCTACCTCGTGGACAGCCACGCCCGCGTCTTCAAGCGCGCGGCGCCGGGCGACGGGCTGGACCTTCCGGTGGTGACCGGGATCGCGCGCGAGGACTGGGTGGAGCGGCGGCCGGAGCTGGAGCCGCTGCTCTCCGGGGCGCTGGCGCTGCTCGACCGCTGGGCGGAGCGCGGCCTGGACCGGCGCGCGCCCGTCTCCGAGATCCACATCGACCCGGACTGGGGCGTCACCGTGTACGCCGGCCGCGAGGGGACGGAGATCCGGCTCGGCACGGGCGACCTGCCCGCCAAGCTCTCCCGTCTCGAGCGCGTCCTCGACGCCCTCGACGCGGACGGCCGCGAGGCCTCGGTGCTCCACCTCGACAACCGGCGGCGCCCGGAGTGGGTCGCCGTGCGGCTGGCGGGGAGACGGACCAGCGCGCTCGGTGCACGAGCGCAGACCCAGCCGGACGAGGCCGGACCGAAGCGCGTGGGGGGGGCGAGCGACGCGCATGCGTCGCTCGTGATGGCTGTCGGGACACGAGCGTCGTCGCGTAGCGCGCACGAGCGGGTGGTCCCCCGGCAGGACGGTGGTTCGGGGCGGCGCTCGCCGCCGTCCCGATAGGCGAGAGGCAGGGGCCCGAGAGGGCCCGCGTGGCGGAGCGCGACGGCGCGATGCCCGGAGGTGGACAACATGGCGAAGAGCGGCGACATCCTGGTCGGCCTCGACATCGGCACGACCAAGATCTGCGCCATCGTCGGCGAGGTGACCGACGAGGGCATCGACATCATCGGCATCGGCACGCACCCGTCGAAGGGCCTGCGCAAGGGCGTGGTGGTCAACATCGACGCCACCGTCGCCTCGATCAAGCGCGCCATCGAGGAGGCCGAGCACATGGCGGGGTGCGAGATCACCACCGTCTACACCGGCATCGCCGGCGGGCACATCAAGGCCTTCCCCTCCCACGGCGTGGTGGCGGTGAAGGACAAGGAGGTCCGGCAGCAGGACGTCGACCGCGTCATCGACCAGGCCAAGGCCGTCGCCATCCCGCTCGACCGCGAGGTGATCCACGTGCTCCCGCAGGAGTTCGTGGTGGACGACCAGGACGGCGTGAAGGAGCCGGTGGGGATGAGCGGCGTGCGCCTGGAGGCGAAGGCGCTCATCGTCACCGGGGCGGTCTCCTCGGCGCAGAACATCGTGAAGTGCGCGCAGCGGACCGGCCTCAACGTCTCCGACATCGTGCTCCAGCCGCTCGCCTCCTCGCTCGCCACGCTCAGCGAGGACGAGAAGGAGCTGGGCGTGTGCCTGGTGGACATCGGCGGCGGCACCACCGACATCGCCGTCTTCGCGAACGGCGCCATCGCGCACACCGCGGTCCTGTCCCTGGGCGGCAACCACCTCACCAACGACGTGGCGGTGGGGCTCCGCACCCCCACCCACGAGGCGGAGCGCATCAAGAAGCAGTACGGCTGCGCGATGGCGTCGATGGTCGACAAGTCCGAGACGATCGAGGTCCCGAGCGTCGGCGGCGGCGCGGCCCGCGTCCTCTCCCGGCAGATCCTGGCGGAGATCGTCGAGCCGCGCGTCGAGGAGATCTTCATGCTGGTGCAGCACGAGATCCAGAAGTGCGGCCTGGAGGAGCTGATCGCCTCGGGGGTGGTGATCACCGGCGGCTCGACGCTCCTCCACGGCATGCCGGAGATGGCGGAGGAGGTCCTGGGCGTGCCGGTGCGGCGCGGGATGCCGCGCGGCATCGGCGGGCTCGTCGACGTGGTGAAG
>DATIWK010000228.1:0-49412 GCA_035519395.1 Anaeromyxobacteraceae bacterium | reverse complement strand
CACGGTGGCCGCGTCGGGCGGCGCGGTCGGACCGTTCTACGTCCAGTACTACCTGTCCCGGGCACCGACCGTCACGACGGCCGACCAGTACGTGGGCCGCCGGTACGTGAGCGGGCTCGCCGCCGGCGCCTCGAGCAGCGGCACGACTGCGCTGACGTTGCCCACCGGCCTCTCGGGGGCCTACTACCTCGCCGCCATCGCCGACGCGGCGAACGCGGTCGCGGAGTCGGACGAGACCAACAACGGCTCGGCGGCCATTCCGCTCTCGGTGACGCCCCCCGACCTGACCATCACGGCGTTCGGGGCGCCGTCCGGCGCGCCGTCGGGCGGGACCATCACGGTGACGGACACCGTGGCGGCGTCGGGTGGCGCGGCGGGACCGTTCTACGTCCAGTACTACCTGTCCCGGTCCGCGACCGTCACGACGGCGGACCAGTACGTGGGCCGCCGGTACGTGGCAGGGCTCGCAGCAGGCGCCTCGAGCAGCGGCACGACCGCGCTGACCTTGCCCACCGGCCTCTCGGGGGCCTACTACCTCGCAGCCATCGCCGATGCCCCGAACGCGGTGCCGGAATCGAACGAGGCCAACAACGGCTCCGTGGCGATCCCGTTCTCGGTGACGGCGCCCGACCTGACGATGACCGCGGTGCAGGCGTCGCCCGTGGCTGTCGCAACAGGCGGGACCTTCACGGTGGCGGACACGGTCGCGGCGACGGGCGCCGGTGTCGGGCCCTTCTACGTCCACTACTACCTATCCCGCGACGCCGCCATCACGACCGCGGACCAGTACGTGGGCCGCCGGTACGTGGCGGGGCTCGCCGCCGGGGCGACGAGCAGCGCCAGCACCAGCCTCACGGTGCCGGCCGGGCTCTCGGGCAGCTATTACATCGGCGCCATCGCCGACGCGCCCGGCGCCGTCCCGGAGTCGGACGAGACGAACAACGCGCTCGCTGGCAACCAGGTGACCGTCGGGCTGCCGGACCTGTCGATGACGGCGTTCGGCGCGCCGGCCGCCGCGACGTCGGGCGGCACGATGACGGTCACCGACACGGTGACCGCGACGGGCGGCGCGGCCGGGCCCTTTTACGTCCACTACTACCTCTCGAACGACGCGACCATCACGACGAGCGACCTGTACCTCGGCCGCCGCTACGTAGCTGGGCTGCCCGCGGGCGCGTCGAGCGCGGGCAGCACGAGCCTGCCAGTGCCGGGCGGGTTTGCGGGCACGTACTACCTCGGCGCCATCGCCGACGCGCCCAACGCAGTGCCGGAGTCGAACGAGGGAAACAACGTCTCGGCTGTCGTAGCGGTGACGGTCGCGAGCGCCCCGAGCGTCGTCACGACAACGGTGTCCGCGTCGCCGGCGCAGATCACCGCCGGCGGTCCGGGCGCCGTCGTCACGGTGACTGTCCGCGACGCGTCTGGCAATCCCGTGCCAGGCGTCGCCGCGATGCTCTCCTCGACCGGGGTCGGCGACACGGTCACCCAGCCGGCCAGCTTGACGGGCGCGGATGGGGTGGCGACGGGCCGGATCCAGGGGACGTCCGCTGGATCCAGATCGGTCACGGCCTTCGTGGGCGGCGTGCCCGTGGTTCAGGTCGCGGGCGTGACGGTGGTCGCCGGCGCTCCGGCCTCGCTGGCGTTCGGCGCGGGCCCGCCCGCGAGCGTCGCCGCCGGCGCGCCCTTCGGAGCGGTGGTGGACGTGCTGGACCAGTTCGGGAACCTGACCGGTGGGAGCACCAACGTCTCGCTGGCCGTCGTGCCGGCCGGGACCCTTCACGGAACCGCGACCGCCGCCGCGTCCGGCGGGATCGCCACGTTCGGCGGGCTCACCGTGAACGAGGCGGCGCCCGGCTGGCAGCTCGTGGCGACCTCGGCCGGGCTCGCCTCGGCGACCTCGTCGAGCTTCTCCGTGATTCCTGCAGGAGCCTCCCGCCTCGCCTTCGCCGTGCAGCCCTACGGCGGGAGGGCAGGGGCCCCGTTCGTCCTGCCGGTGGTGGTCGCCGTACAGGACGCGTTCGGGAACGTGGTGACCTCGGGGACGCAGAGCGTGGCGCTCGCGCTCGCCGGCGGCACGTCGGGGGCAACGCTCTCCGGCGGCTCCGCAGCCGCGACCGTGAACGGCTCGGCCACCTTCGCCGCGGTGTCCGTGGACAAGGCCGGCAACGGCTACACGCTCGCCGCCACGTCGAGTGGCCTCGCCGGCGCGTCGAGCACTGGCTTCGCCATTGAGGCGAGCGATCCGGCGCCGGCCTTGTGCGACCTTACGGTGTCGAAACCTTATTTCCCGGCGGGTGGCACCGCGAACCTCACCGTCACCGTGCGGGACGCGTTCGGCAACTTCGTCTCCGGCGTGGCGGTTATGTTCCAAAGCACCTTCCCGTCGGACGCGATCCCGTCGCGCACGACGAACGTGGCTGGGAAGGCAGTCGTCTCGTTCTCCTCGACCGTTGCCGGTCTGCGGACCGTGACTGGACTCCTGCCGGGGAGCATCCCGATCCTTTCCACGCCATCAGTCCAGTTCGTGGCCGGCCTACCCAGCGCGGCGGGGTCGACGCTCGTCGGAATCCCGCCGACCACTCCCGACGACGGAACGCCCATCGTTCTTGTGGCGACCATCGGGGACAAGTACGGGAACCCGGTCCAGGGCCAAAGCGTGACCCTGTCGTCAACGGGGTCTGCGAGCCTCTGGCAACCCGGCGGGCCCACCGCAGCCGACGGCACCGCGACTGGTACCGTGAGAGCGCTCGTCGCCGGCACTCAGACGATCTCAGCCTCGGTGAGCGGGAGCGGCGGTACATTCGTATTGCAGAGAGACGTCACCTTCACCGTGGCGCCGCCGAGCGCGTCGATGTCGGCCGTCTTCGTCATGCCGGCTTCCGTCCCCGCAGACGGAAGCACGGCCGCGAGCGTCGCGGTGAGCGTGGCCGACCGCCTCGGGCGGCCCATCGCAGGTGCGACCGTGGCGCTCGCGTACTCGGGCATGGCGACCATCATGCCCGTGAACGCGACGACCAGCGATTCGGGCTTTGCGTTCTTCACCGTCATCTCCAGTTCGGTCGGGACCGGCACGCTCACTGCGACGGTCGATGCGGGCACCGGCCAGGTGGTCGTGGCGCAGACACCATCCCTCCAGTTCGTTCCAACGTACTTCATCAGCGGCACGGTCTCGGGGTTGACGGGGAGTGGCCTCGTCTTGACGACTCCCGGGGCGCCAGACTGCGCGATCGACGTGGGCGCAACGTCGTTCGTCTTCCCGGGGCCCCTTGCCACGGGAGCGGGCTACGGGATCACGGTGAAGGCACAACCGGCCGGGCAGAACTGCACGGTCCTCAACGGCTCCGGGACGGTCGGGAACGCCGACATTCGCGACGTCATCGTGGACTGCACCGGATCCTGGAAGCAGGTCGCGGCCGGCCTCGACTTCACGGTCGCGGTAAGGACGGATGGTACCCTCTATTCCTGGGGAAATAACATCGCCGGTCAGCTCGGCGACGGTACGACCACGCAGCGCAACGCTCCGGGTCTCGTCGGTATCGGGTTCGCTTCTGTAGCGGCCGGGGCATTCCATACCGTTGCGGTGAAGACGGACGGCTCGCTTTACGCCTGGGGCGACAACTCCGGTGGCCAACTCGGCCTACTCGGCGACGGCACTGTCGCATCGCATAGCGTTCCGGTTCTCGTGGGTACTGGATTCGCCTCCGTTGCCGCCGGGGACGCCCACACCGTCGCGGTGAAAACGGACGGCTCGCTCTATGCCTGGGGGCGCAACGACTACGGCCAGCTCGGCGACGGCACCAAGATGCCGCGGCTCACCCCGACGCTGATCGGCTCCGGGTTCGCTTTTGTAGCCGCCGGCCAATACCACACCATCGCGGTGAAGACGGACGGCTCGCTCTATGCCTGGGGGGACAACGGCTACGGCCAACTCGGTGATGGAACGACCACGCAGCGGCTCACGCCGACACTGATCGGCTCCGGGTTCGCCTCCGTCGCCACCGGCATCCGGCATACCGTCGGCGTGAAGACAGACGGTACGCTCTCTTCCTGGGGGGATAACATGGTCGGCCAGCTTGGCGACGGAACCACTGCGCAACGGCTCACGCCGACACCGATCGGGTCCGGGTTTGCTTCTGTTGCCGCAGGGGATTTCCACACCATCGCGGTGAAGTGGGATCACTCTCTTTATGCTTGGGGCTTCGGCGCCAGTGGCGAGCTCGGCGACGGGTCCAGCGGCGTTGCCTATAGGCCCGAATTGGTCGGCTCCGGCTTCGCCTCGGCCTGCGCGGGCGCTGAGCATTCATGTGCCGTGAAGACCGACGGGTCGCTCTACGCCTGGGGGGACAATAGCCGCGGCCAGCTCGGTGATGGTTCTGCCACCGAGCGTCATGCCCCCGTTCTGGTCGACTCCGAGTTCGTCTCTGTTGTCGCTGGCGTGGGATACGCGGTCGGGCTGAGACCCGACGGCTCGCTCTACGCCTGGGGAAGCGGCGGTTATGCGCTGGGAGACGGCTCGTCCAATCCGCAATACACGCCCCTTTTCATCGGCTCGGGATTCGCATCCATTGCCGCCGGCTACGACCACACGGTTGGTTTGAAGACAGACGGTTCGTTGTGGACCTGGGGCTCCAACTACTACGGGCAGCTCGGCGATGGCTCGACCAACGCGCGGGCTACTCCCATGCTCATCGGAACCGGATACGTTGCGATCGCGGCGGGGTGGGCGAGGACCTTCGCCGTGAAGAGCGACGGCTCACTTTACTCGTGGGGCTTCAACTACTACGGGCAGCTCGGCGACGGTACGACCACGCCGCGTAACACTCCGACTCTCGTCGGTACCGGGTTCGCTTCCGTGGCCGCCGGGCTATTCCACACTGTCGCGGCGAAGACGGACGGCTCGCTCTACGTCTGGGGGGGGAACGACCACGGGCAGCTCGGCGACGGAACTACCACACAGCGGCTCACGCCGACGCTCATCGGCTCCGAGTTCGCCTCCGTCGCCGGAGGCCAGCAGCACACCGTCGCGGTGAAGATGGACGGCTCGCTCTATGCCTGGGGCTACAATAACGAGGGTGAACTCGGAGACGGCTCGACGGTCGAGCGCCACGTGCCCACCTTCGTCGGCACCGGCTTCGTGAGCGTCACGGCTGGCGATCGGCACACGGTCGCGGTGAAGTCGGACGGTTCGCTCTACGCGTGGGGGGACAACCTCGTCGGCCAGCTCGGCGACGGCACCAACGCGCAGCGGCTCACACCGACACTGATCGGTTCCGGGTTTGCCTCGGTGTCCGCCGGGAGCGATTACACATTCGCAATTCGTCTGGACCGGTCTCTCTGGGCCTGGGGTGAGAATGCCGAGGGTCAGCTTGGCGAAGGAACCGTGCCCGCCTTGACCCCGAGACGGGTGCCCGGGATCGCGACCGTCTTCGGACTCGCTTACTCCACGAATCCTGTCACCTACGCCCACGGCGGCGCCGTCACAAGCAACGTTCCCTGGAGCACCGGCGGCCCGATCACGTCCTACGCCGTCTCGCCCCCGCTCCCCGATGGCCTGCTCCTCGACACCGCCACGGGCATCCTCTCGGGTACGCCAACCGTTGCGTCACCCATGACGAGCTACGTTGTGACCGCAACAGGTACGACCGGCACCACGACCACAGCGCTGCTGACGATCACCGTGAACTGACCGGAGCACGGCGAGGGCGCGCGAGCGCGTCACCTCCGCGCCCCCCTCCGCTTTCCCTTCGCCTTCTGCTCCGGCGCGGGCGGCGTGCCGGCCGCGAGCAGCGGGACGACCAGCGGCGCATACGACCGGCCCTGTGCGTCGTGCACCTCTCGCGTCGCCGCACCGTCCACTCGGAGGAGGTAGCGCGCCGCGGGCGTGAGCGGCGCCGTCGGCGCGAGCGCGAGCTTCGTCGCCGAGCCCACCTCGCGCGAGCCGGTCGAGGGCACCACGGCGTCCTGGGCGTCGAGCAGCACCAGCCGGGCGTCCGGGAGTGCCGCGCCCAGCTCGATCTCGAAGCGGGAGGCGGGGTCCACCACCATCGCCTCGGTGCCCGGCTGCAGCGGGACGCGCGCCGCCGGCTCCAGCGCCGTGGCGGAGCGGAGGGGTAGGGGGGCCGCCGCGGTGCTGGCTGGCGGCGCGCTCGCGGGCGACGCCAGCGCCGTCGCGCCGAGCTCGGAGGCGGTGGTCGCCGGCGCCGACAGCGCGTCCCCGGCGACCGCCTGTGGCGCCGCCGGAGGGGCCCCGGCCGGCCCGGACGGACGGCAGGCGAGGGCGAGCGCGAAGGCGCACGCCCCATGACGGAGAACGGGCATCGCGCGGGACGCTACCACGGCTCCGGCGGCGCGGGAGGGCGTGGGACGGGCCCAGTGCCGCCCGTCCCGCGCGCCAGCGAACGCTTCTACCAGTTCGCGACGGCGGCGATCTGATCGGCGGTGAGGCCGTCGAGGTACTGGGGATCGCTGCGGACGCCCGCGACGATCGCCTGGAGCGCCGCGTCCACCGACGAGGCCCTGGTGGTGGTGCTGGGCGAGGCCAGGCCCGTGTTCTCCCCGCTGAGCACGACGTAGTGCAGGAGGACGACGCTCTTCGCCGCCGGGACCGTGAGCGGGTGGACCACGTAGACGAGCTCGCTCCCGTCGAAGATGGAGGGGTCCGTGGCCGATCGGAAGAGCAGGGTGCCGCTGCCGTGGGCGAAGCCGATGTCGCGGCCGCCCTGGTAGCCGTCCCACTCCGTGAGCGCCTTGCCGGAGGTTCCCGGCGTCTCGTAGAGGATGCCGGCGCCGTCGGAGGCCCAGGTTCGAGGCGTAGACGGCCTGCGTGGAGACGGCGATGCCGCCCGGGTTCGTGAAGACGTCGGCCCAGCGCGCCCACGCCTTCCCCGGGACCGTGAAGAAGAACCGCTGCACGTCGAGGCCGCCCAGGCTCGAGGACGCGCTCGCGACCCCGGTGGGCTCGCCGGCGTCGCTCGCGGCCCAGCCGGTGAGGTCGCCGGTCTCGAAGCCGCCGTTCTGGACGAGGTTCACGCCGGGATTGGCGGACGAGACCACCGAGACGTCGTCCACCCTGGCGGCCACGCCGTAGGCGTTGGAGCGGTACTCGAACGAGAGCGTGACGCGCTGGCCGGCGAACGGAGCTCCGCGGTGACGGAGTCCAGGGTCGGTGGATCCGTCGGGAGCTGGCCGACGAACACGTCGAGGGCCTCGTCGACCTGGAGGCCGCCGCCCTACGCGAGGGCGAGGTCGTCGTCGAGGTCCCAGCAGTTCGCGAGTCCGGGGAGGTTGAGCGTGTCACCTGGCTGCGCGGGCTGACCGCGCTGCGCGATGGTCACGTTGCCCCGCGCCGTCAGAGCCACCGGGGGCACCGGGCCGGGGTTCTGTGTGTCGTTGTTGCTGCTGCTGCAGGCGACGAGCGAGACGGCTGCCGCCACGGCGGCGAGCGTGCGCATGAAGTCGATCTCCGAGCCGGGCTCTTGAAGAGTCCCCCGGACGCCCCTCCCGGCAACACGCGCGTCACCGCTCCCAAGCGGATATCCATTGGGGTAATCCCTCAGGAGTCCCGAGATCCAGGGACACGGGCACGCCGAATCCACACTCCAAGCTAAACTGCGCGGACTCCACGGCGGCCCGTCTGCCGCCCACGACCATCCCGGGAAGGGGAACTTCCATGAACGTGCACCGGAACTTTCGCTCCGCCACACGCGCGGGCGCGACGTCGCTTGCCCTCGTCTTCCTCCAGATGACGACCGGATGCGCGCACGCAAAGCGCGTCGCCCTCGACGAGCCGCAGCGCAACCAGATCGGCTCTGCCCGCACCGTCGCGTCCCTCTCCGGCCAGGAGCTCGGCGTGAGCGTCGTCATGTCCACCGGCGGGGCGGGCTTCGGGCTCATCGGCGCGCTCGTCGACAGCGCGGTCACCAATTCGCGCGCCAAGGCGGCGGAGGCCGTCGCCGCTCCGATCCGCGACGCCCTGGTGGACTACGACGCCGGGGCGGCGCTCGGCGGCGCGCTGAAGAAGGAGCTGGCTCCGCTCGCCTGGTTGAAGAAGAACACGGTGGACGTGCGGAGGGTCGCCGACACGAAGGAGGCGGTCGCGGAGCTCGTGAAGCAGAGCGGGACGGACGTCGTCGTCCTCGTCCAGACCGACCACCGGCTCACCCCCGCCTTCGACGCCATCGTCATCACCGCGAAGGTGTCGGTCCTTCCCCGCGCCCCGACGCAGGCCGCAGGCGACGAGGGGAGCGGCCCGGCGCCGCTCTACCTCAACACCATCTCGACGGCGGCGACCCTGCCAGGGTTCGTCGAGGCCAGGACCACGCTGGAGCAGGCCTCCCAGCTCTGGGCCGACGGACGGGGGCGGACGGCGCGCCGCGCGCTCGACGGCGGCATGGCGGAGCTGGCCAGCATGATCGCCTTCGACCTCGCCGAGCACGGCCCGGCGGGCGCGTCGCTGTACGAGGCGCCGCCCGATGCCCGGCAGGCGACGGTGATCGGCGCCTACGGGAACGGAACGGCCACCGGGTTCGTCGTGCGGGAGGCGAACGGCCGCGCCTGGGTGCGCCTTCCGACCGGCGAGCTGAGCGCGATCGGCGGACTCGTCCCGTGAGCGCGCGGAGGCGGGTGCTGAGCGCCGCGCTCTGCGCAGCGGCGCTCGTCGCCTGCAGGACGCCCGTGGAGGTCGTCGCTTCGTCCCTGGCGGCGCCACCCGCGGCCTCCGACGACGGAGCGGAGCCGGCGCCGCCGGCGCCGCGCAAGCCCGCTCCCGGCGCGCAGCCGGTCTGGCTCGAGTCGGTCGAGGACCGCCGCACCGACCCCAGCCTGGGGGACGTGCACGGAAGGCCCTTCAGCTCGACGCAGGTGAGCCAGTGGCTCGAGCGCGAGCTCGAGTCCCTGGTCTCGCCGACGATCTACGTGATGAAGGCCACCGGCCCCGGGGCGGGCGGGAAGCTCTGGCTTCGGGCGCGCATCCTGAAGGCGTACGTGAGCGGCGTCGGCGTCACCAAGACGGCCACGGTCGTCCTGGAGATCGACTTCGTCGCGCCCGACGGCAGCGCCACCTCGCGCGTCTTCCGGGGCCAGCATGCCAGCATGAACTGGTGGAACACCGAGGGCGAGGTGATCGGCGCGCTGCGCGAGGCGGGGTCCAACTGCCTCGAGCAGATCCGGCTCGCCATCGAGGCGCGGCTGCGGACCCCGGATCTGCGGGGCTGACGCGACGCAGGGGCGCGCGGCCCGGTCGCCGCGCTCGGGGGATCGATGACCACGCACCGTCACGCCATGCAGCTCAGCAGCACGCTCCTGGCGCTCGCTGTCATCGCTGCCGCCGGCTGCGCCAGGGCGAAGCGCGTTTCCCTCCGATTCCCTCCTTCGTGTCCGTGACCTTCTTTAGCTCCACCACGTTGCCGTCGAGCCACGGCAGCGTCCCGAGCTCCTTCGCGAGCGCTGCACGCAGCGCCGCGGCGGCGTCGTAGTCCACGGTGGCATCGCGGATCGACGCCGCGGCGGTCTCGGCTGCGCTGGTCCGGGACCTGTTGATGGCGTCGTCCAAGAACCCCGGCCCGGCTCCGGGAAAGTAGGTTTCGATCTTCGACACCTCGATGGAGACCCCCAGCTCCGGCTTGGCGAGCGACGCGACGGTCTTGACGCTGCCGAGTTGGGTGCGCTGGCCCTCCAGGCAGGAAGGCAGCCGCGGGGAGAGAGGCACCGCCGCCCCTGTACCTCAACACCATCCTGACCACCAGGCGGCACCCGGGCTTCCAGGTGGGGAAGACCACGCTCCAGCAGGCCGCGCAGCTCTGGGCCGATGCGAAGGGCGCCGGCGCCCGCCGCGCCCTCGACGACGGCATGGCCAAGCTCGCAGCCATGATCGCGTTCGACCTGGCGGAGGCGAAGCGCGCGGACGGCAACCCGTACGATGGTACGATGAACGCGCGCGTGGAGTGGGCGCCCATCGGGTACGGCGCGAAAACGGAAGAGGGCTACGTGGTCTGGGAGCCGAACGGCCGGATCTGGGTCCGGTTCAAGACTCGCGACCTGTCCGCCTGCGGGGTGCTGGCCCGGTGAACGCCTCCCGCTGGGTCCGGGGCGTGGCGGCGGCGTCGGCCGCGGCGCTCGCAGGGTGAATCAGCCACGCGCCCGTCCGGACCGACGCAGGCCGCAGCGCGACCGTCCCTGGGTCCGATAATATGGATTATGGTAACTAGGCCCGCGGCAGGTCGCGCGGCCCTGGCAGCGGTTCCGGCGCCGGATCGAGCCCCTCGCCGGCCACCTCGTCACCGGGCAGCGGGCCCTCGCCGTGGTGGATCCCGTGCCCACAGCAGCCCTGCTGCCGGGCCAGCACCTTCACGATGCGCGGCGCGTGCGCCGCCTCCGCGACCATGCACGGGCACTGCTGGGTCCCCGCGGACGAGAGCCGCTCCTGGATCGTGGCGAGCGCGTCGAGCAGCTCCTTCTTGACCCGCTTCAGGCGCTCCAGCCGCCGCTGCGCCTGCTCGAGGTGTGCGCCGAGGACCTGCTGGAACCGGATGGCGAACTCGGCTGCGCTCTGGCAGCCGGTGCGCAGCTCGAGGATCGACTTGATCTCGCAGAGGGACAGCCCCAGCTCCCGGAGGTCGCTGATCAACCGGAGGCGCTCGAGATCGTCCTCCGTGTAGCGCCGGTGGCCGCCGTCCGAGACGACCGCGGGCTTGAGAAGCCCCTCCTCCTCGTAGAACCGGATCGCCCGGACGGTGTTGCCCGTGGCGCGAGCGAGGTCCCCCGAGGAAAGTTCGGCACGCATCTTCCCGATGCCTAACTTCGCGTTCTCACGGTGTCAATGCGCATCATGCCCCACCTGGGCGACCCTCGGGCGGTAACGAGATCGGCTTGACCGGGGTCAAAGCTCCCGATAATTGGACCGTCCGGCATCCGGATTCCCCGGCGGCGGGTCGGGACGGGACAGGAGCGGAAGGGAATGCCCAACGTGGTGGCGGTCACCCAGGCAAAGCAGCGGCGCGCCGACGTCCGGCTGTACAGCGAGGCTCCCCTCCCCACCCATCGCGGGACGTTCCGGGCCGTCGTGTTCCGCGACGGAGCGGGCCGGGAGCACGTGGCGATGGTACTGGGAGACGTGTCCGGCGACCTCGTGCCGGTGCGCGTCCACTCCGAGTGCCTCACCGGCGAGGTGCTGGGGTCGCTGAAGTGCGACTGCCGGGCCCAGCTCGACCGGGCGCTCGACCTCATCGCGGCGCGCGGCCGGGGCGTGCTCCTCTACCTCCGCCAGGAAGGCCGGGGCATCGGCCTCGGCGACAAGATCCGGGCCTACGCGCTGCAGGCCCGGGGCGCCGACACCTACGAGGCGAACCGGATGCTCGGCTTCCCCGACGACCTGCGCCGCTACGACGCCGCGGCCGAGATGCTGCGCCAGCTCGGGGTGCGCTCGGTGGAGCTCATCACCAACAACCCCCAGAAGATCGCGCAGCTCGCCGAGGCGGGGATCCCGGTCGAGCGCCGCATCGCCCTTCCCTCGCCGTCGAACCCGCACAACGTCGCCTACCTCCGGGTGAAGCGGGATCGGACCGGTCACCTCATCCGGACGGACGCGGACGAGGAGTCGGCGGCCTAGGGCAGGTCAGGGCTGCCCGAGCAGGTCCCGCGCGATCACCAGCCGCTGGATCTCGCTCGTGCCCTCGTAGATGGTCTGCACGCGCGCGTCCCGGAAGAAGCGCTCCACCGGGAACTCGTTGGTGTACCCGTACCCGCCGTGGATCTGGACGGCGCGGTTCACGGCGCGCTGCGCCGCCTCCGAGGCGAAGAGCTTGGCCATCGACGCCTCGCGCGAGAACGGCCGGCCCGCCTCCTTGAGCCACGCGGCACGCAGCGCGAGCAGCCGCGCCGACCCGTGGGCCGTCGCCATGTCGGCGAGCATGAACTGGATGGCCTGGTGGTCCGCGAGCGGGGCGCCGAAGGTGCGCCGCTCCTTGGCGTACCGCACGCTCGCCTCCAGGGAGGCGCGGATGGTGCCGGTGGCCTGGGAGGCGATCCCGACGCGTCCGCCGTCGAGCGCCGACAGCGCGATCTTGAACCCCTCGCCGGGCGCCCCCAGCCGCGCCGCGTCCGGGACCTCGCACCCCTCGAAGGCGAGCGCCACGGTGGAGCTGGCGCGAAGCCCCATCTTCTCCTCGTGGCGGCCCACCGAGAGCCCCGGCGTTCCCTGCTCCACCAGGAACGCCGTCACCCCCCGCGCTCCGGCGGCGGGATCGGTCCTCGCCCAGACCACCAGCACGCCCGCGACGTCGCCGCTGGTGATCCACTGCTTCGCGCCGTCGATGACCCAGGCGCCGCCGCGGCGCAGCGCCCGCGTCCCGAGCCCGGCCGCGTCACTCCCCGACTGCGGCTCCGACAGGGCGAACGCGCCCGCGGCGTACTCGCCCGAGGCCAGCGCCGGCAGGTGGCGGCGCTTCTGCTCCTCGGTTCCCCACCGGGCGATGGTCTCGCCCACCATGTTGGTCACCGCCGCGGTGGTGGCGGTGGCACAGTCGGCCGCGGCGATCTCCATGATAGCGAGCGCGTAGGCCACCGCGCCCGCCGCGGACCCGCCGTAGGCCTCCGGGACGTTCACGGCGAGGAGCCCCAGCTCGCCCAGCCCGCGGACCAGGTCGCGCGGGAAGCGCCGCGCCAGGTCGTTGTCGCGGGCGACCGGAGCGATCCGCTCGCGGGCGAACGCCCGGGCGGTCTCCGCCACCGCCCGCTGCACGTCGGTCGGCTCGAAGTCCATGCCGTCCTCGGCGATCGCCGCGCCGCCCGGGGGACGGGCGCCCGCGCCCGCTCAGTCCTTCAGCACCGCGCTGGAGATGACGATGCGCTGGATCTCGCTCGTCCCCTCGTAGATCTCGGTGATGCGGCTGTCGCGCCAGTGCCGCTCCGCGTCGTACTCCTTCACGTACCCATAGCCGCCGTGGATCTGGATGGCCCTGGAGGTGACGCGCTCGCTCATCTCCGAGGCGAAGAGCTTGGCCATGGCGCTCTCCGCCGAGTGGCGGACACCCCGGTCCTTGAGCGTCGCGGCCCGCCAGACCAGCAGCCGCGCGGCGTCCAGCTCGGTCGCCATGTCGGCCAGCATGAACTGGATGGCCTGGAACTGCGAGATGGGCTGGCCGAAGGCCTTGCGCTCCTTGGAGTAGGCGAGCGCCTCCTCCAGCGCGGCCCGCGCGATGCCGAGCGCCTGCGAGCCGATCCCGATGCGTCCGCCGTCGAGCGCGGCCATCGCGATCTTGAAGCCGTCGCCCTCCCCGCCGAGCCGGTACCGCTCCGGGATGGCGCAGCCCTCGAAGAAGACGGTGCACGAGCCGGAGGCGCGGATGCCGACCTTCTCGTCCGGCTTCCCGCGCACGAAGCCCCCGGCGTCGGAGGGCACCAGGAAGGCGCTGATGCCCCGGTGGCGCTTCGCCTTGTCCGTCATGGCGAAGACCAGCACCACGTCGGCCTGGGGGCCGTTGGTGATGAAGTTCTTCGAGCCGGAGAGGACGTACTCGGCGCCGCGCTTCTCGGCGACGGTCCGCATCTCCGCGGCGTCCGAGCCGCTCATCGGCTCGGTGAGGGCGAAGCAGCCGAGCTTCTCGCCGCGCGCGAAGGGCTCCAGGAACTGCTTCCGCTGCTCGTCCGTCCCGAACTTGAGCACCGGGTCGCAGTAGAGCGAGTTGTTGACGCTCATGATGACGCCGGTCCCGGCGCACCCGCGGGAGATCTCCTCCATGGCGATCGCGTAGGAGACGTTGTCCATGCCGGCGCCGCCCCACTCCGGCGGGATGGCGACGCCCATGAGCCCCATCTCGCCGAGCTTCTTCACCGCCTCGCGCGGGAACTCGTGGTTCGCGTCCCAGCGCCGCGCGTTGGGCCTCAGCTCCTCGTCCGCGAACTGCCGGCAGAGGTCCCGGACCTGGCGCTGCTCCTCGGTCAGCTCGATGTCCATTCGGTCGCTCCCGGTGCTGGTGTCCGGATGGCCCCGCGCCCTAGGCGCCCTTCCACCGCGCCGCACGCTTCTCGACGAAGGCGCGCATCCCCTCCCGCGCATCCGCGGTCCCGAAGAGCGCCGCGAAGGCCTGGCGCTCCAGCTCGCTGGCGGTGCGGAGATCGGCGTCGGCGCCCTCGCGCACCACCCGCTTGGCGGCCGCGATGGCGACGGGCCCCTTCCCCGCGATCTTCTTCGCCTGGGCCTTCGCGAACGGGAGCAGCTCCGCGGCTGGCAGCACCTCGAGCGCGAGGCCGATCTCCTTGGCCTTGGCGGCGTCGACGGCGTCGCCGGTCATGATCAGCTCCAGCGCCCGCATGATCCCGACGCGCCGGGTGAGGCGCTGGGTGCCGCCGAAGCCGGGGATGATGCCCAGGTTCACCTCCGGCTGGCCGAAGCGTGCCTTCTCGGATGCGTAGACGAGGTCGCAGCCCATGGCGACCTCGCAGCCGCCGCCGAGCGCGTAGCCGTTCACCGCCGCGATGGTGGGGACCGCCAGCGCCTCGAGCCGCGCCAGGACGCCGTGCCCCGCCTCCGCGAAGCGGCGGGCCTCGAGCGGGCCCATGCCGGACATGGCGCCGATGTCCGCCCCCGCCACGAAGGCCTTGTCACCCGCGCCGGTCAGGATCACCGCCCGCACCGCGGGATCCCGCTCGACCCGTCCCACCGCGTCGGCCAGCTCCTCGATGGTGGCCGCGTCGAGCGCGTTCAGCACCTTGGGCCGGTTGAAGGTGACGACCGCGATCCCGTCGGGATCGATCTCGAGGAGGATCTTCTCGTAGGCCATGGTGGTGGACCTCGCCGCCCGGCGCCGCCCGGCGGAGCTACTGGTAACGGTAGAACCCGCGCCCGCTCTTCCGCCCGTGCCAGCCCGCCGCCACGTAGGTCCGGAGCAGGGGCGCGGGCCGGTACTTGTCGTCGCCCAGCTCGCGGTGGAGCACCTCGGCGATGTACAGGCAGGTGTCGAGCCCGACGAAATCGGCGAGCGTGAGCGGGCCCATCGGGTGGTTGAGGCCGAGCTTCACGGCGGTGTCGATGTCCTCCGGCGAGGCGAGCCCCTCCTGCAGCGCGAAGCAGGCCTCGTTGAGGAGCGGGATGAGGATCCGGTTCACGATGAACCCGGGCGAGTCCTTCGACGTCACCGTCGTCTTCCCGAACTTCTTGGCGAGGTCCACCACCGCCTGGTAGGTCGCGTCCGAGGTCTGCAGGCCGCGGATGATCTCGATGAGCTGCATCACCGGCGGCGGGTTCATGAAGTGCATCCCCACGAACCGCTCCGGCCGCCCGGTGGCCGCCGCCAGCGCGGTGATGGAGATGGAGCTGGTGTTCGAGGCCAGGATGGCCTCCGGAGCCAGGGCGTGGTCGAGGACCCGGAAGATCTCCTCCTTCACCCGCTGGCTCTCGGTGACCGCCTCCACGGCGAGCTCCGCCCCCGCGCACTCCTCCAGCCTCGCCACCGGGCGGATCCGGCCGAGCACCGCGTCGCGGTCCCCGGGCGCGAGCTTCCCCTTCTCCACGAGCTTCGCCAGCACGGCGCCCAGCTTCTCGACCGCCTTTCGCGCCAGGTCCGGCGAGGCGTCGGCGAGCTTCACCTCGAGGCCCGCCTGCGCTGCCACCTGCGCGATCCCGGAGCCCATCTGCCCGGCGCCGACGACCGCGATCCGCTGGATGGCCATTCCACTCTCCTGGCGTGCCGGCCCGTGCCACCGCCGCCATGCTCTCGCCGCTCTCGCCGCCCGGAGACCACCTAAGACCGCGTGCGCGCGCTTGTCAACGAGCGTTCCGCGTGTGACGATCACGTTCCGCCGTCAAGCTCCCTCGTCGGGGCGGACGGGCCGAGCGACGGGCGCGGACGGGGGGCCGCCCGCGACGGAGCGACGTCCGGCACCGGGGGCCGGCCGCGGGCAGATGGGAAAGAGTCCCATGCAGCGGGTCCACCGCGACATCGCACGCGACGCCGCGCGGGTCACCCGGGCGCCGCTGGTGCAGGTCCTGGTGCTCCGGGAGCACGACCGCCCGGCGCGCACCGCCGCGGTGGACGGCGTGGCCCTGGCGTCGCCGGGGATCCGCGACGCCGTGGGCGAGCTGCTCGGGCACCGGCCCGGGGCCGCGCCCGCCTCGCCGCTGCTGGCACCGGGCGGCCCTGCCCGCGCCATGGCCGACTGCGAGCCGGACCTCTCGCGGCTCCTCTTCCCCGAGGAGCCCGGCCCCTTCCGCTCCGCCTTCTTCCGCCTCGGCTCCGAGGGCAAGGACACGGTGGTCCTCCGCTTCGTGGTCGCCGGCCCCATCCACGGCGAGGAGCTCCGCGCGCTCGACGCGGTGGCCCGGCTCGCCGCCGGCCGGGTGGAGGCCGAGGCGCTGGGGCGTGAGCTGGCGGGGCGGAGCGCCGCCTACCGCACGTTCCAGGAGAGCGCCGGCGAGGCGATCTTCGTCGTCGACCCCACCACCGGCCGGATCCTGGAGGGGAACCAGAAGCTCTGCGAGCTCACCGGCTGGCGCCGCAACGAGCTGCGGCGGCTGTCCCTGGCGCGCATCCTCGACCATCCGGTGCTCTCCCCGGCTGCCCTCCTGGGCCGGCTCGCGGCCGAGCGCGTGGTCCGCGACGACGAGACCCGGCTCCGGCGCCGGCACGGCGACCCCGTGCCCGTGGCCGTCACGGCCGCGCGCATCGAGCTGCCCGATCGCCCGGTGCTTCACGTCATCGCCCGCGACGTGTCGCGCGAGCGGCGGGCCGTGGCCGAGCTGCGCCAGGCCAAGGAGACGCTCGCGGCATTCCACGTCGCCGCCGCGCACCTCAACGTCGAGTCGGACGAGCGGGCGGTGTACGGGGTGCTGACCCGCGAGCTGCTGCGGCTCGGGTTCCAGTCCGCGGTGCTGCTCCCCGAGCCGGGCGGCCTCCCCGGCGCCCTGCCCGTCCTCCGCTTCGCCTTCACCAGCTTCCCGGCGCCGCTCCAGCGGGCCATGGAGCGCCAGCTCGGCCGCCCGCTCGGCGAGATCCGCGTCGATCCCGCCAGCGCGCCGCTGGTGCGGCGGGTCCTCGAGGAGAAGCGGACCATCCACACCGATCGCTCCCGGCGGGCCGCGCTGGAGCTGCTCGGGGACGCACCGCCCGGGCTCATCCGCAAGGTCGGGAAGATGCTGGCCCTGCGGCGCTTCATCCTCGCGCCGCTCCGGGGCGGGCCGGGGATCGCGGGCATCCTGGCGGTCGCGACCTCGCAGCTGCGGCGCTCCGATCCCGAGGCCATCGACGCCTTCGCCCTCCAGGCGTCCATCGCGCTCGAGAAGGCGCGCCTCTTCGCCGCCCTGCACGAGGAGCGCTCGCGGCTCGAGACCGAGGTGGAGCGGCGCACCCGGGAGCTGCGCGTGGCCGTGCAGGCGCTCCAGGCGGCCGACCGCCGCAAGGACAACTTCCTCGCGAACATCTCCCACGAGCTGCGGACGCCGCTCGTCACGGTGCTCGGCTACGCCGAGCTGCTCCTGGCCGGGAAGCTCGGCGACCTCGCGCCGCGGCAGCGGGATGCGCTCGCCGTGGTCGGGACGAGCGGACGGCGCCTCAAGGGCTTCATCGACGAGCTCCTGGAGTTCTCGCGCCACGAGCTGACCCGCGACGCCGTCTCGCCCGCCTCCATGGACCTGCGGGACGCGATGACCCAGGCGGCCATGTCGCTCGCCCCGCGCTTCGCGGAGCGAGAGCTCCGGGTGCGGGTGCGCGCCCCGCGCCGGCTCCCGCGCGTGTGGGCGGATCCCGAGCGGATCCTGCAGGTGCTCGTGAACCTGCTCGCCAACGCGGAGCGGTACAGCCCGCGCGGCGGCGCGATCCGGCTGGCGGCGGCCGAGGTGCGCGGCGGCCGCGTGGAGGTGGCGGTGACGGATCACGGCCCCGGCATCCCGGACGAGCACCTCGATCGCATCTTCGACCGCCTCTACCAGGTGCGCGACGCGGGCGGCAGCGGACCGCCGGGCGGCGCGCTCGGCCTCGGGCTCGCCATCGTGAAGGCGATCGTGGACGCGCACGGCGGCGCGGTGTCGGTTCGCTCGCGCACCGGGCGCGGCACCACCTTCCGCTTCTCGCTCCCCACCGTGGACGCGGTGGGACCCGAGGCCCGCGCCGACACGGTGCAGCAGCCGGGGGCGGCGACGCCGCGCTGATCCGCGGGGGCGGCGGCCGGGCCGCAGCCCGGCATCACGGTCCGAGCGGGATCACGACCGTGCCCGACTCGCGGACGTCGAGGGGCCGGTCGACCCGGAACGGCGCGCCCGGTCTCGCCACCCGCACCACCAGGGCGTAGTCGCCGTCCGGGAGACGGACCTCGTGCGTCACGAGCGGGCTTCCCGGCGCGACGCGCAGCTCCGCGCGCCGGACGGTCTCGGCGCCGCGCCGGATCTCGACGTCCAGCCCGGCGGCGCCCGGAGCCCGGGCCAGGTCGTATACCAGCTTCACGTCCCGTGGGCTCGACCGGAACAGGACGAGGCCGACCGCGGCGGCGCCCAGCAGCGCGAAGAGGCGCGCCGCCTGCCTCATGGCGATCGCCGGCGCCGCGCCCTCACGGACCGGCCTTCCTGCGCGGGCGGCGGGCCTGGACGGACGCCTTCACGACCGGCTCGACCTTCCCGTCCTCCGCCGGCTTGAACCGGATCTCCGCCTTCACCTCCAGCGCCATCGACGCGAGCGCCCGCCAGAACTCGCGCCGCACCGACTCGGACTCGAGAAACCGGCGAACCTCCTCCCCGAAGATCCGAAGGAGCTCGTCCTTCGCGCCCGAGGCAGTGCCGACGATCCCGGCGATGAGGTCCTTGGGCAGCTTCCAGTCGCGGGCCAGCCGCCGGGCACCCTCCTCGGTGAGGAAGACCGCCGTCACGCCGGCGACGATGGCCTTGCGGACCGCGTCGGGGAGGAACCCCCTGCCGGCGCCCTCGGGTCCGCCCGGCGGCGGCGGCAGGTCGTCGGCGGGGAGGTCTTCCATCGCCTACGCGCGCGGCTGCGCGCCTCCGATGACGGGGAGGCGCGGCGCCTTCAGCACCTGCGTCGAGACCGCCCCGGCCACGTTGCGGGCCACCGTGAAGAACGCCTGCGACTGCGGGCTGTCCGGATGGCTCGCCACGATGGGCATGCCTTGGTCTCCACCCTCGCGGATGGCGAGGTCGATCGGCACCTCTCCCAGGAACTGGATCCCCATCTTCTGCGCCGCCAGGCTGGCGCCGCCGTGCGCGAAGATGGGGGTCTCCGCGCGGCAGTGCGGGCAGACGAAGGACGACATGTTCTCGACGATGCCCAGCACCGGGATGGAGACCTTGTCGAACATGAGCTTGGCCCGCACCACGTCGGCGAGGGCCACGTCCTGGGGCGTCGAGACCAGCACCACGCCCGCGGCGCGGACGTTCTGCGCCAGGGTGAGGGGGATGTCGCCTGTGCCCGGGGGAAGATCGAGGATGAGGTAGTCGAGCTCGCCCCAGTTCACGTCGCGGAGGAGCTGGATGAGGGCGCCCGTCACCATCGGACCGCGCCAGATGAGCGCCTGATCCGGGTCCACCAGGAAGCCGATGGACATCACCGCCACGCCGTGCGCGTGCAGCGGGTCGAGCTTCTTGCCGTCGCGGGAGGTCGGCCGGTCGGTGAGGCCGGTGAGGATCGGGACCGACGGACCGTAGATGTCGGCGTCCAGGATTCCCACCTTCGCGCCCATCCGGGCGAGCGCCACGCCGATGTTGACCGCCACCGTGCTCTTGCCGACCCCGCCCTTCCCCGCCCCCACCAGGACGATGTTCTTCACCCCGGGAGTGAGCTGCGACTGCGCCACGCCGGGCGCGCCGCGCACCTGGGCGCCCCAGCGGAGCTGGACTGTCTCGAACCCGGCGCCCTGGAGCGCGTTCCGGACGTCCTGGCCGATCCGGTCCTTGAGCGGGCAGGCGGGGGTGGTCAGCTCCACCAGCAGCGAGACCACGCCGCCGTGAGCCTCGAGGTCCTTCACCATCCCGAGGCTGACGAGGTCCCGGCGAAGCTCGGGGTCCATCACCTTCCGCAGCGCTTCGAGGGCGGCATTCTGGTCGGGCATATCGGGGAACGTCCTTATAGCGGCGGCGAGGCCCCGCCTCAACAGGCGACTGGCGCCGCCCGCCAGCCGGTCCCCCGGAGCGCACCGCTCGCGAGACGAGCGCGGGGTCGCGGCGCGCCGGTCATTCCAGCGCGTCCACGCGCCAGCCGCCGTCCTCGGCGACCACCACGGCGCGGTGGCCGGTCCCGACGGGAAGAGCCAGGCTTCCGCCCTCGCGCGTCAGGGGCACCCCCGCGGCGAGGAGCGCCAGCACCCGCTCCGACTCCTCGCGGCCGATGGAGCCTGCGCCGTCCCAGTCCGTCGCCAGCCGCGACGGCGTGTAGGCGGTGCGCCAGCGCGCCGAGAGGAGCGCGTACGCGTCCGGCCAGCGCTTCTCCTGAAGGTCCCGGGCGAACCGGCGAAGGGTCTCGCGGGCGGCGTCCTCTCCCTGCCCGGCCGGGAGGCCGCGGGCACCGGCGCACGCCGCGGCGAGCGCGACGAGCAGGAGGACCGCCACGGCGGCGAAGGAGGCGCGGCGCACGGGTCACCGCTTACACCATCCGGCCGGCCCGCGCCACGGCCTCCCTCAGGCGGTCCCCGGCGAGCTTGCCTCGAGCGGCAGCACCTCCACCGCCCCGCCCGGCGGCTGGACGCGCACCTCGCCGGTCTCGCCCTCCCGCCCCACCACGCTGACCTCCACGTCGAGGAACCGGTGGATCACCTCGGCGCTGCTGAGCAGGTGCCGCGTGACCTCGCTCACGGTGTAGCGAATGGCGGGGACGACGCCGGGGGGCGGCGACACCAGGCGGGCGGCGCAGAGCGCCGCGGGCAGGAGGAGCTGGTCGCCGAGGTGCGCGTCCACGGCCGCCCGGCGGCGCAGGTACGCGTCGAACATCTCCACGGCCCGCTCGGCGACCTGCTCCGGGCCGCGCTCCTTTCCGCCCACCGCGCCATGGCCGGTGCGGGTCCGCTCGAACGTCGAGACGATGAGCACGTGGCTTCCGGTCGACTGCCGCGCGGCGACGGGCACCCGCTCCGCCTCGGCGGCCACGCCGAGGTCGCGCAGCAGCCGCAGCGCGCGCGCCGCCTGCCGGTCGGCGACCTCGTAGGGCATCCCCCCCACCATCGAGACGACCTCGACGTCCTGCAGCGTCCCGCGGTGGCGCAGGTCGAGCGGCGGCATGGCGTGCGCCGGCTCGACGCGCGCGGTGAACTCGCCGCCGCCCTCCGGGTGGAAGCCCGCCGCCTGGAGCGCCAGCTCGAAGCGGAAGCCGAGGCGTGCCACCGCCGGCGCCCAGACCAGCGCGAGGTGGTGGAACGACGGCGCGTGATCCTGGTGCGTGGCGCCGCGCAGGGTGAGCTGCGATGGCCCGCCGGCGAGGGCGAGGGGCCAGCAGAGCGTCTGGAAGAGGAGCGGCGTCGATCCCGCCGTGCCGATGTCGAACACCCACTCGCCGGGCGCGGCGCGGCGGCGGGGCTCGAACTCCAGCCGCGACGAGCCCACCTCGTCGCCGGCCATCCGGGCGTCGCAGAGCGCCGCGGTGGCGCGCGCTGCCTCCCGGTGCTGGGGGCGCAGCCCCGGCTTGAGCCGGTCGGCGCGGACGTTGACGATGGCGAAGGGCCGGGCGGTCACGGCCGACAGCGCCAGCGCGGTGCGGAGGATCTGCCCGCCTCCCTCGCCGGCGCTGCCGTCCAGCACGATCGGATCGTCCGTCGGCACCGCCGCAATGTAGTGCGCCGGGGCACGCCCGTTAAGGCGATACCGGCCACCCGGGGGGGCGCAGCCGTCCCGCCCGGGGCGTTCGCCGCGTGCTACAACGCGGCGCGTGCTCGCCGCAGTCGCCGTCTTCGTGCTCGCCTACGTCGCCGTCGCCGCAGGCAGATTCCCGGGGCTGTCGGTCGATCGCCCCGCGGCCGCGCTCCTCGGCGCCGTGCTGATGGTCGCGGTGGGCGTGCTCTCTCCGGCCGAGGCGGGCGGCGCGGTGAACGGCGACACGCTCGGGCTGCTCCTGGGGATGATGATCCTGTCGGCGTACCTCACCGAGGCGGGGTTCTTCCGGTGGACGAGCTGGCGCGTCATCCGCGCGGTGAACACGCCGCGCACGCTCCTCTGGGCCCTGACGTTCACCGCGGGTGCGCTCTCCGCGTTCCTGGTGAACGACACCGTGTGCCTGATGATGACGCCGCTGGTGGTGCGGATCATCGACGACGCGCGGCTACCCGCCCGGCCATACCTGCTCGCGGTGGCGTTCGGGTCGAACGCCGGGTCGGTGGCGACGCTGACCGGAAACCCGCAGAACATGATCGTCGGGACGCTCTCCGGGATCTCGTACGCGCGGTTCGCGGCCGCGCTCGCGCTGCCGGCGGCCGTGTCCCTCGTCCTGGTCGCGATCGTCCTCCACCTGCTCTTCCGCAAGGAGCTCACCCGTCGCCGGCTGGCGGCCACGCTCGCGCGACCGGCCGTCGATCGCCGCCTCCTGGGCACGTCGCTCGCGGCGCTGGCGGTCGCCCTGGCCGGGTTCGCGCTCGGATTCCCGCTCTCCTGGACGGCGCTCTTCTCCGGTGCGCTCTGCATGGCGTTCGGGCAGCGCGCACCGCGCCAGGCGCTGCAGCGCGTGGACTGGCCGCTCCTGGTCCTCTTCGCCGGCCTCTTCGTGGTCGTCGCCGGGATCGGGAAGGCTGGCGTCGCCGCGCGGATGTACGAGGCCATCGCACCCGCCCTCGGCGCCACGCCGGAGCGGCAGGCGGTGGGGTTCTCGCTCTTCTCGGTGGCCGGTTCGCAGCTGGTCTCCAACGTCCCGTTCGTCATCCTCGCGCAGCACTGGGTCCCCAGGCTCTCCGATCCGACGCTGCTGTGGCTCGCCACCGCGCTCGCCTCGACGCTGGCAGGCAACCTGACGATCGTCGGCTCGGTGGCGAACATCATCGTCCTCGAGCTGGCGGGCGCGAGGGGCCGGATCGGGTTCTGGCCCTTCCTGAAGATGGGCGCCGCCGTCACCACCCTCACGCTCGCCGCGGGGCTCGGCCTCCTTCTCCTCGAGCGGCGCCTCGGGCTCCTCTAGCCGCGGCCTGCAGGGACATCGGCCGCGGACTCATCGGTGATCACGGTGGGTTTCGGCCGCGATATCGCCGATCCGGAGCGCCCCGGCGGGGAGCCGAGCGCCGAAATACCCGGGCGTCCATCCCGTAGGGCATGGCATGGTGACGGCCGCCGCGATCGCCGATATCGGCCTGGTGCTGTCGTGGCAGGAGGATCGACCCCTGGCCCCGACCCTCACCGGCGACGGCGCGCTGGCGCGCTCGGCCGCCCGGGGAGATCGGGGCGCCTTCGCGAGGCTGGTGGACCTGCACAAGCGGGCCGTCCACGGCCTGTGCGCGCGCATCCTGCGCGATCCCGAGGAGGCCCGCGACGCGGCGCAGGAGGCCTTCGTCCGTGCCTACACGGCCATCGACCGCTACGACCCCCTGCAGCCGTTCTCGCCCTGGCTGCTGCGCATCGCGCGGAACCACTGCCTGGACGTGCTCCGGCGGCGTCTTCCGGACTCGCGCACGGTGGCGCTGGACGCGGAGGCCGAGGACGCCGGGCGGCGGGAGGTCGCCGATCCGGCCGCGCCCCGGGGCGACGAGGTGATCGAGCGGCGCGAGACCGCCGCCGCGCTCGCCCGCGCCGTGGATGCGCTCCCCAGGAACTACCGCGAGGTGGTGCACCTCTTCCACGTGGAGCACCTGTCGTACAAGGAGATCGCGGAGACGCTGGACGTCCCCATCGGCACCGTGATGACCTGGCTCCACCGGGCGCGCGGCCGGCTCCGGGCCGCGCTCGCCGGAGACGCGCAGGAGGCCACGCCATGACCAACTTCTCGGGCCACCTCACCGACGCGCAGGCGCAGCGGCTCCTCGAGGGAGCTCTCGATCCGGCGCTCGACGCCGAGGTCCGGGCGCACCACGCGCTCTGCGCCGGGTGCCAGGGGCTGGTCGCTTCCTTCAGGGAGCTCTCGGAGGCCCTCGACGGGCTCGGCGCGCTCGAGCCCGCCCTTCCGTCCGGCTTCACCGCGGACGTCCTCGCCCGCGTGGACGCCGCCGACCGCGCGGCGGCGCGCGAGCGGCGCACCGCCCTGGCAGTCGTCGCCGGCGCCGTGGCCGCCGCCGCCGCTGCCTTCGCGCTCGCGGGCGGCGCCGCGGTCGCGCCCGCGGTGGCGCGCTGGGCGGCCGGCATCGGCGACGCCGCCTTCGCCTGCCGGGTCGGCGCCAACTTCGTGCCCACCCTGGTGGGCACCTTCCGCATCCAGATCGTCCTCGCCACCGGGCTCCTGGGGCTGGCGGTCGCGTTCGTCCTCCGCCGCCTCATCCCTGCCCAGGCTCACCCCCCGCGCCCCGCGCTCTAGAGGCCTCCCCTTCCATGCTCGCACTCCTCGCCGCCCTCCTCCTCCAGCAGGCCCCGCCGCCGGCACCGCCCACCCCGCCCCGCCCTGCCCCGCCCCGGGCCGCGCCGGCCCGCCCGGAGACCGCCGAGGCGCCGCCCACGAGCGCGGCCCGGAGCGGGCTCCTGCGCGGCACGTGGCCCGCGGCGCCCTCCGGCAAGACCGTGACCCTCGACGACACCGTCTCGCGCGACGACGCCCTGGAGACCATCGCCGGCGCCGCCGGCTGGAACGTGGTCCTCAACACCGGCCGGCTCGGGAACGCGCTGCTCGTCCTGAAGCTGCGCGCGGTCCCGGTGGAGGACGCGCTCCAGTTCGCGCTGGAGGGGACCGACCTCGTGGCGACGCGGCGCGGGGACAGCGTGGTGATCGCCCCGGCCGGCGCGCCGGTGGCGCGCGCGCCGCAGGACGTGCTCTCCGGGTTCGACCGGCCCACCGGCCGCAGCGTGACGCTCGACCTCTCCGACGCGGACGCGGGCGAGGCGCTCCGCAAGATCGCCGACGCGGGCGGCATCTCCATCGTGCTGCCGCCGGGGCCGCTCGCCAAGGTGAGCGCCCACTTCAGGAACGCGCCGGTCGAGGAGGCCCTCCGCGCCGTGCTGGAGCAGGCCGGGCTGGTCGCGGCGAAGCGCGGCAGCGTGGTGGCCGTGTCGCCGGGCGGCCCGGGGCGGCGGCATGCCGAGGCCGACTCCGCTGAGGCCGAGCGCGACGCCCGCGAGGCCGAGCGCGACGAGCGGGAGGCGGAGCGGGATCGGCGGAGCGGCGCCCGGACCTCGCGCGACCGCGTGGTCCAGGGCGACGTGACCATCCAGGCCGGCGAGACGGTGCGCGACGTGGTCGCCATCCGCGGGAACATCGTGCTCCGCCCCGGCGCCGAGGCGCGCGACCTCGTCGCCGTCGTGGGCAAGGTGACGCTCGAGTCGGGCGCCCGGACGCGCCAGGCGGTCGCGATCCTCGGCGACGTGGTGGTCGGACCGGGCGCCGAGATCGAGCGGGATGCGGTGGCGGTGGGCGGGAGCGTGCGGCCCGATCCCGGCGCGGAGATCGGCGGCGAGCAGACCAGCGTCGGCGTGCCGCAGCTCTCGGGGATCGGCGCGCTCGCCGCGCTCCCGTTCGGCCACGGCGGCGGCGCCTGGTTCCACGTCGCCACCTCGATCGTGAAGTTCATCGTCTACTTCCTGGTGGGCCTGCTGGTGGTGACGGTCTTCCCGCGGCGGGTCGAGGGCGTCTCCGCAGCCATGACCGCGCGCCCCGCCAAGGCGGTGCTGGTCGGGCTCCTCGGGTTCGTCCTCGCCGGGCTCCTCTGCCTTCTCCTCCTCGTGACGCTGGTCGGAGCGCTCCTCATCCCGGTGGTGGTGGTGGCGGTGCTCGCGGCGGGCGTGCTCGGCTTCGTGGCGCTCTCGTTCCACGTGGGACGGCTGCTGCCCATCCGCTCCGAGCGGCGGCTGGCAGTCCTGCAGCTCGCGGCCGGCACCGCGCTCCTCGTCCTGGCCACCCACCTCCCGCTCCTCGGCTGGCTCGTCTGGATCACCGCGGCGCTGCTCACCTTCGGCGCGGTGCTGGTCTCGCGCTTCGGGCAGCAGGAGCCGCCGGTGTTGCCGACCACGGCGGTGCCGCCCTCCGGCCCGGCGCCGGCCTAGGCGGCGCCCGCGCGCACGGCACCCCGGTCCACCGTCAGGTGAGGACCAGGCCCCCGTCGGCCCACTGCGCGTGGCCGGAGAGGATCGCGTCCAGGCTCTCCGCGCGCTCGTCGGACAGCTCCGAGACCAGCTCCAGGATCCGCGGATACGTCGCGATGAGCTCGTCGAAGGCCGCGCGCGGGAGGCGCAGGAGGGTCCCGCCGCGGCGGACCGTTACCGACGCGCTGGCGGGGGTCTTTCGCAGGCAGCTCGTCTCGCCGAAGAGGTCCCCCTCGCGCAGCTGCGCAACGACGACCTCGGCGCCGGTCCTGCGCTTCACCACGTCCACGGCGCCGTCCAGGATCACGTACAGGCCGTCGGACGGGCTCCCCTCCCGCACGATCACCTCGCCCGGCGACACGCGCCGCGAGCGGAACCGCTCCATCACGCGCTTCCGGTCCTCCTTCGCGAAGGGCCGGAACACCGGCGAGATGGCCATCGCGTTGGCGAGCAGCCGCCGCCGGTAGAAGCGGCGCAGGGAGGCGGTGACGTGCGGGTAGCTGGCCGCGAGCGCGCCCAGGACCTCGGCGGGGAACTCGAGAACCTCGCCCGGCTCCTCCGCCGTGACCGTGGCGGCGCGCGGCGCGCCGGAGATGAGCGCCATCTCGCCGAAGTAGTCGGCCTCCCCGAGGTGCGCGACGACCGCCGCCTCCCCGAGCTCGTTCCGCTTGGAGACGGCGAAGCGCCCGCTCGCGACGACGAAGATGCTCGAGCCGCGGTCGCCCTCCGAGAGGATCGCCTCGCCCCTCCGGACGCGGCGGAGGACCATGCCGTCGGCGAGCGCGACGAACGCCTCGCGCGAGAGGTCGGAGAAGATCGGCACGCGCGGCACCACCCGCCGGCCCTCCGCCAGCTTGCGCCGGGCGTACAGCCCCGCCAGGACCGCCTGGGTGCGCGCGTGGAGCGGGTCGAGCTCGAGGATGGTCCTGCAGACCGCGATCGCCCTGATGAGGTTGCCCTTCGCGGCCAGCTCCGCGGCCTCGCCCTCGAGCTTGCGGAGATCCGCCATCTCCCGGCTCTTAGCACGGCAGGTGGGCGGTTCCCACCGGGAGGGCTACGGGCGGGCGCGCCGCGCGCCGGAGGGGAGCTTCGCGAGCGCGTCCACCGCCGCGCGGCGAACGCGGCCGTAGTAGTCGCTCCGCAGCGCCTCGAGGCGCTCCGAGGCGGCCTCGAAGCGCAGGCGCCCCAGGGCGCGGGCAGCCGCGGCACGCACCTCGGGGCGATCGCTGGTCAGCTGGGCCGCGATCGCCGGCCCCCCCTCGGGCGACGCGAGCTGGGCGAGGGCGTCGATGACGTCGGCGCGCGCGACGGCGGACGGCCTGACGAGGAGATGCGCGAGGGGCGCCGCACCGGCGGGCACGCCGATCCGCGCCAGGGCGGCCGCGGCCGCCGGCGCAGCGTCGCCGTCGAGCAGATCGGCGAGGGCGGGGACCGCCTCGGCCGCGCCGGTCTCGCCCAGCGCGGTGGCGAGCTCCACGAGCCACTCCGGGTCGGGAGGACCGGCCCGCCGGACCGCGGCGGCGAGGGCCGGGACGGCGCGCGCACCGAGGCGCGGCAGCGCCCGGGCGGAAGCGAGCCGGACCTCGGCGGCCGGATCCTCCAGTGCGCCGGTGAGCGCCGGGAGGGCCTCCTCCGGCGCGGCGAAGGCGAGCCCCTCGACCGCGCCGGCCCGCACCGGCGCGAGCGGATCGTGCACCAGGGGGGCGAGGAGCGCGGAGGCGCCGTCGGCGCGGAGCCGCCCGGCCGCGGCGAGGAGCGCCCCGAGCTCCCGCGCGTCCGCCGCCGGAACCCGGTCGATCCACTCGGCCGGCCCGGCCCGGGCGGGGTCGCCCGGGGCGAGGCCCGGCGCGTGCGCCACGACGGCGGCGACGCGCGCCTCGCCGCCGCCCTCGAACCCCGGCGCCGGTGTCTGGGGCAGCGGTCCGAGGATCCAGCGGATCCGCAGGTCGGCGAACCGCTGGAGGAGCGCGCCGGCGCGCTTCACGAGGGCTGGGGCCGCCTCGGGCCGCCCGAGCCGGCCGAGCGTGCGAGCCGCGGCCGGGCGGAGCGCCGTCTCGAACCGGCCGGCCTCGAGCAGCGCCTGGATCTTCTCGGCCGCGGCGCGGGCCGCGTCCCCTTGCAGCCCCAGCTCGGCCAGGGCCGCGAGCACGGCTGCGTCCTGACCCCGGCCCAGGCGGCCGATGAAGATCTTCTCGGGGCACTCCGCCTCCCGCAGCCGCGCCTGGCGCGCCGCGCGAGACGACACCGCCGGATCCACGGTGCGGCCCGCGACCTCGCAGAGCGCCAGCCCGACCTCGGGAGCCTGGGGCAGCGCCGAGAGGGCGTCCACCGCGGCGGCGGCGAGCCGCGCCGGGCCGGACGACGCGGCGGCGGCGAGCGCGTCCGCGGCGGACGGATCGCCCAGCCGTCCCAGCGCGGCGACGGCGGCCTCCGCCACGCCGACCTCGTGCTCGGAGAGGAGCGCCTCGAGGTGCGGCCGGGCCGACCAGTCGCCCGCCTCGCCCAGGCCAGCCGCGGCGGCGGCGAGCAGGGCGGGATCCGGGTTGCGGTTGGGATCGGCGAGGGGCAGGAGCCGCAGCACCGCCTCCGCGCGCGCGCTCGCTCCGATCTCCTCCGCGGCGCCGGCGCGGGCCTCGCCACGCGACGACCCCAGCGCCGCCAGGTTGCGCTCCCACAAGGTCCGCGCCTCCACCTCCACCGCCTCGCGGAGCGAGGTGCCGATGCGCGCGAGGGCCTCGGCGATCTGCGCCCGCCCCGCCGGCGACGCGCGGCCGTACCCGGCGAGCAGCACCTCCTTGGTCCGCGGCTCCTTGCCCATCGAGGCGAGCCCTGCCGCCGCGATCCCCACCACGTCTGGATCGGGGTCTCCCAGGAGAGCGCCGAGTGCCTCCGCCGCGCCGGGCCCGCCGCGCGCCGCGAACGCCTCGGCGGCCGCGCGCCGCACGAGGGCGCTGGAGTCGCGCTGCGCGACGAGGAGCACCGGCAGGTCTCCGCGCCCGCCCCGGCTCGCCACGCGGCGCACCGCGGCGGCGCGGCGCTCGGGGATCGGCGAGTCGAGGTCGCCCCGTCCGCATCCACCGGCCAGGGCGGCCACCGCGAGGGCGGCCGCGAAGCGCGCGGCGGCGGGAGGGGACCGTCTCACGATCTATCGGCTCCGCGAGCGTCGATCGCCGCCGCGATCGCGCCGGGGGAACCGGGGCCCCGACCGGCCGGCCGCGCGGCCGGGCCGGCGAGGCTGCTGGCGGGGCGCGGAGGCCGCCGCGCCGTCGGTATCGGTCGCCGCCTCGTCCAGCTCTCTCGCCGGAGGGGCGTGCCGCCCCTCCGACCCCACCGGTCGCTCCGGGCCGGGCTCCTCGGCCCGGCCCTGCGCTCCGGCACCGCGCGGCTCGGGCGGGCCGTGGCCGTGGCGCCGCGCCGCCTTGGGCAGGTCCCCGGGCGACGGCCCCGGCCCCGGCGTGCCGGGTGCGAGGCCGACCCGCTGCTTCATGGCGCGGACCTCCGCGGCACCGAGCTGACGCCAGCCACCGGGCCGGAGCCCCTCCACGGTGATGCCGCCGAACTCGGGCCGGTAGAGCCGCTGAACTTGAAGTCCGACCGCCTCGCAGAGCCGCTTCACGAGGTGATGGCGCCCCTCCCCCACCGCCACCCGGATCCAGACGTTCTTCTCGGCGGCCTCGTGCACCTTCGCCTCGAGCGCCCGCGCCGGGCCGTCCTCGAGGCGCACGCCGCGCTCCATCCGGACGAGCTGCTCGGGGTCCGGATCGCCCTTCACCTTCACCAGGTAGACCCGGCGATGGCCGTAGCGGGGGTGGGCCAGCCGGTTCGCCAGCTCGCCGTCGTCGGTGAGGAGGAGCGCGCCCTCCGCGTCCCAGTCCAGCCGCCCCACGGGGAAGAGGCGGGCCCGCAGCCCCCTCACGTAGTCGAGGGCCGTGGGGCGACCCTGGGGATCGCTCGCCGTGGTGAGGCAGCCGGGCGGCTTGTAGAGGAGCAGGTAGGTCCGCTCCTCGCGGACGGAGAGCAGCTTCCCGTCCACGGTGACGAGGTCCTTCGCCGGGTCCACCTTGGTGCCGAGCTCGCGGACCACGCCGTCGTTCACGCGCACGCGGCCCTGGAGGATCAGCTCCTCGGCCTTGCGGCGCGACGCGACGCCCGCGGCGGCGAGCACCTTCTGGAGGCGCTGCTCCGGCATGGCTCAGGCCGGCGGCGATCCGGGACCGCCGCCCTCCTCCCCCTCCTTCTTCTTGCCCAGGGCGGCGTCGGCCGCGCGCGTCTTCTCGTCGGCCTGCTCGATGGCGCGCTCCAGCTCCTCCAGCGCCGCGTCGCCCTCGGCGCGCTTCGCCTCGAGCTCGGCGCGGAGGGCGCCGTCGGAGAGCTGGTCCACGATCCCGGCGATCCCCGCCTCCTCGCGCGGCTCGGGTGCCTTCTCGACGATCTCGCGGTGCTCCTCCGAGAGCTCGTGGAACTCGCGGAGCGTCGGCAGGGAGGCCAGGTCCTTCAGCGCGAAGAACTCCAGGAACTCGCGGGTGGTGCCGTAGAGGATGGGGCGGCCCGGCTCCTCCTTCTTGCCCAGGATCTTGACGAGCCTCCGCTCCAGCAGCGCCTTCACCACCGCGCCGCAGTCGACGCCGCGGATCTCCTCGATCTCCGGGCGGGTCACCGGCTGCCGGTAGGCGACGATGGCGAGCGTCTCCAGCGCGGCGCGGGTGAGGCGCTGCGGCTTCACCCGCAGGAAGCGGCGCGCGAAGGCGGTGTTGTCGGGCGAGGTGCGGAGCTGCCAGCCGCCCGCCACCTCGTGCAGCACGATCCCGGAGACGCCCTCGCGGAAGTGGCCGGAGAGCGCGTCGAGCGCCTTGGCGATGCGCGGCGCCTCCAGCCCGGTGGCGGCGCGGATCTCCTCCACCCCGAGCGGCTTCTCGGCGAGGAAGAGCAGCGTCTCCACCACCGTCCGGGCCCGGGCCTCTCCCAGCCGGCGCGCCGCCGCCGCGAGCTTCTCGAAGGGCTCCTCCCTCTCCTCCGGTCCCTCGGCCGCCTCGATGTCGGCCGACTCCACCTCGTCGAGCGACGGATCGCCCTTCGCTTCCTCGGCGGCCTGGAGCGCCTTCAGCTCGTCGTTCTCGATGGTGGGGCTTCGCCCCCCCATGCCCTCCGCTCCGTCGAGGACGATGGCTGGCGCGGGCACCGCCGGCGTGTCGGCGGGGGCGTCCTTCGGGTCGTGCTCGCTCATCGGTAGTCCTCGGTGCCGCCCTGGGGCACGTCGTCCCCGAGCGTGTCCTTCGCCTCGACCAGGATCTCGCCGCCGGGGGTTCCCACCCCGTCGAGGAGCGCCTGGAAGATCCGGACGAGCTTGAGCTTCGCCATCTCCAGGATGGCGAGGAAGGTGGCGATGACGTTGGCGCGGGTGTTGCGGCTCTCCTGCGGGCCGGCCAGCAGCTCCTCGAACGACGCCCGGCGGCGGAGGCGGAGCACCTCGGCCACCCGGGAGATGGCGTCGGTGATGCTGAGCCGGTCGCCCTCGATCTCGTGGGCGTGCTCGGGCTGCGCGTTGCGGACGGCGCGGTCCAGCGCCTCGATGAGCTTGAAGACCGAGACGTCGGCCAGCCCCTCCGGCCCCTCCCCCGCCGGCCGCGCCGGGCGCGCCCGGCGCGTGAAGACGGTGCGGTCGAGGATGTCCCGGTTCCCGAGGTCCTCTCCGGCCACCTTGTACTTCTGGTACTCGAGCAGGCGGCGGACCAGCTCGGCCCGGGGGTCGACGCCGGCGTCCTCGGGGGGCGCGTCCTCGGCCACCTCGGTGCGCGGCAGCAGGAGCTTCGACTTCATCAGCACGAGCTGCGCCGCCATGTGGAGGAACTCGCCGGCGACGTCGATGTCCAGGTCGCGCAGGGCCTCCAGGGTGGCGAGGTAGCTCTCGGTGATGCGCGCGATGGGGATGTCGAACAGGTCGACCTCGTGCTCCTTCACCAGGTGCAGGATCAGGTCGAGCGGTCCCTCGAAGGGCGGCTCGCCCGACCGCAGCGGAGGGAGGACGACGCGGAAGGCGCTCGCGGCGGCGCGCGCCGGCGACGGCGCGTCGGCGCCGGGCACCTCGCCCGCCTCCACCGGAGCCTTTCCCATGCCGAGCCCGCCTTCCCGGCTACGCGAGCTTCATCGCGGACCGCACCTGCGCCATCGTCCGCTCCGCCACGGCGCGCGCCTTGCGCGTCCCGAGCTGGACGAGGTCGTCGACGTCCCCGGGGTGCGCGAGCAGCGCCTCGCGGCGGGCCCGCATCTCCTCCTGCGCGGGCCCGAGCTTCTCGAGGAGCTTCCGCTTGCAGTCCACGCAGCCGATCCCGGCGGTGCGGCAGTTCTGGTCGACCCAGGCGACGGTGTCGGGGGTGGAGTAGACCTTGTGCAGGTAGAAGATGCCGCAGATGTCCGGGTTGCCGGGATCCTGGCGGCGCTTGCGGGCCGGGTCGGTCACCGCGCCCATGATCTTCTTCGCCGTGGACTCGGCGCTCTCCCCCAGGTCGATGGTGTTGCCGTAGCTCTTCGACATCTTCCGCCCGTCGGTGCCGACGATCTTGGGGACCTCGGTGAGGAGCGGCTGCGGCTCGGGGAAGACGTTCCCGTAGTGGAAGTTGAACTTCCGCGCGATCTCCCGCGACAATTCCAGATGGGCGACCTGGTCGACGCCCACCGGCACCCGCGTCGCCTTGTACATGATGATGTCCGCGGTCATGAGGACCGGGTAGCCGAGGAAGCCGTAGAGGGCGAGGTCGCGGTCGGTGATGTTCTCGCGCATCTCCTTGTACGACGGGGAGCGCTCCAGCCAGCCGAGCGGCGTGATCATGCCGAGGAGCAGGTACAGCTCGGCGTGCTCCTTCACCTCGCTCTGGACGAAGAGCGTGGCCTTCTGCGGGTCGACCCCGGCCGCGATGAAGTCGATGAACATCTCGCGCTCGGCCGGCTTGATGATGGCGGTGTCGTGGTAGTTGGTGGTGAGCGCGTGCCAGTCGGCGCTGAAGAAGAAGCACTCGTGGTCGGCCTGGAGGCGGACCCAGTTCGCGAGGGCGCCGTGGAGGTGGCCGAGGTGGAGGCGGCCGGTGGGCCGCATTCCGGAGACGACGATGGGGCGCGGATCGGGCATGGCGGCTCGCGAGCTAGGCGACGATCGCCCGGGCGAGCTGGTCGAGCAGCTCGAGGACGAACGCGCTCGGGCCGGCGATGAGCCGGCCCGCGAAGAAGAACACCGCGATGAGCAGGAACGGCGACAGGGCGGTGATCTGCTCCCAGGCCGGGCGCAGCCGGACCGGGAGGAACCCGTCCACGATGCGGCTCCCGTCGAGCGGCGGGATGGGGATGAGGTTGAAGATCGCCAGGTTCACGTTGAGGTAGACGCCGATCTGGAGCAGCCGCTCGGCGCCGCTGCCCGGCTCGACCGAGCCCGGCGCGAACCGCACCAGCAGCGCGTAGGCGGCCGTCGCCGCGGTCGCGAGCACCAGATTCGAGATGGGGCCGGCGGCGGCGGTGAGCGCCATCCCCGTCCCCATCCGCACGTCCCGGCGGAAGCGCGCCGGGTTGACCGGGACGGGCCGGGCCCAGCCGAAGGGGATCCCGAGCAGCGGCAGGAGGAACGTCCCGACGGGATCGGCGTGGGCGAGCGGGTTGAGGGTCAGCCGGCCCATGCGGGCGGCCGTGTCGTCCCCGAGCCGCCAGGCGCTCCAGGCGTGCGCGAACTCGTGCACGGCGAGCGACAGCAGCAGGACGATGACGTAGAGCCCTCTCTGGAGCAGGGCCTGACTGGAGAAATTCAGCAACGCTAAGCCTCGATTGGGAAAGCGGTTCTTTAGCAGCCGGGGCTGGGTCGGTCAATGACGCCGGTCGGGCGCCGGGCGGCGGCTCAGGCCCGCGGGTGGAAGCGGTCGTAGAGCCGCTTCACGTGGCTCCGGTCGACGTGCGTGTAGATCTGCGTCGTCGACACGTCCGCGTGGCCCAGCATGGCCTGGACGGCGCGCAGGTCGGCGCCGCCCTCCAGCAGATGGGTCGCGAAGGAGTGCCGGAGCTTATGGGGCGAGATCCGGCGGCGGAGGCCCGCGGCCCGCGCCCAGCGGCCGAGCGCCTTGGCGAACCCCTGGCGCGTCATGCGCCCCCCGCGCGGCGTGACGAACAGGTCCCTCGACCGGCGGCCGCGGAGGAGCGGCTCGCGCGCGGTGGCGAGGTAGGCCTTCACCGCCTCGGCGGCGGGCGCGCCGACCGGGACGAGCCGCTCCTTGTTCCCCTTCCCGCGCGCGACGAGGACGCGCGTCTCGAGGTTCACGTCGTTGAGCTGGAGCGAGACGAGCTCCGAGACGCGCAGGCCCGTCGCGTAGAGCAGCTCCAGCATGGCGCGATCGCGCCGGCCCCCGGCCGTGCGCGGGTCGGGCACGGCGAGGAGCCGTTCCACCTCGTCGCGCGAGAGGAGCGACGGCAGGCGCCGCCCGGGGCGCGGCGAGTCGATCTCGTCGGCGGGGTCGGACGGCGCGATCCGCTCGGCTGCGAGCAGCCTGTGGAGGGAGCGGATCGCCGAGAGCGCGCGCGCCTGCGAGCGCGGGGAGAGGCCGGCCCGGACCAGGTCCGCGAGGTGCGCCTGGATCTCGGCGCGGCCGACGGAGGCCCACCCGCCGATGCCCTCCGACGCGAGGTGCGCCAGGTAGCGCCGCAGGTCGCGGGCGTACGCCTCGACGCTGTTCTCGGCGAGCCCCTTCTCGACGCGCACGTGGGCGAGGAAGAGGTCCAGGGCGGATTCGAGCGGCGAGGCGGCCATCTCGCGCACGATATCGCCTGAGCCGGCCCGGTCCAGTTTCGGTCGAGGCGAGGGCGCGGTCCCGGTCGCGGCCCGCCCGAGAAGCTACGTCACCAGGTCCGAGACGTCGCCCTTGCCCACCCGCACCACGACGGGCTCGGGGCCGGACAGGTCGATGACGGAGGACGGCTCATTCGGCTTGTAGCCGCCGTCGAGGATGAGATCGAGCCCGTGGCCGAGCCGATCCTTGATGTCCTTGGCGTCGATGAGGACCTCGCCGTCGGGTGTCGCCGCCGAGGTCGAGATCACCGGGTGCTCGAGGCGGCGCACGATCTCCAGCGCGATGGGGCTGTCGGGGATGCGGATGCCGACCGTCTTCTGCCGGCGGAGCACCAGATCGGGCACCAGCCGCGTCGCGGGCAGGATGAACGTGTAGGGCCCGGGCACCTTGCGGCGCAGCACGCGGTAGGCGGCGTTGTCCACCACGGCGTACCGCGACACCTCGGCGAGATCGAGGCAGATGAAGGACAGCTCGTGCGTCTTCGGGAGCTGCTTCAGCTGGTAGATGCGCTCGATGGCGCGCTTGTCGAAGAGATCGCAGCCGATGCCGTAGTACGTGTCGGTGGGGAAGGCGAGCAGGCCCCCCTCGGCGAGGACCTGCAGGGCGCGCTCCACCACCCGCGGCTGCGGGTGGAGCGGATCGATCTCGGCGATGGGCGCGATCGCCATGGGTCCGGCCTTCTACCAGCTTTCAGGGCCGGGCGGGAGGGGCGCGTCTGCCGCAGCGGACGCGCGCGCGCCCTCTCCGCCTCGCGGGGGGGGGGCGGCCGTGCGGCTACGGGCGCGTACCCCGCACCGGCTCGCCGCGCGCGACCGCACCGGCGATCGCGTCGACGACGCGCTGGGCGAGCTCGCCCTCGAGGCGCCGCCCGTCGGCCGTGCGGACGTAGAAGGCGTCGGCGGCCCGGTGCCCCTCCGTCGCGATGCGCGCCAGGTCCACCGAGAGCCCCAGGTCGAAGAAGGTCTGGGCCAGGACGTAGAGGAGGCCGACGCGGTCGGCGGTGAACACGTCGACGACGCTGTGCGACCGGGCGCTCTGGTTGTCGATGACCACCTTGGTCGCCACCCCGGGGAGCGGCTTGGCGGGGAGCGCCGAGGCGCGCAGGCGCCTGGCGAGGAGCTGATCGAGCGCCTCCTCGCCGGCGAGGACGCGCGCCAGGTCGTCCCGGGCGCCGCGCCAGCGCTCGACCTCCAGCGGCCCCTCCTCCGGGCCGCGCAGCTCGAAGACGTCCAGCGCGCGGCCGGACAGCCAGCCGAGCGCCGGGTCCTCCGGCGTGGAGAAGACCTCCGCGTGCTGGATGTCGATGCGGTGCGCGGAGAGGACGCCGGCGATGACGGCGAGGAGGCCCGGTCGGTCGGGCGCCGCCAGCGTCATCTCCGAGTAGCCGAGCGCCGGGTGGTGCCGGACCACGGCGGCCACCGGCAGGTCCCCGAGCAGCCGGAGCAGCCGCAGGTGACGGGGCGCCTGCGCCGGCGACGAGATGAGGAAGTAGCGGGCGGGCATCGCCTGCACGAACCGCCGGACGTCGGCCTCGTCGGCGTGCACCGCGCGCTGCTGCAGCGACGCCAGGACCAGCTCGCGCCCGGTCGCCTCGGCCGTCCCCGGCTCGGGCCGCTTCTCGCCGCCCGCCAGCGCCTGGCGCGTCTTCTGGTACAGCTCGCGCAGCAGCCGGCCCTTCCAGTCGGTCCAGGTGCGCGGGCCGACGGTGGCGACGTCCGCGTAGGTGAGCAGGTACAGCTTCTCCAGCCGGTCCACGGTCCCGACCTCGTCCGCGAAGGAGTGGATCAGGTCCGGATCGGAGAGATCGCGGCGCTGCGCGATGGCGTTCATGCGCAGGTGCTTGGCCACCAGCCACTCGATGTCGGCGGCGTCGGCGGGGTCGACGCCCATGCGGACGCAGGCCTGCGCGGCGATCTCGGCGCCGCGGGTGGAGTGGTCCTTTCCGCTCCCCTTGCCGATGTCGTGGAACAGCGTGCCGAGGTAGAGCGCGAGCGGGCGCGCCATCGCCCGCAGCAGATCGCCGAGCCCCTCCTCCGCCACGTCGCCGTTCTTGAGCGCGAAGAGCCGGCGCACCGCGAAGAGCGTGTGAACGTCGACGGTGTACACGTGGTACAGGTCGATCTGCCGGCGCGCCGTGATGCGGGCGAACTCGGGCAGCACCCGCGGGAGGACGCCCAGCTCGTGCATGAGCGTCAGGAACTTGCCGCGCGTCCCCGGCCGCGTGAAGCAGGCGAGCAGCTCCTGGTTCACCTCGGGATCGAGCGGCGCGTCCGGGGCCAGGTCGGCCGCCGCCTGGGCGGCGAGGTCCCGGGCGTAGGGGTAGAGGTCGAGGCCCTCCCGGTCCGCGGTCGCGAAGAGCCGGACCAGGGCGGCAGGCGAGCGGCGCAGCGCGTCCTTGTCCATCACCGAGAGCCGGCCGCGGAACACCTTGAGCTCGCCGCCCTCGAGCACCCGATCGGCCGTGCGCGCCGGCTTGCCGCCCATCACCGGCACCGGGCGCTCGGCGCCGATGGTGGCCGCCGGCGGCGGCACCATGCGCCACCCGGTGGCCGTCTGCGGCTCGAGGCACCGGTCCACGATGGCGTCGCAGGCGACCAGCACGGTCTTGGCCGCGAGGTAGTAGTGCCGCATGAACTCCTCGACGCCCGAGCCGTGGTCGCCGTCGCGATAGCCCATCGCCTGGGCCACCTGCGGCTGGACGTCGAAGGTGAGCTGGTCCCACTTCCGCCCGGCCAGGTAGTGCATCTCGTTGCGCACCCGCCAGATGAAGTCGCGCGCGCGGCGCATCTCGCGGATCTCCCGCTCGGGGAGGAGCGCGCGCGCGAGCAGCTCGGTGATGCCCGCCACCTTGAAGCGCACCCGCGCGAGCCAGAGCGCCGACTGCAGGTCGCGCAGCCCGCCCTCCGACTCCTTCACGTTCGGCTCGAGCAGGTAGAGCGAGTCGCCGAACTTCTCCCGCCGCCCGCGCATCTCCTCGAGCTTGTCGGCGATGAAGCGATCCACCTTGGCCTGCGACAGCCCGTGGAGCTCCTCGCGCTCCAGCTCGCGGTACAGGTCCCGGTCGCCGGCGAGCCAGCGCAGGTCGAGGAGCGCCGTGCGCGCGGTGTGGTCCTGATCGGCGAGCTGGTCGCAGTCCTTGAGGTTGCGGACGCTGTAGCCCACCTCGAGCCGCAGATCCCAGAGCGCGTAGACGAGCTTCTCCGCGGTGGCCTTGACGAAGGGCCCCGGCTCCCGCCCGCCGTGCAGCACCAGCACGTCCACGTCGCTGAACGGCGCCAGATCGCGCCGGCCGTAGCCGCCGATGGCGACGAGCGAGACCGGCGTGGCGGGGCCGGCGCGGGCGGCCTCCGCGAGGGCGCGGTCCCAGACCATCGCCACGATCCGGTCCATGGCGGCGCTCTGGAGCCGGACCACGGTGTGTCCGCTCCCGCCGCCCCGGTGGACCTCCTCGACGAACCTGCGCTGGGCGGCGAAGTCGGCCTTGGGGCTGCCGGCGAGCGGAGGGAGCTCGGCGAGCCTGGCCTCGTACTCGTACGGAGCGGCGGCGGGGAGGCTGGCGGCGGTCTGGGCGTCGGGGAGGCGCATTCCGGCGGAGTATAGCGATCGTCGCCCGGGCTCGCCGCGCCGCGGCACGGGCCCGGGCGGTCCGCCGGACGCTACCGGACCGCCCGCCCCCGGGGGCCGCTCGCCGCGGCGGCGACGCGATTCCCGCGCCCCGCGAACCCCGCGATGGCGCGCGCGATCGCGCCCGCGACCTCGTCCTGGTAGCGGGGAGCGGCGAGGCGCCGCTCCTCGGCGCGATTCGAGATGAACGCCGTCTCCACCAGCACGGCGGGCATCCGCGCCCCGACGAGCACGTAGAAGAGCGCGCCCTTCACCCCCAGGTCGCGCGCGTCCCCGAAGCGCCCGCGGACGGCGCCGCAGACCTCCTTCTGCACCGCCAGCGCCAGGCCCTGCGACAGGGCCGCGCTCGACTTCGCCTCGAAGTCGGTGAGGATGCGCAGCACCTGGGCCCCGCCGCTCTCGCCACCGGGATCGAGGCCGTTCTCGCGGGCGGCGAGGCGCGCCGCGTACCGGTCGTCGGTGACGTTGAGGTAATAGGTCTCCACGCCGGCCATGCTCCGCCGCGGGTTGGCGTTCGCATGGACCGACACGAACAGATCCCCGCGCGCGGTGTTGGCGATGGCGGTGCGCTCCTCCAGGGCGAGGAAGCGGTCGTCGGACCTCGTGAGCGACACCTCGAAGCCGGCGCCCCGGAGCTTCGCCGCGAGCCGCCTCGCGATCGCGAGCGTCACGTCCTTCTCCCTCACGCCCGTCGGACCGATCGCGCCGGGATCGTGGCCGCCGTGTCCCGCGTCCACCACGATGCGGCGGATCGGGCCGCGCTCGGGCGCCTCGCCGGCGCCCTCGCCCTCGGGAGCGGCCGCGGGGCGGACCGTCCCGGCCGGAGCCGCCTCGGGGGAGGCACCGCCACCCGCGTCGGGCGGGCGTGGGGTGGTTCGTGTCCCGACGTCCACGATGAGGCGCGGCGGGTCGTCGAGGCCGAAGGCGTGGACGGCCTCGGCACCCGGCAGGTCCAGCACCACGCGCACCGTGTCGGGGTCGTTCTGCGCGGCCCGCACGCGGTCCACCCGCGCCCCCTCGACCGCGCGGGCCAGCGCGCTGCCCGCGAGCGTGGCGGGGCGCAGGTCGAGCGCCAGCCGCCGCGGGTGGCCGCCCTCCGGTGCGAGGTCCTGCTTCTGCCATCCGACCCAGTGCGACAGGTAGACCGCGATGCGGGTGTAGTCGGCGCTCGACCACGTCTTCACCTCCGAGACGGTCGCCGCGCCCTCCGCGCTCGACGTCCCGAGCGGCAGCGCCTGCGCCGGCCTCTCCTCGGCGAGGTCCGCCACGGCCGCCTCGAGCGCGGGCTCCGCGGCCTCCTCCTCCTCGGCCGGCGATGGCGCCGGCTCCGGGTGCGGCGCTGCCGGCCGCGCCCCGCTCCGGCGCGGGGTGGCGGGACGCTCGTCGCCTGCCTCACGTCGGATGGCCGCAGCGAAGGCCGGCGCGTCCCGGGCGCCCGCCCGCGCGGCACGGTCCGCGAGCCGGAGGGCCTCTTCCCGGTCGGCCTCGTTCGCGGACCAGCGGTAGAGCGCGTAGCGGGCGTGCGCGGCATCCAGGAACCCTGGCGCCGCGTCCCTGCCGCGCGCGGCGCGGAGCAGGCCGTCGATGGCCCGCTCCCAGTTGTGCCGGTAGCGGCGCCGGTCGCGGTCGCGCATGAGCGTCTTCAGCGCCGCACGGGCGTCCTCGAGGGACGGGGCCGCAGGGCGCCGGGCCCCGCCGTGGCGGGCGTCCTTCGGCGCCGCGCTTCGCGCGAGGGCCCCTCGCGCCTGTGGCCGGGCGGCGGCCAGTGGCCGCAGCGGGACCGCGACGAGCACGGCGAGCGCGAGCGCGGCGAGGCGCATGGAAGGCCACTCTCGCCGCGGCAGATATCGTGGTCCAGTTTTCGGTTCGGGGTGCCTTGCGGACCCCCGCTGCGGCCCGGGCGGATCGCGACCGCGGCTCAATGGACGGCCACGGCGCGCCGCGCTCGGCCGCGATATCGCGCGATCTCCGAGGGTGCGCGGGCCCTGGCGATGCGCCACCGAGTCGCATTCCGGGCCGCCATCCACCCTTGCTACGCGTCAAAGCACATCCACTAACCTCGTAGTCCTACACTTTTTTCTCGACCCGAGATGAATTTTGCAGCATCCTCCGCGTCCCTCGACGGGGCGGGCTGGTCCGCCCCCGACCTCAGGAGCCGAAACCGTGAACAAGTTCTTCGCTGCGCTGTTCGCCGTCGCCTTCGCCACCGCCACCTTCGCCGCCGCCGAGCCGCCGGCCGTGATCAAGCTGAAGGCGAAGCAGGGCGGGATCACCTTCACCCACAAGGAACACCAGGATCGCATCAAGAACTGCAAGGCCTGCCACGCGACCGACGAGGGCGGGAAGATCGAAGGCTTCCAGCCGAACATCAACAAGGACAAGACCCACGCGCTTTGCCAGACCTGCCACAAGAAGGAAGTGGCGGCGAACAAGGCGTCCAAGGCGCCGACGAAGTGCGACGGCTGCCACAAGAAGGGGACGTAGAGCCTCGCGCCCCGACGCGGTGTTCGGAAAGGGCCGGGCGACCGGCCCTTTTCCATTTTTCGGGCTCGTGCTCCCGCGACGGCTTTTCACCCGGCGTCAATCAAGCGCGCGGCGGATTGCCACGCATGCTGAATTCGGTGCCTGAGTAGAGTGTCCGCCTCTCAAAGGACGGGAATGAACCCGGTCCGCATCCAGAGAGGGGAACACCACATGAAGTTCTTCGCTTCGATCATCGCCGCGGCCGTCCTCACCGCCGGCGTCGCCATCGCCGCCGACAAGGAAGCGCCGACGAAGCCGCTCGTCCTCGAGGCCAAGCAGGGCAAGGTGACCTTCAAGCACGACACGCACAAGACGGTGAAGTGCGAGGTCTGCCACAGCGACAAGGGCTTCCCGCAGGAGATGAAGAACATCGGCAAGGACAAGGCCCACGCCGTGTGCCACGACTGCCACAAGAAGGAGAAGAAGGGCCCGCAGAAGTGCGTCGACTGCCACAAGAAGTAGTCGGCTGAGCGAGCGCTTCTCCGACGGACGAGGGGCCCGGGCGACCGGGCCCTCTTCGTTTGACGGGGGGCAACAGCCCCCCAGCCCCTGGTCGCTCCGGGCGAGGCTCATCCGCCTCGCCCCCCGCTCCGGGCGAGTCTAGCAACCGAGCTTCTTCCGCAGCGCGGCGAGCAGGTTGAGCGCGTCGAGGGGCCGCAGCGTGTCGGGGTCGAGGGCGAGCAGCTCCTTCCGCAGCGCCTCGAGCGCCGGATCGGGCGCGCCGCCGGCGAACAGGCCGAGCTGGCTCGCCTCGGCGCGGCGCCTCCGCCCGCCGCCGCGGGCGAGCGCGGCGTGGCCGCCCTCGTCCACCTCCATGGCCTCCAGGTTCCTCAGGATCTCCCGGGCCCGCGCCAGCACCTCCGCCGGCAGCCCGGCGAGCTTCGCCACCTCGATGCCGTAGCTGCGCGAGGCGCCGCCGTCCACGAGCTTCCGGAGGAAGACGACCTGGTCGCCCACCTCGCGCACCGCCACGGTGAGGTTGCGGACGGCCGGCCGCTCGCGGGCGAGGTCCTGCAGCTCGTGGTAGTGGGTGGCGAACAGCGTCCGGCAGCCGATCCGGTCGTGCAGGTGCTCCGCCACCGCCCAGGCGATGGAGACGCCGTCGAAGGTCGAGGTCCCGCGGCCGATCTCGTCGAGCACCACCAGCGAGCGGCGGGTGGCGTTGTGGAGGATGGCGGCGGTCTCCGTCATCTCCACCATGAAGGTCGAGCGGCCGCGGGCGAGGTCGTCGGAGGCGCCCACCCGCGTGAAGATCCGGTCCACCAGGCCGACGCGGGCGCGGCGGGCGGGGACGAAGCTCCCCATCTGTGCCAGGAGGACGACGAGCGCGGCCTGCCGCAGCACCGTGCTCTTCCCGGCCATGTTGGGGCCCGTGATGACGAGCAGTGAACCCAGCGCCGCCCGGGCCGGTGCCGCGCCGGCGTGGGCGCTCCACTCCGCCACCGAGCCCACCGCCGTGTCGTTGGGGACGAAGCCCCCGGAGTCGGGTGGCAGCATCGCCTCGACCACCGGGTGACGCCCGTCGGCGATGTCGAGCACCTCCGACCCGTCCACCGCCGGCCGGCAGTAGCCGCGCTCGGCCGCCACGCGCGCCAGCGCCAGGAGCACGTCCGCCGTCGCCACGGCGTCCGCCGCGGTCCGCACCCGGGGCGCCGCCTCCGCCACCCGCGCCCGCAGCTCCTCGAAGAGCTGCTCCTCGAGCGCGAACCGCCGCTCCTCCGCGGTGAGTACCTTCTCCTCGAAGGCCTTCAGCTCCGGCGTGACGAACCGCTCGCCCCCGACCGTCGTCTGCCGCCGCTCGTAGTCCTCGGGCACCAGGTGGAGGTTGGGCCGGGTGACCTCGAGGTAGTAGCCGAAGACCCTGTTGTAGCGGACCTTGAGCGACCCGATCCCGGTCCGTTCCCGCTCCTTCGCCTCGAGCCGCACGATCCAGCCCTTCCCGTCGTCGGCGATGGCGGCGATCCCGTCGAGCTCGGCGGACCACCCGCGCCGGATGAGCCCACCCTCGCCGAGCGTGGCCGGGGGCTCCTCGGCGACGGCCCGGTCGAGGAGCGCCGCGAGGTCCTCGAGGCCGCGCAGGCGCGCGCTCGCGTCCTGGAGCAACGGCGCCGTCCGCGCCGCGAGCAGATCGGCAAGCGCGGGCAGCGCCAGGAGGGCGCCGGCCAGGGCGCGGAGATCGCGCGCGTTCCCCTGCCGCAGCACCAGCCGCGAGACGAGCCGCTCCGCGTCCGCGACGGGCCGGAGCGCGCCGGCCAGGTCCTCGCGCAGCACGGACGAACCGGTCAGCTCCTCGACGGCGTCGAGGCGCGCGCCGATGGCTGCGGGGTCGAGGAGCGGGTACCGGAGCCACTCGGCGATCCGCCGCCCCCCGGGCGCGGTGACGGTGCGGTCCAGGATCCCGAGCAGGGACCCCTTCCGCTTGCCGCCGGACAGCGAGCGCTCCAGCTCGAGGTGCGTGCGGGTGGCCTCGTCGAGGACCAGGACGTCCTCGGTGGCGAGCCTGGCCAGGCGATCGACGTGGACCGGCGCCGCCCGCTGCGTGTCCGCGAGGTAGGCGAGCGCCGCCGCGGCCGCGGCCTGGCCCAGCGGGAGCCCTCCCACGCCGAACCCGTCCAGCGTCTGCACGCGCAGGTGGCGGCGGAGCCGGTCCTCCGCCTGGTCGAAGTCGGCGTCGTCGCGGCGCGTGGCGGGCACCCCCACCCCGCGCGCCACCGCCTCGGCGCGCGCCGCGTCCGCGCCCTTCGCGAAGAGCAGCTCTCGCACGCCGGCGCGCCGGAGCTCGTCCACGAGCCGGGCCTCGTCCCGCACCTCGCCGCAGCGGAGATCGCCGGTCGAGGCGTCGAGGAGGGCCAGCCCGGCGGCGCCGTCCGGCCCGAGCGCGACCGCCCCCAGGAAGCTCGCCTCGCGCGGGTCGAGCACCTGGTCGTCGAGCACCATCCCGGGCGTCACCACCCGGGTGACCTCCCGCTTCACGATCTGCGACTTCCCCGGCTCCTCCACCTGGTCGCAGATGGCGACCTTGAACCCCTTCTCGAGGAGCTTCGCGACGTACCCGCGCGCCGCGTGGTGCGGGACGCCGCACATCGGGACCTTGTCGTCCCCCTTCGACCGCGCCGTGAGCGTGATCTGGAGCGCCTCGGACGCGGCCAGCGCGTCCTCGAAGAACATCTCGTAGAAGTCGCCGAGCCGGAAGAAGAGGATCGCGTCCGGGTACCTCGCCTTGGTCTCGAGGTACTGCCGCATCATCGGCGTGGGAGCGGCGGCGATCTCCGGCATGGACGGATCGATCTACCACGGGACCCTGGCGATCGCCGGGCGTCGCTCGCCGGCCATGCGCCCCGGCGACCCCGGTGCTATCGTCGCCCGACCGATGCTCCGGGGGGCCTTCCAGGATCTCAACCGGCTGCGGCAGATCGCGGCCGTCGTGGCCAAGCACGGCTTCGGCGCCTACCTCGATCGCGCCAAGCTGCGCGACGTCCTCGGCAAGGACGCGCCGCCCCCCGGCGAGCCGCTCCCGCCGCCGGACCGGAAGACCGCCGCCCGGTTCGTGCAGATGCTCGGGGAGCTGGGTCCCACCTTCATCAAGCTCGGCCAGCTCCTCTCCACCAGGCCGGACTTCCTCCCGGCCGTCTGGGTGGAGGAGCTGGAAGCGCTCCAGGACGCCTGCCCTCCCCTCTCGGCCGCCGAGATCCGCCGCCAGATCGCGAGCGGGCTGGGGCGCCCGGCCACGGAGCTGTTCGCGGAGCTGGACGGAGCGCCGCTCGCGAGCGCCTCCATCGCGCAGGTGCACCGGGCGCGCACCCACGGCGGCGAGCAGGTGGTCGTGAAGGTCCAGCGCCCCGACATCCGCCAGCGCATCGAGTCGGACCTCGCCCTCCTCTACTACCTCGCCCGCCTGCTGGAGGCGGTCATCGAGGAGACCGGCATCTACACGCCCACCGGCGTGATCGAGGAGTTCGACCGGACCGTCCACGAGGAGCTCGACTTCCAGAACGAGGCGCGAAACGCCCGGGCCATGCGCGCGTCGGCCGAGGACCGCCCCTTCCTGGTGATCCCCCGCGTGCACGATGCGCTCTCGTCCACCACCGTCCTCACCCTCGACTACGTCGAGGGCGTGAAGGTGAGCGACGTCTCCGCCGAGGGCGGCTTCGACCTGGAGCGGGTGGCGCGCAACATCATCGAGGCCTCCTTCCGCCAGCTCTTCGAGGACGGCCTCTTCCACGGCGACCCGCACCCCGGGAACATCCTCGTCGTCCCCGGGAACGGCATCGCGCTCCTCGACTTCGGCCTGGTGGGGCGCCTCTCGCGCGCGCAGCAGGACGCGCTCGTCACGCTCATCGTGGCGGTGGCGCTGCGGGACGCCGACACCGTGGCGCGGATGCTGAACCGCATCGGCGTCCCCGACGCCCACACGCCCATCGCCGAGTTCCGCGACGACATCCGGCGCATCCTGGAGCAGTACCTCGGGCTGCAGCTCGACCAGATCCGGACCGCCTCGCTGCTCCGCGACCTGCTCGACCTCGCCGTCCGTCACCGGATCCGCATCCCCAAGGAGTACGCGGTCCTCGCCAAGGCCTCCATCACCATCGAGGGCATCATCCGCCGCCTCTACCCGAAGCTCGACGTGCTCGAGGTGGGGCTCCCCTACGCCAAGGAGCTCCTGCTGGCGCGGTTCAACCCGCAGGACGCCTCCAGCGTCCTCATGAAGGCGCTCCTCAAGCTGCAGGCGCTCGCCGAGGACGTCCCCACCCAGCTCTCGCAGATCCTGGTGGACCTCGAGGCGGGGAAGCTCCGCGTCAACGTCCGCTCGGAGGACGCCGAGCGGATCGCGGCGCACGTGCGGTCGCTGGGCGTCATGACGTTCCTGGGGCTCCTGGCGGCGGCGTTCACCGTCGGTGGGCTGGTCCTGGTGGCGGCGGGCTGGTCCAGGCTCCTGGGCGTCGGGGCGCTCGGCGCGGCGGCGCTCCTCTCCGCGTCCGCCGGCCTCTACCACCTGGCCACGGTCCGCATGCGGAAGATCTCGGTGCGCCGCTGGCTGAAGCGCTGAGGCGCGAAGCCGCGCTACGGTTCCTCGCCGCCGGCGAGCACCGAGACCGTGCCGAGCCACCAGAGGTCCAGGAACGCGGCCACCAGCGCCCCGGCCGCGCCGATCATGAGCTGCGGCCCGAGCAGCAGCAGCGGATCGACCCGGCGCGCGAACCCGGTGGCGAGCCCGCCCACGCTCTGCACGCCCCCGGCCGCGAGCGCCGCCGCCACGCCGAAGACGATGCCGGCGAGCAGGAAGGTCCCGGGGCGTGCCAGGACCCGGGCGCCGGCCGCCGCCAGCGCCTGCGCCGGCCGCTCGCCGCGGAGGGCGGCCCGCGCCACGGCCGCGTCGGCGACGACCGAGAGCGCCAGCGCGACGCCGACCCCGGTCGCGAGCGCGGCGGCCGCCGCGGCGGCGAGGAGGATGGGGCGGCCGGAGTCCGGCGCGCGCGAGGCCACCTGGAGCGCGCCGAGGGCGAGGGCACCGGCGAAGAGGCCTCCGGTGAGGTCCAGGACCCAGCCGAGCAGCGCAGTGCCCGCGACCCGCGGGAAGCCGTAAGCGATCCCCGTCGCGAAGCGCGGTGGCGGGTGCGCCTCGCCGGCGAGGGCACCCCCGAGGGTGGGCAGCGCGCCCGCGAGGTAGGCGGCCCGGAGCGAGGCGCCGAGGAGCGACGCCGCCAGCCACAGGCCGAAGGCGAGCGCGAGGAAGCGCGGCGATCCCAGCACCGCGAGCGCTCCCGCGAGCGGCGCCGCTGGACTGAACGGCCGTGCCCGTGCTGCCGCGACGGCTCCCGAGAGGAGGAGCGCCCAGGCCACGGCGGTGGCGGGCGCGACGAGCGCGCGCCGTGCGAGCGCCACGGCGAGGCCCACCGCGGCCAGCCAGCCGCTGCGAAGGGCGGCGCGGCCGCCCAGGGCCGCGGCGGCGCCGAGCGATGGGGCGTGCACGCCGTGACGGTATCCGCGCCCGACCCTGCGGGCAACCGGAGGCTTGCGGCGCCCCTCCGGTCAGGGGGCTGGGGACGGAACGCCCCCCGCCAGGCTCATGGCGGAGCATAGGGCCAGGCGGATGAGCCTGGCCCGGAGCGACCGGGGGTTTTGGGGGGCGGAACGCCCCCCAGCAGGAATGTTGGACATGACTGAACGCGCATGTCAGGATACGTCCGTTCAGTCCAGGAGGGCTTCGCCATGATGGGCCTCACCGATCGTCAGCTGGAGGTGCTCCGCTTCATCGCCCACCAGATCGAGGAGTGCGGTTACCCGCCCACCATCCGCGAGATCGGCGAGGCGCTCGAAATCCGCTCCACCAACGGCGTGAACGACCACCTGAAGGCGCTCGAGCGAAAGGGCTTCCTCACCCGTGATCCGGTGAAGTCCCGCGCCCTCATCCCCACGCCCAAGGCGCGCGACCTGCTCGGCGAGGGCTCCCGGGAGACCTCCAACGTCATCCCCATCAACCGCGCCTCGCCCCGCACCGCGAGCCGGCTGGTGGAGATCCCCATCGTCGGGCGGGTGGCCGCCGGCCAGCCCATCCTCGCGCAGGAGCGGATCGAGGACACGGTCCAGGTCGACTCCTTCCTGCTCGGCACGAGCAAGAAGGTCTACGGCCTCCGCGTGCAGGGCGACTCGATGATCGGAGACGGCATCCTGCCCGGCGACTACGTCTTCGTGAAGAAGCAGCTCCACGCGCAGGACGGCGAGATCGTGGTCGCCATGATCGACGACGAGGCCACCGTGAAGCGCGTCCACTACGAGGGCGACCGGGTCCGCTTCCAGCCCTCCAACCCTCGCATGGCGCCGATCTACGTCCGCGAGTCGGACTTCCGGAGCACCATGATCCTGGGCGTGGTGGTGGGCGTGTACCGGAAGCTCTCCTAGCGGGGCCTCACCTCGTCTTGGCCTGCTTGATGTAGCGGTCGAGGTCTTCCCGGTCGATGAGGGAGAGGATCTCCACCGTGTCCTGACGCTCGCCGCGGCGGTAGAGGAGCCGCACGTCCGTCGCGACCCGCACGCGGTAGTAGCCGGGCAGCCCTTCGAGCGGGAGCGCGCGCAGGCTGGGGTGGCGGTGGTCCTGCGCGAGCAGGAACGCCTGCTTGAACGCGGCCCGCTGGACGCGCCGGTCCCAGCCCGAGAGCGAGTCGTAGAACTCGCGCGTGAAGACCGGCATGAGCCACGTCCCCGGCGCCTCCTCGGGCTCTCCGTCGTCGGGCGGCGGGGCGGCCGGCTGCGGACGGTCCGGCGCGGGCCGCTCGCGCGCCTCCCGGACGGCCTCCTGCAGCTCTGCCTCCCGCTCCGCCGCGCGCGCGAGCCGCGCCTCGAGCGAGGCGGCCTTGCCCTCCAGCTCGCGGGCCGCCGCCCGGGCCCGCTGCGCCTCGGCGGCGGCGTCGGTCGCCTTCGCGGCGGCGAGGGCCGCCTCCGCCTTCTCGCGGGCGCGCCCCGCTTCGGCCGCGGCGTCCCGGGCGCGAGCGGCCTCGTCCACCGCCTGCGCCTCGCGCGCGCGAGCCTCCTTGAGCTGGGCCCGGAGCTTCTCGCGCTCGCCCTCGGCCCGGGCGCGCGCCTCCTCGGCCCGGGCGCGGGCCCGCTCCAGCTCGCGCTCCAGCTCGCCCATGCGCGCCTCGACGGCTGCGCCCGCGGCGCGCTCGGATGCCGCGGGCGCGGGCCGCGCCCCGCCGCCGTCGCGCGGGCCGTAGTACTCCGCCGCCAGCCGGTCGAGGGCCGGTGTCGCGCGGGCACGGACCTCGGCCGCCGGATCGGCCAGGACGCGCCAGAGCGCCAGCGTCAGACCGTGGTCGGAACCGCCCAGGTCCAGGATCCCGTCGGCGCCTTCCGGGTCGAGCGCCACGCTCGCCAGCGGGAGCGCCTCGAACGCCTTGCGCAGGGCGTCGAGCACGACCTCGCGCGTCCCGGGCGCGGCGCGGATCTCGTCGGCGAGCACGTCGCACCGCTCGACGTCGCCGAGCGCCTCGGTCCTGAACCCCGGCACCGAGACGCCGAGCTGCTTCACGATCGCGCGCGTCTCCTCCGGGAGGAGCGCCAGGAACAGGAAGACCGACAGCGCGTCGCGCGACAGCTCGTGGAGCGGCGCGTCGCCGCCCGGATCCGGCCGGGCCGCGGCGGGGCCGCGCTTGCCCTTCGGCGGCGCCTTGGCGCTGCGTCGCGTGGCCACGGGCGCCTAAACGAGGATTCGCGATTCGCGATCGCGAATCGCGCCCTCGTTTAGCCCCTTTCTCACGGGGGCTGCGCCCCCGCCCCGTCGAGCAAAGCTCGCCGGGGCCCCACCCCGCTCGCCGGGTCCCGTGCGC
>DATIWK010000227.1:0-8021 GCA_035519395.1 Anaeromyxobacteraceae bacterium | reverse complement strand
CCTGCTCGGGGACGAGGAGCAGCTCCCCGTCGGCGTCGAAGAAGAACCGATCCGCCATCGAGCGGTTGGCGCGGTAGACGTGGATCGCGCAGCCGTCGAGGGCGGCGGCGCCGCCGTTCCCCGCGATGGTGGCGAGGCCGTCGACGAAGTCGGTGGGCTGCTCGGGGATGGGCAGCGGGTCCCAGCGGAGCGGGTCGGGGGGCGCCGGGACCTCGTCGAAGCTCCCCGCCAGCAGCCCGCCGCCGGCCAGCTCGAACGGATCGTGAAGGACCGCGGGCCGGAGGCGGTAGAGCCAGCTCCGGCGGTTCGCGCCGCGCGGCGCGGTGAACGCGGTGCCCGAGAGCTGCTCCGCGTAGAGGCCGTAGGGAGCCCGCTGCGGCGAGTTCTGCCCCCGCGGCAGCGCACCGGGGAGCGCCTCGGTCGCGAGCTCGTTGCCGAAGCCGGACTGGTAGGATCCCTCCGACACGGCCCGTGTCATAGCCGCGGCCGCGGCCGGCTCAGCTCCCACGCGGGACGCGTCCCCCCGGGCGCGCGGTAGAATCGGCGGGCCGTGTCCCCCGACCCCCAGCTCCGCTTCGAGGCGTCCGGCGTGGCGCTGTCCCTCGAGGTGGCGGGGCTGGGGCCGCGCGCGCTCGCCGCCCTCGTCGACGCCGTGATCCTGTTCGTCTGCTGGGTGATGGGGCTCGTCCTCTACTCGGTGGCCGGCGATCTCCTCCGCGAGGTCCAGGCGCTCTCGGTGGCGGGGCAGCTCGCCGCCGTGATCGCCGTGCTCCTCTCCGGGTGGGGGTGGGACGTGGCCTGGGAGGTGCTGGGGCGGGGGCAGACCCCGGGGAAGCGCGCGCTGGGGCTGCGCGTGGTCCGCAGCGACGGCGCGCCCGTGGGGCTGGCCGAGTCGCTGGTGCGCAACCTCCTCCGCGCCGTGGAGGTGCCGCTGGGCTACGCCCCCGGCGTCCTGGCGGTGGCCCTGTCGCCGCGCCGGCAGCGGCTCGGCGATCTGGTGGCGGGGACGCTGGTGGTGCGGGAGCGCCGCTACGACCTCTCCCGCTACGACCCCGCCGCCGGCGCCGATCCGCGGTTCGCGTCGCTGAGGGGGCGGGCGGGCGCGCTGCTCGCCGCCGGCGAGTTCGAGCGGCTCGCCGACTTCCTGGACCGGCGGGCGGAGCTGGACGCGGCCCCGCGCGCGCGGATCGCGGCGCTGCTCTCCGCCGCGCTTTCCGCCCGGGCGGGTTCGCCCGCGCCGGACCGCGACCTCGCCGAGCCCTTCCTCGAGGCGCTCGTCGCGGCCTACGCGGAGGGGCGGTGACGGCGGACGGCCCCGGCCCGTCGCGCGCGTCCGGCGTGGGCGCGTTCGTGCGGGCGCGCCGTACCTCCTGGGAGCGGCTCGCCGAGTTGGTCTCCCGGGTCGACTCCGGGCGGCTCTCGCTCGACGAGGTCGAGGAGCTGGACCGGCTCTACCGCCGCGCCGCCGGCGACCTCGCGCGCGCCCGTGCCGCCTTTCCGGGAACGGACGCCGAGGGCTACCTCTCGCAGGTCGCGGCGCGCGCCTACGGCGCGCTCTACCGGCGGCGCCGCGGCGGTCTCGGTGCGGCCCTTCGCCTCGCCCGCGACGCCGCTCCGGCGGCGTTCCAGGCACACCTCCCCGCGCTCGGGCTCGCGTTCGCCTTCCTGGCCGCGGGCCTCGCGGGCGGCGCCCTCGCCGTCGCCCTCGATCCGCTCGCGGCGCAGGCGCTCGTCCCGCCGGAGGTGCGCGACGCGGTCGCGGCGGGGCACCTGTGGACCGAGGGGCTCCTCTCCGCCGCCCCGGGCTTCACGGGGTCCGCCATCGCCCACAACAACGTGTCCGCCTCGGCGCTGGTCTTCGCGCTCGGTCTCACCTTCGGCGCCGGAACCGCCTGGCTGCTGTTCGCGAACGGCCTGCTCCTCGGCGCCGTGGCGGTGCACTGCCTCCGGAACGGGCTGGGCGGCCCCTTCTTCGGCTTCGTCGCGGCGCACGGGCCCGCCGAGCTGTCCGCCTTCCTGCTCGCCGGCCAGGCGGGCTTCGTGCTCGCCGGGGCGCTCGTCGATCCCGGGGAGTGGCCGCGCGGGGCGGCGCTCGCGGCGCGCGGGCGCGAGGCGGCGCGGCTGCTCGCCGTGGCGGTGCCGGTGCTGGCGCTGGCGGCGCTCCTCGAGGCGGTGATCTCGGCGGACGCCCGGTTCGGCGCGGCGGTCAAGGGCGTGGCCGGCCTCGGCCTCGGCGCTGCCCTGTGGGCGTGGCTGCTCAGCGGCGGCGGGCGGACGCCGCGGTGAGCTCGACCACGTCCGCCGGATCGGCCTCCGGCACCTCGGGCTGGCGCTGCGGCCGGATGGGCCGCGCCGGCGCGGCCGGGGGCCCGAGCCGGCGCTCCTCCGCCTCGAGGCGCGCGAACCAGCGCGCCGCGGTCTGCTTCACCCGGGCCCACCGCACGTCCTCGGGGCGGGCGGTCGGGATCTGCGCCGGAGCCGTGGCGCGCACCGGCGCGTCGACGATCCGCGCGCCGGCCCGGCGGCGGAAGACCTCGCCGTAGAGCGAGGAGTGGGTCCGGCTGCAGAACGGGCACTGGTAGTAGCGGATCGGGCTCCCGGGCGCCGACCAGCCCGTCATCACCACGTGGCAGTGCGTGCACTCGACCGCGGCTTCCATTCGGATCGGAGATATCGCCCGGCGATCCATGGGTCAAGAAATCGGCCAGATCACTGGGGATCTCGCGGGGGGCGGGCGGGTTGTGCCAGAATGCGCGGGTGCCGCACGGGGGTGAACACCGATGACGAAGAGCGTCCGCATCGACACGACCGGGATGCGCTGCCCGCAGCCCGTGCTCATGCTCGCGAGCCAGACCGCCGGGACGCCGTCCGGCACCATCGTCGAGATCGTGGGCGACTGCCCCACGTTCGAGAAGGACATCCGCACCTGGTGCGAGCGGCAGAAGAAGCCGGTCCTGGCGGTCCTGGGGACGGCGCCGAAGCTCCTCATCCAGCTCAGGTTCTGAGCGCGGCTCGCCGATGCCGGCCGTCGTCAACGTCGACGGGACCCTCCTCCCGCCCGCGGACGCGAAGGTCTCGGTGTTCGACCGCGGCTTCCTCTACGGCGACAGCGTGTACGAGGTGGTGCGGACCTACGGCGGCCGGCCGTTCGAGCTGGACGCCCACCTCCGGCGGCTCGCGCACTCGGCGGAGCGGATCGCGCTCGCGCCGCGCTGGGACGCGGTCCGGATCGAGCGCGAGCTCCTGCGGACGCTCGCAGCCTCGCGCGGCGAGGATCCCGCCGATCCCGGGGCGGCGCCCTGGAACGCCGGCGAGCGCTACGCCCGCGTGGTGATGACCCGCGGCGCGGGCGAGATCGGGCTCGACCCGGCGCTGGCGGTGGATCCCACCGCCATCGTGATCGTCCAGCCGCTGCACGGGCCGCCGGCGCAGGCGTACGCGGAGGGCGTCAAGGCCGCCGTGGTCGGGGTGCAGCGCGTCTCGCCGCGGGCGGTGGATCCCTCCGCCAAGACCGGCGCGCACCTCAACCACGTCCTCGCGGTGCGCGAGGCGCGCGCCGCCGGCGCGCACGAGGCGCTGCTCACCGACGAGCGCGGCTTCGTGACGGAGGGGTCGTCGTCGAACGTGTTCTGCGTGCGCGGCGGCCGCCTCGCCACCCCGCCCCTCGCCGCCGGGATCCTCGCCGGGGTGACGCGCGGGTTCGTGCTCCGGATCGCGCGCGACCTCGGCGTCGCCACCGACGAGATCGCGCTCGCGCCCGCCGACCTCGAGGCGGCGGACGAGGTCTTCATCACCTCGACCGGGCGCGAGATCGTGCCCGTCTCCAGGCTCGGCGACCGCCCCATCGGCGGCGGGCGCCCCGGGCCGGTGACGCGCCGGCTGCACGCGGAGTTCCGGCGCCGCGCCTCCGGCGGATGAGCGATCCGCTGTGCGCGGAACGGTGCGGAGGTGCGCCTGACGGCGGCCAACGCGGCGCCCGCCCGTTCGCGTATCCTGTCCGCTCGATGGGCCGCCGCCTCCTCGCCGCCGTCCTGCTGCTCGCAGCCGCCCCCGCTCGCCCCGAATCGCAGGTCGACATCGCCGTCCGCGCGCTGCGGCAGGACTCCTCGCTCAAGGTCCGGGCGCAGGCGGCCATCGTGCTGGGGCAGCGAGGCGGGTCCGCGGCGGTCCCGGCGCTCCGCGACGCCCTCGCCGGCGACGAGGCGCCCGCCGTCCGGATCGCGGCGCTCGCGGCGCTCGCCAAGATCGGCGACGCCGCCGGGCGCGGCGCGGTGGAGGCCGCGCGGGACCGGGATCCCGACGGGCGGGTCCGGGAGGCGGCGGCGCGGGCGCTCGCCGAGTGGCCGGCGGCCGTCGAGGGCGTGCTGGCGTTCGTGATCGAGGAGCCGGCCGGCGACGCGGGCGGAGCCCCGGCCCGGCAGGCCCTGCGCGACGCCATCGCGCGCCACCTCAGGGAGCGCGGGTTCGCGGTGGTGGACAGCGGCGGCGGGTACCGGATCAAGCCCTCCGTCCTCCGCCTGGACGTCGAGACGGCCGACGGGAAGACCGTGATCGCCGTCCGGGCGTCGCTCATCGCGGTGGACCGCGGCGGGCGGATGACGGCGATGCTGGAGGGCGGCGCGAAGCTGCGGGCCAGCGGGGCCGTCGCCCAGGCGGCCCTCGACCGGTACTCGGCGCAGGCGCTCGACGCGGCGGCCCGCACGCTCTGCGACGATCTCGCCGCGAAGCTGCGGTAGCGGTAGGCTGGGGACGCGCATGGAAGCCGGCCTCGAGATCCCTGCCCACCCGCCGCAGGCGGCGGGCGCGAAGCGCCGGGTGCGGAACTACCTGCTCGACACCTCGCTGCAGCTCCGCCTCGCCAGCTACCTCCTCGCGGTGGCGGTGGGGCTGTCGGCCGTGCTCGGGTGGCTCCTGTGGAACGCCTACGGGGAGACGAGCCGCGTGGTGGCGCTGGCCGATCCCGACGTGGGCGAGTCGATCGCGACGCTCCTCGCCCGCGAGGACCGCGACCGGATGATCTGGCTGGCGGCGGCGCTGGGCGGCGTGCTGCTCTGCCTCCTCGGGGCGGCGGTGGTGGTGACGCACCGGATCGCCGGCCCGGCGTTCGTCATCGCGCGCACCTGCCGGCAGGTCGGGGAGGGCAACCTGGCGCGGCCCCGGCCGCTCCGCTCCCACGACCTGCTCACGGACCTGGCCGACGACGTCGCGAACATGGTGGAGGCGCTGCGCGAGCGGGAGGACGGGGAGTGCCGGGCGGTGCTCGCGGCGGCCGGGCGGCTTCGCGATCCCACCGCGAGCGCCGCGGACCGCGCCGCCGCGGTGGAGGCGCTGGAGCGGCTCGCCCGCGAGAAGTCGAGCCGGCTCGCCTCGTGAGGAAGCACCACCTCCTCCTCGTCGCGGCGGTCGCGTGCGCCACCGGCCGTGGGCCAGCGCCGGTGCCTGCGGCCGTCCCCGGGGCGGCGGGCGCCGAGGCGACCGAGGCCGCGCCCTCGACCGCAACCGCAGCCTCGACCGCGACCGCGACCGCGCCCTCGACCGCGACCGCAGCCTCGACCGCGACCGAGACCGCGCCCTCGACCGCGTCCACGCCCCCGACCGCAACCCCGACCCCGGCCTCCCCCTCGACCCTCGACCTCGCCGCCGGCCTCCCCCCGCCGCTGCCGCCGCCGGAGTGGGCCGCTCCCTCCGAGACGCCGGCGTCTCCGGCCACCGAGCCCGACGACCCGCTGGAGCTGCTGTGGAACCACCGGCTGGAGTTCACGCAGCGGGGACAGCCGCTCGTCACCATCCGGCTGGCGGAGGGCCTGGACGAGATCGCCTTCCGCCCGCGCGCGAAGGCGCGGATCGCGCTCCGCGGCGCGCCGCCCGTCGAGGTGGAGGGCGGGGCGCGGCTGCGGGTGAGGGCCCGGGGGGCGCTCCCGGCCTCGCTGGCCTGGTGGCCGCTCCTGTTCGAGGCGAGCGCCGCCGAGCGCCGGCGCGTCGAGGACGCGCGCCGCGCCTGGGAGGCGCGCGGCGTGAGGGTCCGTGTGCGGTGGGTGGGCGGCGTCTACGGGATCTCCGGTCGCGTGGTGGACAACCGGCGCGAGCTCCTCCTCGCGGACGGCGACGGCGGCGAGGCCTGGGCCCGGGCGACGGTCGAGCGGCTGCGGGCGCGTGGCGAGCGCCCCGGGCTCCACACCGAGGTGGTGCGCCGGCCCTCGGGCGAGCTGCGGATCTCCGGGGCCGGCGGGACCGCGGCCACGGCGGACGGCGCGCTGTCGCTCGAGGTGGAGGGCGACGCGGGGTTCACGCTGGAGGGCGTGCCGCGCGAGGGCGCGCGGGAGCGCGAGGACCGGACCTACCGCGGCCGCCTGCTGGTGGCGGTCGACGCCCGGGGCAAGCTCGCGGCGGTGCTGGCCATCCCCCTCGAGGACCTGCTCCGCGGCCTGGTGCCGAGCGAGATGCCCGCCTCGGTCCACCCGGAGGCGCTCAAGGCGCAGGCGGTCACGGCGCGCTCCAACGTGCTCGCGCAGATCGGGACGCGGCACCTGACCGACCCGTACATGCTGTGCGCCGAGGTGCACTGCCAGGCGTACCTCGGGCAGGGTGCCGAGACGGCCCGGACCGACGAGGCGGTCCGCGCCACCGCGGGCGAGGCCCTCTTCCGCAAGGAGGACCGCACGCTGGTGGACGCCGTCTACTCGGCGATGTGCGGGGGCCACGGTGAGGACAACGAGGCGGTGTGGGGGAACGCCCCGGACCCGAGCCTCCGCGGCCGGCTCGACGCGCCGCGGACCGAGGCGGGGCGCTGGGCCGCCTCGCTCCGCGACGACGGGGCGCTCCGCGCCTTCCTCGACGCAGGGCCCGGCGGCGTGGACGCCTGGTGCCGCCGCGCGACGCTGCACCGGCCCGAGAAGTTCCGCTGGGAGCGGCGGATCCCGGCTGCGGACGCGGATGCGCTGGTCGCGGCGCTCGGGGTGGGTCGGCTCCGCCTCCTCGAGGTGGCCGCGCGCGGCGTCTCGGGGCGGGCGCGCGTCCTGCGCGTGGTGGGCGATGCGGGGCAGGCGGAGGTCCAGGGGGAGCTGCGGATCCGGCGGCTGCTCGGGAACCTCCCCTCCGCCATGTTCGTGGTGGAGCGCGACGGCGACGCGTTCGTCCTGCGCGGCGGTGGGTGGGGGCACGGCGCCGGGATGTGCCAGTGGGGCGCGGTGGGCCGCGCCGACGCCGGGCAGGACTACCGCACCATCCTCCGCGCCTACTACTCGGGCGCCGAGGTGGCGCGCATCTATTGAGTGGATTCCACTGAAGCCTCACGGCCTCTCGCGGGCCGCCGGCACGGGCGGCAGCGGCACCCCCGCCGCGTCCACCGGCCAGGCCGACATGGGCCCGAGGTCGTGGACCTCCCCGTAGCCCAGGCCGCGGAGCGCCTCGGCGGCCCTGGCGGCTCGCCGCCCGCTGCGGCAGTACACCACCACCGGGGTGGCGGGCGGCCCGATCTCCGCGATCCGCTCGGCGATCTCGTCGTACGGGACGTTGACCGCCCGGGGCAGGTGGCCGGCCGCGAACTCCTCGGGGGTGCGGACGTCCACGAGCCGGGCGCCGGCGCCCACCAGGGCGCGCGCGGCGTCCCCGGTGACGGGCGCCGCCCCCGCCGCGCCTCCCGCGTCGCTCCGCGGGGCGGCCTCGCCGCCCCCCGCGGCGTGCAGGCAGCCCGCGAGGGCGAGGGCGGCGGCCAGCGCGAGGGAACGGAGGGTCATCTCCACTCCTTGTCCTTCAGCTGCAGGGTGTGCCGGCGCGCCCTGCTCCGGAGCGAGAGGAGCGCCACCGCGGCCGTGGCGAGCGCGAGCGCGCCGACGAGGCCCCACACCAGCGCGAGGCGATCGAGCAGGAGCCCGTCCGCGCCGGGGACCTGGCGGGCCGCGCGGTGCGACCCGGCGGCCTTCCAGAGCATGAAGGCGCCTCCCGCGAGGAGCAGGGCGGCGCGGAGGACGACCCGGGGGCGGGACATTCGCACGCAGGAGGTATGGCATGGGCGCCCGCCC
>DATIWK010000226.1:0-7576 GCA_035519395.1 Anaeromyxobacteraceae bacterium | reverse complement strand
AGACCGCCACGGCGCGGCCCCTCGGCCCCAGGAGCGGCTTCACCGCCTCCGCCAGGGCGCGTCCGGCGCGCTCCATGAGCGTGAGCGCCGGGATGCCGAACGCGTCGATCGCCTCACGATCGATGGCCCGCATCTCCGCGCCGCCCACGAGCCTCATCCGCCCTCCAGCACGACCACCGCCGCCGCCACGCCGCCGTCGTGGGTGATCGAGAGGAGCACGCGCGAGACGCCCATCTCGCCCGCGCGGCGGGAGGCCACCCCGGCGAGCGCCAGCGTGGGCGCGGCGCCCCCGCGGATCACCTCCGCGTCGACGAAGCGGATGCCGGTGGGCGCGCCCATCGCCTTCATGAGCGCCTCCTTCGCCGCGAAGCGGGCGGCGTAGCGGGTGGCGCGCTCGGCGGTGGCGTCGCAATGAGCCCTTTCACCAACGGTGAAGCAACGGGCGAGGAAGCGCTCCGCCCGGGCGGCCGGCCCCTCCAGGATCCGCCGGATCCGCGCCACCTCCACGACGTCCAGGCCGAGCCCGACGACCACGGAGCCCTCCTCGATCAGGGGCGTGCTGCCGCGATGAGCTCCTTCATCTCGCGGACCGCCCGCTCGAGGCCGATCAGCATCGCCCGCGACACGATGGAGTGACCGATGTTGAGCTCCTCCACCTCCGGGATCGAGGCGACCGCCGCCACGTTGCCGTAGTGAAGGCCGTGCCCGGCCGCCACGGCGAGGCCGAGCTTCGCCGCCGCCTTGCAGGCGTCCACGATGCGCGCGAGCTCCCGGTTCCGGTCCGCGGCGAGCCGCGCGTCGCAGAAGCGGCCGGTGTGGAATTCCACCACCTGGGCCTCGGCGCGATGGGCCGCCTTCACCTGGTCCAGGTCGGCGTCGATGAACAGGGAGACCGCGACCTCCGCGTCGCGCAGGTTCTTCACCACCTTGCGCAGGCCGTCGCGCCCGCCGACGGCGTCGAGCCCGCCCTCGGTGGTCAGCTCCTCCCGGCGCTCGGGCACGAGCGTCACCATGTCCGGCTTCACCTCGTAGGCGGTGCGCACCATCTCCTGGGTGGCGGCCATCTCGAGGTTGAGCCGCGTCTGCACCGTCCTGCGAAGGATCTGCAGGTCGCGGTCCTGGATGTGCCGCCGGTCCTCGCGCAGGTGGATGGTGATCTGGTCGGCCCCGGCCAGCTCCGCCAGCGCGGCGGCGACGACGGGATCCGGATAGGGCGTGCGGCGCATCTGCCGCAGCGTCGCCACGTGGTCGACGTTGACTCCCAGGCGGGCGGGGGACATTGCGTGAGTCTAGCAGGCGAAGGGCCGGTCCCCTCACCCGATCTCGCGCCGGATCGCCTCCGCCACCGACTCGGCGTGGGCCTTCACCTTCCGCGCGTCCGGCCCCTCCACGAGGACGCGGGCCTTGCTCTCGGTCCCGGAGAACCGGACGAGAACGCGGCCCTCCTTGCCGAGCGCCCGCTCCACCGCCGCCATCGCGCGCCCCACGCCGGGCAGCGCCGAGAGCGAGCGCCGCTCCCGGACCGGGACGTTCACGAGGGCCTGCGGCACCGGCTCGAAGCAGGCGGCCAGTTCCGAGAGCGTCCGGCCCTCCCGGCGCATCACCGCCAGCACGTTCAGCGCGGCGGCGATGCCGTCGCCCGTGGTGACGTGGTCGAGGAACACGAGGTGGCCGGACTGCTCCCCACCGAAGTTGTAGCCCCCGGCTCGCATCGCCTCGACCACGTAGCGGTCGCCCACCGCCGTCCGCACCACCCTTCCCCCCAGGGGCGCCAGCGCGCGTTCGAGGCCCAGGCTGGACATCACCGTGGCCACCACCGTGCGCTTCGCGAGCGTCTTCCGCCGCAGGAGGTCCCGTCCCACCACCGCCATGATGGCGTCGCCGTCCACCACCCGCCCGTTCTCGTCGGCGAGGATCACGCGGTCGGCGTCGCCGTCGAGCGCGAGGCCGAGGAGGGCGCCGTGCCGGGGAACGGCCCTGGCCATGCCCTCGGGGTGCACCGCGCCGCAGCCGTCGTTGATGTTCTTGCCGTCCGGCTTCGCGTTGAGGAGGACCACCCGGGCGCCCAGCTCCTCGAGCACCGCCGGCGCCACGTGGTAGGCGGCGCCGTGCGCGCAGTCCACGACCACGGTCAGGCCGTCGAGCGTCAGCTCCTTCGGGAAGATCGACTTCAGGAACACGACGTAGCGGCCGATGGCGTCGTCGATGCGCTTCGCCTTCCCGATGCGGTTGGCGGTGGGGCGGAAGCCGCGGAAGGCCTCGGCGGCGTCCTCGCCGAGCACCAGGCGCTCGATCCGGAGCTCCTGCTCGTCGGGCAGCTTGAAGCCGTCGCGGGAGAAGAACTTGATGCCGTTGTCCTGGTACGGGTTGTGGCTGGCGCTGATGACGACGCCCGCGTCGGCGCGCATCGACTCGGTGAGGAAGGCGATCCCGGGCGTGGGCAGCGGCCCGGACAGCATGACGTCCACGCCCATCGAGCAGATTCCGGAGGCGATGGCCTGCTCGAGCATGTAGCCCGAGAGCCGCGTGTCCTTGCCGATCACGATGCGGTGCCGGTGTGGCCCGTTCCGGACCAGGTAGGCGAGCGCCCGCCCGAGCTGCAGCGCCATCTCGGCCGTCATCGGGTGGACGTTGGCGACGCCCCGGACCCCGTCGGTCCCGAAGAGACGGCGCTCCGCTGGGGCGGCCGGCGGCGCGGTGGCGGCCGCCTCCTTGCGCCGCGCGCTGCGCGGGGCTCCCCTGGCGTGGGCTCGGGTCCTGGTCTCTGGCATGGTCACTCGCGGTGGAGGAAGGGGCGGAGTCGCCTCCCCCGCGGCGCAGTCTAGCGCGGTCCGGGCGGGGTGGCGCCTCGCCGCGTCGTCGCGCCCCGGAGGGCGGCGGCCACCTGCGCGGCCTGGCGCGCGGCGGCGACGTCGTGCACCCGGACGATCTCCACCCCGGCGAGGACGCAGGCCGTGACGGCCGCGAGCGTGCCGGGAAGGCGGTCGGCCACGGCGGCGCCCGTCACCTGGCCGATGAAGCTCTTGCGGGAGGGCCCCACCAGGAACGGCCTCCCCGGGAGGCGCGCGCGGAGCTCCGGCAGGCGGGCGAGCAGCTCCAGGCTCTGCACGGCGGTCTTCGCGAAGCCGATGCCGGGGTCGAGCACCACGCGGCCGGCTGCGATCCCCGCCGCGCCGGCCCGGGCCAGAGCCTCCTCGAGCTCGGAGGCGACCTCCGCCACCACGTCGCGATAGACGGCGCGCGACTGCATGTCGGCGGGGGTGCCGCGCATGTGCATGAGCACGACCGGCGCGGCGGCGCGTGCCACCACCTCCCCGAGCGCGGGATCGGCGGCGAGGCCAGAGACGTCGTTCACGATGTCGGCGCCGGCCTCGAGGGCCGCGCGTGCCACCGCGGCGCGCGTGGTGTCCACCGAGATGGGCAGCGAGAGCCCGCGGGCGCGCAGGCCCCGCACCACGGGCACCACCCGCTCGATCTGCTCGGCCTCCGCGACCGGCGCCGACCCCGGCCGCGTGGACTCGCCGCCGAGATCGAGGACGTCCGCTCCCTCGGCCGCGAGCCGGAGGCCATGGGCCACCGCATCCTCGGTCGCCAGGAACCGGCCGCCGTCGGAGAACGAGTCGGGCGTCACGTTCACGACGCCCATGACGAAGGGGCCCGGACCCTCGAGGAGGACCCGGGCCCCTGCGGCGAGGATCACGCCTACGCCTTCCCGGCCGCCGGGACGGGCACGTTCGCGTCGAGCAGGCCGAGCTTCTTCTTCTCGCCCTGCTGCGGCTGCGGCGGCTTGGCCGGCGGCGGGCGGTCGATGGTGCCGCCGCCGAGAAGGACGTCGATGTCGGCGGTGTCGAGCGTCTCGTGCTCGATGAGCGCGTCTGCGATGCGGTGGAGCGTCCCCTGGTGCTCGGTGAGGATCGCCTTCGCCCGCTCGTACTGCTCGGTGACGATGCGGTGGACCTCGGCGTCGATGTCCCGGGCGGTCTGCTCGGAGTAGCTCTGGACGGCGCCCATCTCGCGGCCGAGGAAGACCTCGCCCTCCTTCTTGCCGAAGGCGAGCGGGCCCAGCTTCTCGCTCATGCCCCACTCGCAGACCATCGAGCGGGCAAGGTTGGTGGCCACCTCGATGTCGTTGCCTGCGCCGGTGGTGCGCTGGCCGAAGGTGATCTCCTCGGCGATGCGCCCGCCCATGAGGATGGCCACCTGGTTGAGCGCGAACTCCTGCGAGATGTTGAGCCGGTCCTCCTGCGGCAGTTGCTGGGTGAGCCCCAGGGCGCGGCCGCGCGGGATGATGGTGACCTTGTGGACCGGGTCGGTGCCCGGGATGATCCTGGCGACGAGGGCGTGGCCCGCCTCGTGGACGGCGGTGGTGCGCTTCTCCTTCTCGGAGATGAACATCGAGCGGCGTTCGGTGCCCATCAGCACCTTGTCCTTCGCGAACTCGAAGTCGTCGGTGCCGAGCCGCTCGCGGTTCCGGCGCGCGGCGTAGAGCGCGGCCTCGTTCACGAGGTTCTCGATGTCGGCGCCCGAGAAGCCGGGGGTGCCGCGGGCGATCTGGTTGAGGTCCACCGACGCCTCGAGCGGAGTCTTCTTCGTGTGGACCTTGAGGATGCCGAGGCGCCCGTTGAGATCGGGGCGCGGCACCACGATGCGACGGTCGAAGCGGCCCGGTCGGAGCAGTGCCGGGTCGAGCACGTCGGGCCGGTTCGTGGCGGCGATGAGGATGACGCCCTCGTTCGACTCGAAGCCGTCCATCTCCACGAGCAGCTGGTTCAGCGTCTGCTCGCGCTCGTCGTGGCCGCCGCCCAGCCCGGCGCCGCGGTGGCGGCCGACCGCGTCGATCTCGTCGATGAAGATGATGCAGGGCGCGTTCTTCTTGCCCTGCTCGAAGAGGTCGCGAACGCGCGAGGCGCCCACGCCCACGAACATCTCCACGAAGTCCGAGCCGGAGATGGAGAAGAAGGGGACGCCGGCCTCACCGGCCACCGCGCGCGCCAGCAGGGTCTTGCCGGTGCCGGGCGGCCCCATGAGCAGGACGCCCTTGGGGATGCGGCCGCCGAGGCGGGTGAACTTCTTCGGGTCCTTGAGGAACGAGATGATCTCCTCGAGCTCGTCCCTGGACTCGTCGATGCCGGCCACGTCGGCGAAGGTGACCTTGTTGTGGTGCTCGGTCATCAGCTTCGCGCGCGACTTGCCGAAGCTCATCGCCTTGCCGCCGCCCGACTGCAGCTGGCGCATGAAGAAGAAGAACAGGAGGAACAGCAGGACGAGCGGCAGCCACTGGAGGAGCACCGTCACCCAGAGCGATCCCTGGTCGCCCTTCTCGAAGCGCACGGCCACGCCGTGGGTGCGCAGCTTCTCGGCGATGGTGGCGGAGATGTCGGGAGGCCCCACGGTCCGCAGCGTGGTGTTGTCACGGAGCTTGGCCTGGTACTCGAGGTCCTTCACCTGGACCTCGCGGACTTCCCCGGCCTCGACCTTCGACATGAAGGTGGACCAGTCGACGGGATGGGGTTCCTGGCTCCTGCCCTGCATGTAGCTGAACAGGAACATCACCATGACGATGAGGAAGACCCAGAGCAGTGCGGTCTTGTAGGACTGTCGCAAGCGGCGTTCCCTCTGCGGGGTCGTCGCCTCGGGACCCGCGGGCACGCGCCGATGGGTCACCGGCGCCCGCGGGACGCGAGCCGCCACGCCCCCGAGTTGGGGTTATAGCAGCCCCTCACCCCTTTTGCAGGCGAGCCGCCGCGGGCGCGTCGGCGTGCTCGAGGCGCGCCACCAGGCCCGCTCCGCGGGGCCCCAGCCCGGCCGCGACCACGCCCAGTTCCGGGATGGCGAGCACGTCGCGCCCGGAGGCGAGCAGGACGAGCGCGTCGCGCCGCTCGCGGGGAACCTTGCGGTCGATGAGCCAGGCCTTGAGCTTCTTCGCGCCCGCGCCGCCGTCGGGCCGGAAGCGATCGCCGGGCCGGCGACCCCGCAGCTCGAGCGGCCACGGCACCGCCCCGGGGCGGCGGGCCCCGACCACGATCTCGATCGCGCCGGAGGCGAACCGCCCCGGCCCCGTCACCGAGCGCTCGGAGGGCGCCCGCGCCGGGGGAGGCCGCGACGCGATCGAGAGCGCTCCGCCGGAGATGCGCGCCTCCCGCCCGGCGGGGAGCGCGACCCGGCGCGGGCGGCCCGGCGCGAGCAGCGCCAGGACGGCGTCCACGTGGGCGAGGACGAGCGCCGGGACGGAACCGCGTCCGGGCGCCCCCGTCGCGGCGCGCCAGAGGCGGCGCACGACCCGCCGCCGCACCGCCGCTGGTGCTCGCCGCAGCGCCGCGGCGTCCACCCCGCCGCCCGGTGCCGCCGCCTCGCGCACGATCCGCCTGGCGCGCGCGGCAAGCGCGCGCTCGTCCTCGCGCGCCAGATCCGCGGCGCGCGCGAGCGCCTCCTCGGCGCGGGGAGCGAGGGCGAGCGCGGCCGGCCAGAGCGAGGCGCGAACGCGATTGCGCAGGTAGCGTGGCGTGGCGTTGGTCGGGTCCTCGCGGTGGGCGATGCCGAGGGCGGCGAGGTGGCGGAGGCCCTCCTCGCGCGAGCGATCGATGAGCGGGCGGACGATCGCGCCCCGGCGGGGCGGGATGCCGGCGATGCCGCGCGCCCCCGAGCCGCGGAGGAGCCGCATGAGAACCGTCTCGGCCTGGTCGGTGCGGGTGTGGCCGGTGGCGACGAGCGTGCAGCCGGTGCTGGCGGCCTCGGCGCGCAGCGCCTGGTAGCGGGCCGCGCGGGCGGCGGCCTGGACGTTGCCGGGGCCGACGCGCACCTTCACGGACCGGAAAGGCACGGCCAGGCGCTCGCACGCGGCGCGGGCGCAGGCGGCGTCCTCCTCCCCGCCGGGCCGGAGCCCGTGGTCCACGTGGAGCGCGCGGACAGCGGCGAGGTGGCCCCGGTCGCGCAGCTCGGCGAGCGCCGCCACGAGCGCGGTCGAGTCGGGGCCGGACGAGATCGCGGCCAGCACGGCGTCAGCGGGCGTGGCGAGCGCGCGCCGGCGAAGGGTGGCGAGCACGGCGCGGGCGTACGGGCTCGGGGCCCGTCGCGCACGCTGCGGCCCCTGGCCGCCTGGTCGAGTGGCGCGAGTCACGGCGCGTCGGCGAACGATGGTGGCTACCTATACTGGAGGAGGCAGGTCGGACGAAACCCGTCCCGCACCGCGCTGCCCCGGTGTCCCGTGGAATGAGATCGCGCGGCGCGGCGTTACCGCGCTGGCGAACGATTTCCATCGGTGGTGGGCTCAGGGGTCCCCCCCTCCCCCCCTGGGCCCCGGGAAGCCGGCAGCGATGCCGGCTTCCGTCTTTCCGGGGACTCGGTCCGACCGGATCCGGCTGCGGATCCGTACCCGGATCCAATGACCCAGCGTGTATGTCCCTCCCCCCTTCGTGGCGCCGATTGCTTGACCCGAGGAGCAGGCCAGCGTACAAGGTGCGAGGTTCGTACCCACGCCTGGAGCCGTGATGCCCGGAACCGACAAGCGCAAGCAGAGCCTGTACTTTCCCGAGGACATGCTGAACGAGATCCAGGCCGAGGCGAACCGGCAGGACCG
>DATIWK010000225.1:0-9884 GCA_035519395.1 Anaeromyxobacteraceae bacterium | reverse complement strand
CTCGCCGCCACGCCGGGCCCGGGCGCGGCCGCGCCGGCCGCGCCGGCGGCCGGCAGGATCACCCGGATGGTGGTCCCCTGGCCCGGCTCGCTCTCCACCTCGATCTCGCCGCCGTGCGCCGCGACGATGTTGTGGCAGACCCAGAGGCCGAGCCCGGTCCCCTCGCCGGGCGCCTTGGTGGTGAAGAACGGGTCGAAGATGCGCGCCCGCACCTCGGGGCCCATGCCGCGGCCCGTGTCCCGGATCTCCACCGCCACGCGCCCCTCGGGCCGGGACCGGACCGCGATCCGGATCGCGTTGCCGTCCGCCGCTCCCGGCGCGATGGCCTGGGCGGCGTTCATCAGCAGGTTGAGGAACACCTGGCCGAGCCGCGCCTCGTTCCCGAGGACGTCCGGCGCGCCGTCGGAGGGCTCCCAGTCCAGCCGGGCGCGGCCGCGGATCTCGTGGCCCGCCAGCTTGGCCGCGTACTCGAGCACGCGGCGAAGGGGCACCGGCCCGGGGCGGGCGTCGTCCCCGCGCGCGAAGGTCCGGAGGTCGCCGACGATGACGCGCATCCGGTCGGCACCCTGCGCCGCCTCCTCCAGGGCGCCGAGCACCTCGCCGAGGGCGGGCGGCCCGCCCGGCGCCGACGCCATGTTCCGCAGGGCGCCCGCCGCGTAGCCGAGGTTCGCGAGCACGAAGGTGAGCGGGTTGTTGAGCTCGTGCGCCACGCCCGCGGCCAGCGTGCCGACCGCCGCCATCCGCTGCGCGAGGGCCAGCCGCGCCTCGAGCCGCCTGCGCTCCGAGACGTCGCGGCCGATGCCGACCCGCGCCGGCTGGCCTCCCCACTCCGCCGAGATGGAGACGAACTCGACCGGCGTCTCGCGGCCGCCCCGCGACAGCAGCCGGATCACCACCGGTCCGAGCGACCCTTCGTGCAGGAGCCGCGGCGCGATCAAGGCCCGGTCGTCGGCCTGGACGTAGCTCAGGACGGACATCCCCGCGATCTCGGCCTGGGGCGCCTCGATGACGCGCGCCAGCGCCGGATTGGCGTAGAGCACCTTCTGGTCGGCGTGGACCACCACCAGGTCCGGGGAGTGCTCCACCAGCCTGCGGAAGCTCGCCTCCGACTGGTGCAGCGCGTCGAGCGCCCGCCGGCGCCCCAGCGCGATGGAGAGGACCCGGGCCACCGCGTCGAAGAAGGCGATCTCGTCCGGCCCGAAGGCGTGCGGGCGGCGGGAGTGGACCGAGAGGACGCCGAGCGGCGCGTCGCGGCCGCCGATGCGGGTGGAGGCCCCGCTGCGCATCCCCGCCGCCAGCAGGTCGGGCGGCGGGGCGAAGCGCGTCTCGGCGGGCAGGTCGTGGTAGACGACCGGGCCGTCCCCGGCGAAGGCGGCGAGCGCGAGGCCGTCGCCGGGCGGCAGCCGCACCGGCGCCTCGGGCGCCCCCAGGCAACCGAGGCGTTCCAGCCAGCGGCTCCCCTCTCGCTCGACGACGCGCCACGCGGTGGCGAGGTCACCCGCGGTCAGGTCGCGGGCCGCGCGCGTGGCCTCGCCGATCAGCTCGGCGATGTCGGCGTCGTCCAGCGCCAGGCGCGCCAGGCGCGCCACCGCCGCCTGCTGCGCGAGGCGGGCGCGGAGCTGCCGCTCGGCGGCCCGCTGCTCCGTCACGTCCAGCATGGTGCCCGCCAGGCCGGCCACGGAGCCGTCCGCGGCGCGGAGGGTGGACTTCTGGAAGATCACCTCCCGGCGCGCCCCCTCGGACCACTGCACCCTGCTCTCGTAGACCTGCATGCCACCCGCGCCCATCAGGGCCTCGTCGGCGTGCCGGTACGTCTCGGCGAGATCGGCGGGCGCGACGTCGTAGACGGTGCGCCCGATGATCGCCTCGCGGGGGAGGCCCAGGCTGCGCTCGAAGGCGGTGTTGCACGTGCGGTAGACGCCCTGGACGTCCTTCACCCAGATCGGCGCCGGGATCGCGTCGAGGATGTCCTGCAAGCCCGGCGCGGCGGTGGCCGCGGGCCAGCCGGGCGCGACGGGCAGGTCGTGCTGGCCGACGACCGCGAACGCCGCGCCGCCCGCCCACGGGCCGGCGCGGAGCCGCAGGCGGACCGGGCCCGCGCCGCGCAGCGCACCGTCCACCTCCAGCTCGCCGGACCATCCCTCGCCGGCGGCGCGCGCCGCGGCCGCAGCCAGCATGGCCCGTGCGGCGTCGCCTGCCCACGCCGGCGGCGCCCCTGCGACCTCCGCCTCCTCCCAGCCGAAGGCGCGGGCGGCGGCGGCGTTCCAGGCGACGACCGCACCGTCGCGCGCCAGAAGGAACACCGGCAGCGGTACCGCGTCCAGATCGGCCATCCTCCCCCTCTCCGCCTCGTCGCGCGGCGCCACGGAGCGTGCATTGTACCCCGGAGGGGGCGGCGGTGAAGCCCCGCCCGATCGGCTGCCACCTCGGCGCAAGCCGCGCCGCGTCACCCGGCTCCGCGCGCGTCGGGCCGGACCGAGAGGCGATCGCCGCGCGCAGCGCCGGACCGAGAGGTGATCGCCGGTTCAGGTGTCCCGACCCCGCCGGACTTCCACGCGCGTGTCGTAGAACGTCGATCCGCCCGCCTCGTCGGTGAGCCGCTGCGCCGTCAGCGCGTTCACGTTGCGCCCGCCGGGCGCCTCCGCGAGCCAGAAGACCCCGGCCGCCACCGCCACGCCCGGCGGGACGTCGGCGGTCACCTCGAGCTGGAACGCCGCCTCGCCGAGCGCGTTCCAGGCCACGACCCGGTCGCCGCTCGCGAGCCCGCGCAGGGCGGCGTCCGCCGGCGAGAGCGCGAGCCGCATCCCGCCGCGGCGCTCGCGCAGATCGGTCCGCTCCATGAACGTCGAGTTGAGCGCGTGCGCCGAGGGCGCGGTCTGGAGCCGCAGGGGAAGGACGCCCTCCTCCTCGTGGGTGGGCAGCCAGCGCGGGAGCGGCTCGCGGTGCGCGGCGTTCAGGAGCTCGATCCTGCCCGACGGCGTCCGCCAGCGCGGGCCCGGCGGCGGGCGGAGCAACACCGCGCGCCCCGCGTCGAGCGCGGCCCGGTCCAGGTGCGCGCGCCAGGGCGACGGCACCGCGAGGAGCGCGTCGATCATCTCGTCCTCGCTCGCCCGGAAGATCGGCTCCTCGAACCCCATCGCCGCCGCCAGCGCGCGGAAGGTGTTCCAGTTGGAGCGGGCCTCTCCCACCGCCGGGACGGCGGGGCGCACCCGCTGCAGCGCGTAGTGGCCGTAGGAGCGGTAGAGATCGGGGTGCTCGAGCGAGGTGGTGGCGGGCAGGACCACGTCGGCGAGGCGGGCGGTGTCGGTCAGGAACCGCTCGTGCACCACCAGGAAGAAGTCCTCGCGCGACAGCCCGCGCAGCACGGCGTTCTGGTCGGGCGCGACCGCGGCCGGGTTCGAGGCGTAGACGTACATCGACCGGATGGGCGGCGCGTCGAGCTCGGCGAGCGTGCGGCCGAGCTGGACCATGTTGACCACCCGCGCCGGGCGCGGCTGGAGGTCCTCGCGGGTGAGCGGCGACAGGTCGAAGGCCGCCGACGTCGAGGAGCCGCACGCGCAGCCGCCCCCCTCCCGGCCGTATGCGCCCAGCACCGCGGCGAGCGCGGCGACGGTGCGCACGGTCATGGCGCCGTTCGCGTAGCGGGACAGGCCGCTCCCCACGCGCAGGAACGGCGCCCGCGCGCCGGCGAGGCCTCGCGCCAGGTCGAGCAGGTCGGCCTCGGGGACGCCCGTCACCGCGGCGGTCCGCGCCGGGGGCCAGTCCTCGAGGACCCGGGCGCGCCACTCCGGCCAGCCCACCGCGTTCGCGGCGAGGAACCGCTCGTCGGCGAGCCCCTCGCGCGCCAGGAGGTGAACGAGGCCGAGGGCGAGCGCGCCGTCGGCGCCGGGCCGGACCAGGACCGTGCGATCCGCCATCCGCGAGGTCGGGGTCCGGTAGGTGTCGATCGCCCAGACGCGCGCGCCGCGCCGGCGCGCCTCCTGCGCCCGAGCCGCGAAGTGGACGTTGGTCGCGACCGCGTCGATCCCCCAGAGCACCACCAGGTCCGAGCGCAGGGCCTCGTCCGGATCCGGCCCGGGGGTCGCGCCCATCACCGCCTTCCAGCCCGCGTCCTTGGCCGGCGAGCAGATGGTCCGGTCGAGCCGGGTGGCGCCCAGCCGGTGGAAGAACGCGTGGCCGGCGTTGCGCTGCAGCAGGCCCATGGTGCCGGCGTACGAGTACGGCAGGATCGCCTCCCCGCCGTGCGCCGCCAGGATCTCCTTCCAGCGCGCCGCGACGAGCGCGAGCGCCTCGTCCCACCCCGCGCGGCGGAACGCGCCCGAGCCCTTGGGCCCGGCGCGCACCAGCGGGGTCGCGACGCGATCGGGCGAGTGGACCGTCCGCTCGTAGTGGTTCATCTTCGAGCAGAGCGTGCCCTGCGAGTACGGGTGCTCCGGGTCGCCCCGGACGGCGACGGCGCGCCCCCCCTCGACCTCCACGAGCATGCCGCAGGCGTCGGGACAGTCGTAGGGGCAGACGGAGCGGACGGCGAGGGGCATGCGCCGGTGCATAACGCAGACGCGGCGCCCCCGTCACCCCCCTCCCCACCGCAGGGCCGGGTCGGGGTGCGCGCACGCCAGACGAGCCGCCCCCGGGGGCGCAAGTTGACGTCCGGTCACCGCGCGTGCTTCGGTTGCCAGCGGCCGAAGGGCGACGCGGATAAGCCTCGCCCGAAGCGACCAGGGGTCCGGGGGGCGCTGGCCCCCCGGAAAGAATGATGCGGGCCCTCGTCACCGGAGCGGGCGGGTTCCTGGGGATGGCGCTGGTGCGGGCGCTCGTCGCCCGCGGCGACGCGGTCCGCGCGCTGGTGCGCTCCGCGCCGCCCGACGGCCTCGCGCAGGCCGGCGTGGAGGTGATCCGCGCCGACGCCACCGACGCGGACGCCCTGCGGGGCGCGGTGGGTGGCTGCGACGCCGTCTTCCACCTCGCGGGCGTGCGCCGCGCCCGCGACGCGGCCGAGTTCATGCGGGTGAACGCGGGCTCGACGCGCGCCGTGCTGGACGCGTGCGTCGCCGGGGCCCCCGGGCTCCGGCGTTTCGTCCTGGCCGGATCGCGCGCCGCGTCGCCGCCGTCGCCCGAGCCGGTGCGGGAGGACGCGCCCCTCGCGCCCGCCGAGCCCTACGGCGCCTCCAAGGCGGAGGCCGAGCGCATCGCCTTCGCCTTCGCCGATCGGCTCCCGGTGGCGGTGGCCCGGCCGCCGCGCATCATGGGCGCGGGCGATCGCGAGAACCTCCTCTTCTTCCGGATCGCGCGGGCGGGCCTGGTGCTCCGCTTCGGCGGGCCGCGCCGTCCCCTCTCCTGGATCGACGTGGACGACTGCGCGGCCGGGCTGCTCGCCCTCGCCGACCGGCCCGAGGCCGCCGGCGAGGCGTTCTTCCTCGCCTCGCCGGAGCCGACCACCGCGGAGGAGCTCCAGGACGCGGCGGCCCGGGCGCTCGGCGTCGCGCCCCGGACGGTGACCGTCCCGCCCTGGGCGCTCCGGGCCGCGGGCGCGGCCGCGGATGCGGTGGGGAGGTTCACCGGCCGGCGCCTCCCCGTCTCGGGCAAGCTGGTCGCGCAGCTGCTCGCGCCGGGCTGGGCCTGCGACCCCTCCAAGGCGCGCGAGCGGCTCGGCTTCACCGCGTCCACTCCACTGACCGTCTCGATCGAGAGGGCGGCCCGCTGGTACCGGGCGCGCGGCCTGGTGCGCTGACGAGCGGGACCGGCGTCCACCTCGGCCTTTTCCCTCCGTGACGCAGCGCGCCCGACCGCGCCGCCCGGGTCACCCCCGAACGGCCCAAGGGCGCGCTTGCCAAGCAGCCGCCCGGCGGCTTAGGTGTCGGTGAACATGGCAGATCGGGGAAGGGCCGCGTTCTTCGACGTGGACGGCACCCTCGTCCGCACCAACATCGTCCACACCTTCGCCTGGTACGCGTTGAACCAGGGGTCGATCTTCGGGACCGCCTGGCAGACGGCGCGCACCGTGGCGTCCGTGCCGCTCTTCTGGGCCACGGACCGGCTCAACCGCAAGCTCTTCAACGAGCTGTTCTACCGGTACTACGCGGGGCAGAGCGAGGACCGGCTCGTCGGGCTCGCCGACGAGATGTTCGAGGAGGTCCTGCGGCCGGCGATCTTCCCCGGCGCGCCCCGGCTGCTCGGCGACGCGCGGCGCGCGGGGTGCCGGATCGTGTTCGTCACCGGCGCGCTCGATTTCACCGTGGCGCGCCTGGCGCGCCACCTCGAGGCCGACGACGTCATCGCCAACCGCATGCGCTTCGTGGACGGCGTCGCCACCGGCCAGGTGGTCCCGCCCGTCATCGAGGGCGCCCACAAGGCCCTCGCCATCCGCGACTACTGCGTCCGGGAGGCGCTGGCGCTGGAGCGGAGCTTCGCCTACTCCGACTCGTTCTCCGACTACCCGATGCTCGCGGTGGTCGGGCACCCCACCGCCGTCAACCCGGACGGAAAGCTGCGCGGGGTGGCCCGCGCCTACGACTGGCCCGTCGTGGACACCACCGGAGCCTCGACATGATGCGTGCGCCGCCCCGCCTCTCCCGCCTCTACGAGGAGACGGAGCAGATCGTCACCATCGACAAGGACTCGCCGCCGCGGGTGCTCTTCTCCGGCGAGGACCTGCTGGTCGAGGACCTGCCGGTGGGGACCCGGGTGATCTACCCGAACCCGCCGGTGGAGGGGCTGCCCAACGTGAAGGCCGCCATCCGCTGGGCCATCCACCACCCCGAGGGCTGCGAGCCGCTGCACGCGCTGCTGCGGCCGGGGATGAAGGTCACCATCGCGCTCGACGACATCTCGCTGCCGCTGCCGCCCATGCGCACCCCGGACGTGCGCCAGCAGGTGCTCGAGGTGGTGCTGGAGCTGCTGGCCGAGTCCGGCGTGGACGACGTGCACCTCGTCATCGCCATCGCCCTGCACCGGCGCATGACCGAGGCGGAGATGCGGCGGATGGTGGGCGACAAGATCTTCGACGCGTTCTACCCGGAGCGCTACTACCACCACGACGCCGAGGACCCGGCCGGCCTGGTGCTCCTCGGCGCGACCGAGCAGGGCGAGAAGGCCATCGTCAACCGGCGCGCCGCCGAGTCGGACCTCCTCGTCTACGTGAACCTGAACCTCGTCCCCATGGACGGCGGCCACAAGTCGGTCGCCACCGGGCTCACCAACTACGAGGGCGTGAAGGCCCACCACACGCCGCACCACATCCGTCACTCGTGGTCCTACATGGACCCGCCGCGCTCGGAGATGCACCACTCGGTGGAGCGGGTGGGGCGCCTCATCGACCGCGAGCTGGACGTCTTCCACATCGAGACCACCATCAACAACCGGATGTTCGACGGCCCGCTCGACTTCCTCATGAAGCGGGAGGAGCACTACGGCGAGCTGGACCGGCTGAAGCTCGAGGGGATGCGCGCCCTGCTGAAGCGGCTCCCCGCCGCCGCCAAGCGCAAGGTGTTCCAGGCCGTGCCGGCGGCCTACGACGTCATCGCGGTCCACGCCGGACGGACGGAGCCGACCCACGCCAGGATCCTCGAGGCGTCGTGGAAGCAGTACCTGGTGGACGTGGACTTCCAGGCGGACGTGCTCGTGTACGGCATCCCGTTCATCTCGCCGTACAACGTGAACTCGATCCTGAACCCGCTGCTGGTCCAGGTGATGGCCTGCGGCTACTTCTTCAACTTCTACCGGGGCAAGCCGCTGGTGAAGAAGGGCGGCACCCTCATCGTCACGCACCCCTGCTACGACTCCTTCGACCCCGAGCACCACCCGAGCTACATCGAGTTCTTCCGGCGCCTGCTCCCCGAGACCCGCGACGCCGCGGTGCTGGAGCGGAAGTACGAGCGCGAGTTCGCCGAGAACCCGACCTACGTGCACATGTACCGGACCGGGCACGCCTACCACGGGGCCCACCCGTTCTTCATGTGGTACTGGGGCGAGAACGGCCGGCAGCACCTCGGCCAGGTCATCGTGGCGGGCGCGGACAACGAGCAGGTGCCGCGCCTCCTGGGTTGGGAGAGCGCCGGCTCGCTCTCCGAGGCGATCGACATGGCCCGCACCGTCCACGGACGGGGCGCGCAGATCGCCCTGCTCCACCACCCCCCCATCGCCATGACGCAGAACCTGGGATGAGCCCGGACCGGCGAGAGCGCGCGAACGGCGCCCAGGAGCATCCTCCCCGCTCCCCCGCGGGCGAAGGAAATCGGGCCGGTGCGGCGGCCGCTCCGCGTGACTCCTCCCTCTCCCCCGCAGGGAGAGAGGGTCGGGGTGAGGGGGCGGCCACGGGCGGCGCCGGGCGGCCCATCGACGTCGCGCGGATCCTCTCCGGCCGGTCGCTGCTCGTCACCGGCGCCACCGGCTTCGTGGGGAAGGTGACGCTCTCGCTGCTGCTCGATCGCTACCCCGAGATCGGCCGCGTCTTCGTCCTGGTCCGGCCCGGGACCGGCGGGACGGCGGAGGCGCGGTTCTTCGGGAAGGTGGTCCCCTCGCGGCCGTTCGACCCGCTCCGCGCGCGGCTGGGCGACCGTTTCGACGCCTTCATGCGCGAGAAGTGCGTCCCGCTGGCCGGCGACGTCTCCGATCCGCTCCTCGGCCTCTCGGCGGCGGATCTCGACCGCCTCCGCGGGCTGGCCGCGGTCGTGAACAGCGCCGGGCTCGTGGACTTCAACCCCTCCCTGGAGCTGGCGCTGGGGGTGAACGCCCTCGGTCCCCGCCACGCGGCCGACCTGTGCCGGGCCACCGGCGCCGCGCTCCTCCACGTCTCCACCTGCTTCGTGGCGGGCAGCCGCGACGGCGTGGTCCACGAGGACGAGGAGATCGCCGGCTGGTTCCCGCGCCGCGCCGGCGCGGCCGGCCGTCCCCGGGAGCCGGCGCTGGACGCGGCGGCCTTCGAGGCCGGGGCCGAGCTGCGCGGCTGCGCCGATCGGATCGCGGCGGTGCGCGCCGAGGCCGAGGATCCGGTCCACGCCTCCTCCTTCCGCGAGCGCGCCCTGGAGCGGCTGCGCGAGGAGGGGCGCTCGCCCGACGACGAGAAGGCGCTCCGCATGGCCCTGGGGCGGGAGAAGCGGCTCTGGATCTCCCAGCGGCTGGTGGACCTGGGCATGGAGCGGGCCCGCCACTGGGGCTGGCCCAACACCTACACCTACACGAAGTCGATGGGCGAGCAGGTCATCGCCGCCAGCGGCGTCCCGCACGCCATCGTCCGCCCCTCCATCGTGGAGAGTGCCCTCCGCTACCCCTTCCCGGGCTGGAACGAGGGGTTCACCACTAGCGCACCGCTGGCGTTCATGGGACTGCGCGGCCACCGCACCTTCCCCATGGCCGAGCGCGCCATCCTCGACGTGGTGCCGGTAGACCTGGTGGCGGCCGGCATCCTGGCCGCCGCCGCCGAGCTCGAGGAGCGCCGCGAGGCGCGTTCCCGGGGCCGGGACCCGCCCCCGCCCCTCTCCCGCGTCTACCACCTGGCTTCGGGCGACGTGAACCCGTTCTGGGCGCGTCGGGCGGTCGAGCTCACCGCGCTCTACCGTCGCCGCCTCTACCGAACCCGGGAGGAGGGGAGCCCCACCTGGAACCGGATCCTGGCGCGCATCGAGCCCTTCTCGGCCTCGCGGGCCCACTTCGAGGGGCTCTCGACCCCCGCGCTCCTCGCCCTGACCCGCAGGGCCCGCCGCCTCATCGACGAGCGCGGCCCGCGCTGGGGCGCCCCCAGGGTCTCGGCCCTGCTCCACGAGGTGGGCGAGGAGCTGGACGAGTGGACCCGCCGCCTGGAGCAGACCCAGGCGCTCTGGGATCTGTACCTGCCCTTCGTCTGGGACAACCGGTACGTGTTCCGCTGCGCCGCCATCCGGGCGCTG
>DATIWK010000224.1:0-6562 GCA_035519395.1 Anaeromyxobacteraceae bacterium | reverse complement strand
GTCCACCGCGAGGCCCTTCCGGCCGACCTCCTTGCCGATGGCGCAGAGCAGCCGGCCCACGTTGGGGTCGTTGCCGTTCACCGCGCACTTCATGAGCGGCGAGTTCACGACCGCCTTGCCGACGGCGCGCGCCGTCCGGACGTCGGGCGCGCCGGCGACGGCGACGCGCAGGACGTGGTGCACGCCCTCGCCGTTCCGCACCACGTCCTCGGCGAGATCGCGGCAGACGCGCCGCAGCGCCGCGCGGAACGCGGCCGGCTCGGGCGCGGGCCGCCGCTGCGACGAGAGCAGGACGACCGTGTCGGAGGTGCTGGTGTCGGTGTCGACGCTGATGTCCTGGAAGCTCCCCTCGACCGCCTCGGCGAGCGCCTCGCGGAGCGCCTGGCGCGGGACGTCGAGGTCGGTGAGGAGGAAGACCAGCATGGTGGCGAGGTCCGGCTCGATCATGCCCGCGCCCTTGGCGATGCCGACGATCGACCCGCCCCCCAGCTCCGCCCGGCGGACCTTCGGGTAGAGGTCGGTCGTCATGATCGCCTCGGCGGCGGGGAGGATGCTCCGCCCCTGGAGCGCCGCCGCGGCCCGCGGGAGCGCGCCCACCATGGCGTCCACCGGCAGCCGCCAGCCGATGACGCCCGTGGACGAGGGCAGCACCTCGGCCGCGCCGGAGAGGCCGAGCGCCCGGGCGCTCTCCGCGCAGACGCGCTCCGCGGCCTCGATGCCGCCCGGCGCGCACACGTTCGAGACCTTGTTGTTCACGACGAGCGCGCCGAGCCGCGGCTCCGCCAGCCGGCGGCGGCCGACGATCACGGGCGCGCCCGGGAACGCGTTCTTCGTGAACATGGCCGCGAACGAGGCGGTGGGGCGCTCGAGCGCCAGGAGCGTCACGTTCATCCGCCCCGGCTTCGGCACCTCCACCGGGACGAACTCGAGCGTGGTGGACCCGGCGCGGAAGCCCTGGGGGAGCGCGGCCTGGGACTCGAGCCAGGCGCGGTGGGCGGCATGGGACGTGAACTCGAGCTCGGTGGACGGCATGCGCGCTCTCTTATCACGTGGCGCGCGCGGCGCCACCCGCCCGCCCTCGGCAGCAGTGCCGGCGTGGCCACGCCCCTCCGCGACGACCTGCGGGAGCCGCCCGCCTTCCACGCATCGTCACGGGCGGCCGCCGCGAGTTTGTGGGGCACGGCGGCTCACGGCTACAATGGCGCGCGTGTCCACGGTCAACCCGCTCGCCCGCGAGATCTCGGCCAAGATCGTCTATTACGGCCCGGGCCTGTCCGGGAAGACGACGAGCCTCCAGCACATCCACGCGGCGGTGCGGCCCGAGACGCGCGGGCAGCTCATCAGCCTCTCGACCGAGGGCGACCGCACCCTCTTCTTCGACTTCATGCCGCTCAAGATCGAGCAGGTCCGCGGCCTGACCCTGCGCCTCCAGCTCTACACCGTCCCCGGCCAGGTGTTCTACGACGCCACCCGCAAGCTCGTCCTCAACGGCGCCGACGGCGTCGTGTTCGTGGCGGACTCGCAGCGCGCCGCCGCGGACTCGAACGCCGAGGCGATGTCGAACCTGGCCACCAACCTGGGCGAGCTCGGGATCGACCTCGCCGCCTTCCCGGTGGTGGTGCAGTACAACAAGCGCGACCTCGCCGGGGTGATGCCGGTGGAGGAGATGCGGCGCGAGCTCAACCCGCGCGGCGTGCCCGACTTCGAGACGGTGGCGCGCCGCGGCGACAACGTGCTCGAGGCGCTCCGGGAGGTCACGCGCCTGGTGGTGAAGGAGCTCAAGGCCCGCCAGCCGGTGCGGCGGGCGCCCATGCAGCTCCGCCTCGACCCCGGCGCCGACATCGCCTCCCAGGTCTCGGCCCACGCCTCGCGGTCTCCCGACGCGGTGCAGGCCCCTCCCGCCGCCGAGCCGCGGGGGGACCGGGCCGCCCTCCTGCCGCTCTCCTTCACGCGCATGTTCCCGCAGCGGGCCCAGGCCATCGCCGACATCGAGGCGGCCATCCGGGAGCGGACCTGGGGCGCCGCGGTCCGGGCCGCCGCGCACGAGGTCGCCGAGATCCTGAACGCCCTCCCCGCCAGCGAGAGCGCCGCCGCCGCGCGCGCGACGCTGCTCGGCCTCGACGGCCGCGAGTACCTGCGCCTCTCGCGCCTCGCCGCCCGCCCGGACGCCGCGCTCGCCGAGCCCGACGCGCTCTTCGCGCTCTACCTGCTGGTCGCGGCGCTGGTGAAGGACGAGCGGGTCTGAGCGCGCCGGCGGTCACCGCTGCTCGGTGAGGTCCACCAGGCCGAGCCGCCGCAGCTTCCGGATCGCCTTCAGCGTCTCCACCTCGCGGAGCGGGCAGGAGAGGGCGATGCTGGCGACGTCCCAGCTCCCGTTGATCCGGCCCGCGACCTCCCGGTCGGTGGCGGTGAGGCGGCGGCCGGCCGGCGAGTCGAGGCTCTCCGGACCGGCGAGCAGCTCCGGGACCGCCACCGGGGACAGCTCCTCGTAGAGGGAGGCCACCTGCTCCCGCTCCGCCTCGCGGAGCAGGTTGCGCACCCGGCGGTCGGAGGGGTCGGCGGCGAGCAGGCTCTTGAACACGATGGACGCCTCGTCGAACTGCCGCTCCACCACCAGGGCCTGCGCCTTGTCGATGAGCGCGGAGACCGGGTCGGCGTGGGCGGCCACCCCCTCCACGTGCGCGAGCCCCAGCTCGCGCAGCGCCTCGATGCGCCGCAGGAGGGCAGGGCGCGACAGGACCAGCGCCAGCCGCGCCTCCGCGATCGACACGCGGCGCCGCGCCGCCTCGAGGACCGCGCGCTGGCCGGCGGTCCGCGGGCGCCCCGTCCCGTCGGCGCAGAGCAGGGCCGACTCGCTCGGGTAGCGGCGGTCGAGGACCGTCCATTCGTCGAGCCGCCGGAGCCCCTCCAGCGTCATCTGACCGACGCCCAGGTCGAGCGGGACGCCCTCGTCGAACCCGGCCGCGTCGTTGACGAGCGTGAACCGGCCGTGGCCGGGCGAGAGGAAGAGGTCCACGATCCGGTCGGAGCAGGCCTCCGGCCAGAGCGCCTCCACCGGCTCGGTCACCTGCCAGCCGGCCAGGCTGCCCAGCCCGGCGGGCTGCAGCGGCGGCCGGGCGGCCGCCACGATGCGGCGGTCGTGCACCTGGAACCAGAAGGGCGCGCCCTCCCCGGTCTCCAGCTCCACCACGCCGGAGCGGCGGCTGTTATCCACCCACTGGAGGAGATCGGGCAGCGGAAAGGTGGCGAGGTCGCCCTGCAGCACGGCCCCGATCTTACACGCGGTGAGGCCCGCGCACGAGTCGCCGGCAAAGCTCGGTCCGGGGGCATGCCGGGGTACGGCGCCCCGTGACGCGGCTCAGCCGTAGTCCCGCACCACCACCTCGCCCGGCCGCGGCGGTCCGGTCACCAGCTCGAGCGCGTCCACCAGGATCCGCTTCTGGAGCGCCGCGTCGCCCGGGCGCCCGAGCGAGTGGCCCGCCACGAAGCCGCCCGGGCAGAGCGCCCGCGGCGGCCGTGCCTGCCGCGTCTCCTCCGGCTCGACGGTGATCACCACGGTGGGGATCCCGATCATCTCGATGGCGCGCTGCACGGTGACCACCGTGCGGTGGCACAGGCGTCAGCCGCCGGTGAGCACCACGACGCCGGGCCGCTCGCGATCCACCTCGCGCGCCAGGGCGGGGATGGTGGTCTCGCGCAGCTCGCGGAGGGCGGAGCTGTAGCCCATCGAGAAATGACGCTGGGTGAGACCGCCGATCCGCCCCTCCCCCGTCAGCTCGCGGAGGCGGTCGACGGGGAAGAGGCAGTTCATGTCCCGGTCGGCGCAGGCGTGGTCGTAGTGCGTGTCGTCGTAGGCGAGATCCGCCGCGGACGCCGAGCCGGGGATGGTCCGGAACGAGGTGTCGCCCTCCGTCGCGAAGGGCGGGTCCGACTTCATCCGCACGGCCGCGGTCGTCACCAGGCAGATCGACGCGCCCTCCAGCTTCGCCTGGAACGGCGTGAACGGGACGCAGTAGCGCGACAGCTCGAGGGGCTTGGCGTCGGCCACGGCCGCCTCACCTCTTCAGCCGGTCCAGCGCCTGCATGATCTTGTCGGTGGGCGGCTGCTCGGAGATGGCGTGGATGTCCACGTAGGCGACCTTGCCCTCCTTGTCGACGACGAAGATGGCCCGCTCGCAGATGCCCGTCTCCCCGCGCAGGACGCCGTACTTCGCGGCCACGAAGGCGTGCGGCCAGTGGTCGGAGAGGAGCGGGTACGAGAGCGCGCCCATCGACTTCGCCCACGCCTCGTTGGTGAAGACCTGATCCGTGCTGATGCCCAGGACCTGGGCGTCGCGCCGCTCGAACTCGGAGAGATCCTCCTCGTACGAGGGCATCTGCACGGTTCAGACCGGCGTGAAGGCCGCCGGGTAGAAGGCGAGGACGACGTTCTTCTTGCCGCGGTAGTCGGAGAGGCGGACCCGCTTCTGCGGGCCGCCTTTACCCGCGGTCTCTCCGGTCGCCAGCAGCTCGAAGTCGGGCGCCTCGTCGCCCACCTCGACCTTCCACACCGGCTTTCGCGCCATGATCCGTCTCCTCGTCCTCCACAGGGGGTGTGTACACGTTAAGCACCATGTCACCCACGGTCGAGCGCGCCGGGGGGGCACCCCGAAAAGGACCGTGCCGCCGTGGGACCCCTTTGCTACGACGGGGCCATGGATCTCCTGACGCGCTTCGCCGGCAACGTCCGTCGCCTCCGTTCGAAGAAGCGACTCTCCCAGAAGGCGCTCGCCGACAAGGTCGGGATCTCGGTCTCGTACGTCTCGATGCTCGAGCGCGGCCAGCGCTCCCCCCCGCTGGAGACCATCGAGAAGATGGCCAAGGCGCTGGGCGTCCCGCCCGCCTCGCTGCTGGGCGGCGGCCGCTGAGACCGACGGAGTCCCGGGTTCCCCGCCGGCGACGAACTCGCCCGGCGGTGCGGTGAGCGTGCGCTTACTTCACCCCGGGCGCGAGCCCGTCAGCGCCCGAGCGTGGGGTGGCCCGGGCGCCACTCCGCGGGGCTCTTCTCTCCGGTCTGGAGCGCCTCGAGGACGCGCAGCACCTCGGAGATGGAGCGCCCGGTGGCGGGGTCGTGGAACGCCGCGTACCGGACGACTCCCGCCGGGTCCACGATGAACGTGGCGCGCGCCGCGACGCCCCGGTCCTCGAGGAGGGCGCCGTAGTCGCGGGCCATCGACTTCGAGGGGTCGGCGGCGAGCGCGATGTCGATCTCGCCGAGCGGTCCCTGGATCCACCGCCGGTGGGACTCGAGGTCGTCCACCGAGACGCCGATGACCTCGGCGCCGGCGGCGCGGAACTCCCCCGCACGCTTGGAGAACTCCTGGATCTCCGTGGGGCACACGCGGGTGAAGTCCTTCGGGTAGAAGAAGACCACCGCCCAGCGGCCGGCCAGGGCGGCGAGCGAGACCTCCCGCTCCTCGCCCTTCCCCGTCACCGCCGCCACCTTGAAGTCCGGGGCCTTTTCCAGGATCCTCGCCGTCACCAGCACCTCCCTGCGCTCGGGACGCCCTCGATCGTAGCGGACGCCGGGTCCCCGTGCACCTGCCCAGGATCCCGTCGGAAGGGCGATGGGAGCCCCGGCATGGAATCGAACGGCCGGGATCGACGTTCCACCTCTGGTCGCGCGGCGCCTGCCGGCCGCGCCGCCGTCGAGCCGATGACCCAACACCGCTTCGGACGCCGGATCTTCCTCGGGGGCACGCTCGCAGCGGGTGCCGCTGCCGCCTTCCCCGAGGCGGCGGCCGCCGAGGCCCCGGCCCCCCGCGCCGAGCCTCAGGAGTTCCACGTCGCCGGCCTCGATCCGGCGCACGACGGGCTCCGGGTGGCCCAGCTCTCGGACCTGCACGTCGGCCACCGCACGCCCAGCGAGACCGTCCGGACCGCCATCGCCGAGGCCAACGCCTTCCGGCCCGACCTGGTGGTCCTGACCGGCGACTTCCTCAGCTCGCGCCGGAGCGAGGTGGACGCGATGCGCGAGCAGCTCGGCGGGCTCGCCGCGCCCACCGTCGCGGTGCTCGGCAACCACGATCACTGGGTGGACGCGCGCGGCGCGGCCGAGGCGCTGCGCGGCCACGGCTACGAGGTCCTGGAGAACGAGTGGACCACGCTGCGGCTGCGCGGCGCGCCGCTCGCCATCGTGGGCGTGGGCGACCACCTCACGCACCACGAGGACGTCGAGGCGTCGTTCCGGGGGCTCGCGCCCGGGGCGGCTCCGCTGGTGCTCGCGCACGGGCCGCGCACCGCCGACGCCCTGCGCGCGCTCGCCAGGCCGCTCCTCTGCCTCTCGGGCCACACGCACGGCGGGCAGGTGAACCTCCCCATCCTCACGCGCCTGCTGGTCGGTGGGGTCGCGCGCGAGCCCTACCTCCGCGGCCGCTTCCTGGTGGGACCGGTCCAGCTGTACGTGAACCGCGGGGTGGGCAACTCCGCCCTCGCGGTGCGCGTGAACTGCCCGCCCGAGGTCACGCTCGCGACGCTCCGGGCGGCGCCGGCGTAGCTGCCTGCGCAGCGCGCCCCACCCGGG
>DATIWK010000223.1:0-28080 GCA_035519395.1 Anaeromyxobacteraceae bacterium | reverse complement strand
CCTGGACCATCCGCTCGTCGCCGGCGAGGTCGTGGAGCCGGCGGGCGAGGGCGGTGGAGTCGAGTGAACAGGGAGCGAGACCGTGCATGGTGTACACCTCCGGTGCACAGCTCTCTTAGCACGCGTTTCCCGATGCTCCGGGAAGGCCCCTGGCTGCCCCGATCAGACGCTCGAACCGCGAACCCGCCGGTTCGAGCCACGCAGGAGCGCGGCGCGCTCCAGCGCCATCCTGTGCGGCGAGAGACGCGTTCCTGGAGCGACCTGCGGTCGCGAGCGCACTCGCGCCGAGATCTGGTCAAACACTTTCGAACGCCCACTCCAAGTGGTACTCACCATTAGTGATATAGCTCGCATCCTCCTGGCTCGGGCAGCGACCGAGCGCCTTCGACGCGCGCGACTGCGCGCGCCGCGTGGCCCAGGACGACCCGGCGGGCCGATCACGGCAGGCCGCTGCCCGCGCGCGGGAACGCCGCGGAGCCCGCCCTTCTCTCGAGCCGCTCGGCACGCGCGGCGAACGGCGACGGCCATCCTCGCGCCGGCGGTCGAAAGTTCGGCGCTCGCTATCGGGGCCCCCGGGCACGTCCAATTTCGACGAATCCCGAGAGCAGCCCGCTACCCCTCCGCCCAGGACTCCTCGTCGTCCTCCTCGGGTGCGTCGAGCGCCGTGGACCACGGCGGCGGCGAATCGGGGCGGCCGTACTGGAGCCGCTGGTACTCGCGGTACGGGAAGACGTCGACGATCTCGCCGGCCCGGACCTTCTCCTGGATGCCGCGCCACCAGCCTCCGGTGAGGAGCTCGCCGTGCGCGGCCAGGAACACCTGCCGGAGCCGCCCGGGCAGCCCCAGGAACGGCAGGAACTCCTCCGGGAAGATGTCGTCGCCGCCCACGTAGAACCACGGCTCGCCGCTCGTCTCCTCCTCGCCGGAGAGGGCCGCGGGCATGTCCCGGAACTTGCAGTCGGTGACCTGCTGCAGCTCGTCGTAGTCGTAGAAGATCACGCGCCCGTTGCGCGTCACCCCGAAGTTCTTGAGCAGCATGTCGCCGGGGAAGGTGTTGGTGGCGGCCAGGTCCCGCAGCGCCTTGCCGAAGTCGATGACCGCCTCCCGGGCGGTCCACTCGTCGCGCTCGCGGATGTAGAGGTTGAGCGGGGTCACGCGCCGCTCCACGTAGAGGTGGCTGATGCCCACCTGGTTGCGCGTGACCCGCACCGTGTCGCCGCACTCGCGGGTGAGCTCCTCCAGCACCTCCGGCGCGAAGCGGTCGCGCGGGAAGACCAGGTGGCTGTACTCCTGCGCGTCCACCAGCCGCCCGGCACGGTCGTGGCGGAAGACGTGGCGGTACTTCTGCATCACGTCCCGCCGGGTGGTCTGCTTCTGCGGCGGGAACTCGTCCTTGATGATCTTGAAGATCACGTCGAGGCTGCGGAGCGTGAAGACGCTCATCACCAGCCCCTTGTCGCCGCGCGCCGGCACGAACACGTCGTCGGTGGCGGCGAGGTGGCGCTGGACCTCCCGGTACAGCTCGGTCTTGCCGTGCTTCTCGTAGCCGATGGCGATGTAGAGCTCCGAGACGCGCTTCTGCGGCATGAGCGACCTGAGGAACGCCACCAGGTCGCGCGCCCGCTCCGCCTCGACGTGGAAGTAGGACCGGGTGAAGCTGAAGACGATCGACGCGTCCTCGGGTGTGAAGAGGATCGCGTCGAGCAGGATCCCCTGCGGCTCGTGGACGAGCGCCAGCACCAGGGGCGTGGTGTACGCGCCGCGCCGCAGCCGGCCGACCAGGTACGCGCCCTTGCCCCGGTAGAAGACCTGCCGCGCCATCTCCACCCGGTCGACGGGCTGCCGGTCGTCGAGGGTCCGGAGGTGCGCGTCCAGCTCGGTGGCCGCCACCCGCACCTGCGCCTCGAGGTCCGCGTACGGGACGGAGAAGGCGTAGGCGTCCAGGATCTTGCGCAGGAGCGCCTCGGTGGTGACCTCGCGCGGGAAGTCCCGGTGGAGCGGCACCGGACCCTCCGCGGGCGGCGGCACGTCGCCGCCGAGGAACTCGATGGTGGGATCGACGCCGACGGTCGCGAACACGCGCCGCGTGACCGAGTTGAAGAAGGACTGGGCGATCTCGAAGTCGGGCCGCCCCGCGATGTCCTCCTCGAACAGCTCCTTCATCTGCGCCCACACCGCCCGGTCGTGGACGGCGCCCCCCAGCTCGGCGCGCACGTTGCCGATGGTCTCGTGGACCAGCTTGTCGCGCAGGTCGAGCCGCTCGCGGGCGTCGCGATGCGCCCCGGGCCAGTCCCGCGCCTCGAACCGGCCGCGCGCCCGCCGCGTGATGCGGGACCGCTCACACTGGTAGGCCTCGAACCCGTTGCGGATCGCGGCGGCGCCGGCGCGGGCGAGGTCCGTCCGTGGGTCGGCCATCCCGGATCCTTGTACCGTGCGGCCGTGCCGGTCGCCATCCCGCGGCGGCGGTCGCCGGTGCGCGACCGCCCCCGGCTCCGACCCGACCTCGGCGCTCAGCTCCGGATGCAGGACCCGACGAGCCCCTGCCAGTGCAGGTAGGCGGGACCCGCCAGCGCGAACGGAGCGAGCACCGCCCCGAAGCGGTCGCCCTCCGTCCAGCACATCAGGACGCGCGCGTGGAAGGCGCCGTCGGGGTCCTGCGGCGCGGCCACCTCGAGCAGCAGCCCCTCCGGCAGCGGCACCGCGCCCCGCACCACGAGCTGGTGGGGCGCGAAGCCGACCACCTGGTACTCCGAGCCGGCGATCGAGAGGCGCGCGTCGCGGGCCGGCCGGCGCGGGGTGGGCGGGCGCGGCGCGGGCGCCGCGGGCGCGACCGCGACGTCGAAGGAGCCGAGGAGCACCGGGAGGCCGTCGATGGTCCGCGCCAGCGCGTCGGTGTCGCTCTCGCTGAGCGCCCGGATCAGCGCGGCGTCGTCGGCCCTGACGTGCGTCCCGTCGGCCAGGGTGCGGACCACCGCGTCGCCGATCGCGACCAGCTCGAGGAGACGCTGGGATCCGGACGGCTCGGACGGGCCGCCGTGGTGCCACTCCAGGACGTCGGCGAGCCGCGGCGGCAGGCGCCAGCGCCGCGCCACCGCCATCCCCATCTCGACGTGATAGCGCTCCACCACGCCGTCCCACCAGCGCGCCGAGAGGTCGCGCGGGTGCTGCGCCCCCCGCGCGATCCGCTCCAGGACCTCGACGGCCACGGCGCGGCCGGCGTCGTGCAGCAGCCCGGCGGCGAACGCCTCGTCGTCCGGGAGCCCGCGCGCGCGCGCCAGGTCGCGGCACAGCAGGCCGCAGGTGAGCGCCTCGCGCCAGGCGCGGCGGGCGAGGTCGGCCAGCGGTCCGCACGCGGTGCCGCGCCGGCGGGCGGCGCGCAGCGCGGCGGCGGCGAGCGCCCGCGGGTCGAGCCGCTCGATCGCCTGGGGGACCGACGCGGCGCGGTCCGTGTCGTCCGCGACCAACGCGTTGGCGGCGGCGAGGACCTCTCCGGCGAGTCCAGGGTCGGCCGTCACCAGCCGCGCGAGCAGGTCGAGGCGGTACTCGCCGCCTGCGACCAGCTCCTCGACGCGCCGGGCGATGGCCGGGTGCACCGGGACGTCCACGGCTCCGCGGGCCACCAGCTCCACGACGGCTCCGTCGAGATCGCCCTCGGTCCCCAGGGTGGTGGCGGTCTCCAGCTCGTTCATGCCGTCTCCGTGCCTCGACCCCGCGTGCGCTGCTCCCCTTCGACGACCCGGGGGCAGGATACGGGCGGTGGAGGCTCGTTCCCAGGCCCGTGAGGCTGGGACACTCGCTGGCGGCAGAGGCGGAGTCGGCCCTGGGCCCACATGCCTCGATCGCGTGGCGGCGAGCCGCACACGAAAGCCCTGCCCCGAATGAGATCGCCCGGCGAAGACGCCGCAACGCCCTCTCCGAAGGAGCGGAGCGCAAGCGAGGGCTTGCCGCCCGTGCGAGCGCCCGCACGGCGCGAACCAGCGGCAGGCAGAGCGCCGGGAGCGGCCCTCCCCGAGGAGCGGAGCGCATGCGAGGGCTTGCCGTCTCCCCATCGGGCCCATGCGGCAAGGAGTCCGGCCAGGCAGCGCACACCAGGTGAGTGCCGGCGGAGCCCCCTGCAGCGGTTCCGGGTGCTCACGACGGTTCCGGGCATCGGTTACGATCCCCACGCACTGCGCGGAGCGACGAGGGCGAGGGCCGTCCCGGCGCGAGCAACCGCCAGCGCCGACCCGGCGCGAGCGACCGCGAGAGCCGTCCCGGCGCGAGCCCGCCGCGGAGAACGGCGCGAGCCCGCCGCGCCACCTAGATCGGCGGCCGATTCCCCTTCCCATACCCCGTCAGCTCGACGTAACCCTCGCCAGCCGGCAACCCGTCGGCGCCGACGATCCGCACCGCGCCCTCCCAGTAGAAGAGACCGCCCGCCAGCGCCGAGCGGTTCTCCTGCTGCGCCAGCTCCGGCTCGACGCGCACCGAGATCCCCTCCCCCGGCAGGCGGACCTCCCAGCCGCTCGGGTACTCGGCTCCCGTCGCCGGGCTGCGCCACCGCCCGAGCGTGCGGATGGACCAGTCTTCCGCCGCGACCGGACGCGCACCGCCACCCGGAGAGACGAGGGTCGCGTTCCGCCAGTCCGGGGACCCGTCCGCTCGCCGCAGCACGTAGAGCATGAGGTCGCGCCCGTCCGCGAGGCGCAGCGCGAACCAGTCCCAGCCCACCTGCGACGGCGCGAGCTGCGACGACCCGAACTCCCGGTCCATCCAGCTCGTCCCCCGGACGCGCACGGTGCGGCCACCGGAGGTGACGGTCCCCTCCGTCGCGAGCCGGGTCAACGAGTAGTAGAGGCTCGCGTACCCGGGGGCCTCGGCCTTGCGGCTGTACCCGTTCGGGCCCTCGAGGACGGCCGGCCGCTCCGGCCGCGCGGTGAGCGCGAACGCGATCCCCTTCGACCGGTCCTCCATCTCGAGCGAGAACGCCTCCCGCTCCAGCCGCACGGTCCAGCGCCCGTCCGTGCCGGGAGGCGATCGGCCCCAGGCCAAAAGCGGGTCGGGCGGCGCCCCGAAGCCGCCCAGGAGCGGCATCGCGCGCCACAGGATCTCGGCGAAGCGATGCTCGCCGCGCGCGAGGTCCGTGACGGCGGCGTGCGCCATCACCGCGTCGGCCGTCGCCCAGGCGGATTCGAGAGGCGGCCGCGACGGCAGGATCCCCACCCGGAAGAACGTGAGCTGGTAGCCGAACCGGGCGGCCGCGTCGTCCACGCCCGCGAGACGCCCGGTGAAGTGCCACCACTCGTTCCGGTAGCCGGGGTGTGCCCAGTGGTCGCGCGGGAAGGACCAGGCTTGATCGGGCGCCGCCGGGAGGAAGCCGTCCTGCGCCGGCTCCCGGGCCGCCGGCGTCCCCGCGCCGGCCAAGAGCGCCGCCGCGCAGATCAGCGCCAGCCCGAGGACGTCAGATCGCATCGCGGGACAGCTCCGCCGCCGGCGTGCGGCTCGCGCGCACCCCGGGATGGACGCTCGCCAGCGCGGCCGCGAGCAGGACGGCGGCGCCCTGTCCGGCCAGCGTCGCGAGGGGCCAGTCGAGGCGCAGCGACCACCCGAAGAACGCCGGGTTCACCGCGCGGACCAGCACCAGCGCGAGCCCCGCGCCGGCCGGCCACCCGACCGCGAGCCCGAAGCCGGCGAGCCCGACGCCCCGCCCCAGGAAGACGCGGAAGAGCTGGCCGCGCGTCGCGCCGAGGGCGCGGTACAGCGCCAGCTCCCCCGCGCGCTCCCGCGCCTGGACGAGGAGCGAGAGCGCGATGCCGGCCACGGCGATGACGAGCCCCATCGCCTGGAGGAGCCGCGTGACCGCGAAGGTCTGCTCGAACACGTCCAGGACCTCCGCCCGGAGCGTGCGGTTGGAGCGGACCAGCACCGCGTCGCCGGGCAGCGCGGCGCGGACCCACGCCGCCACCGCCTCCGGATCCACCCCCGGCGCGAGGTAGAGCGCGGCGTTGGTCGGCGGACCCGGGCCGAAGGCGCCGGCGAAGGTGCGGAGGTCCATGAGCACCGCGCCCTGCTCCGCGCCGTAGTCGTAGTAGACGCCCGCGATCGGGAATCCGCGCTCGCCATCCGCGGTCCGCAGCGAGAGGCTGCCGCCCGGGGCGAGCCCTGCCTTGCGCGCCAGCGGCTCGGAGATCAGCACCGCCCCCTCCCGCAGCAGCCTGAGCGCGGTGTGCGGGTCGCCCGACGCGAGCGCCACCCGCCCCTCGGCCGCCGGGAGGCCCGCCTCCACGCCGGCGATGGAGACCCGCCTCGCCCCGGCGTAGCCGGCGAGCTGCCGGAGGAGGTCCGTCGCCACCACGCCGGGCGCGCGCCCGAGCGCGTCGAGCACGCGCGGCGAGAGCGTCGCCTCGCTCCGGCCGCGCCGCCAGGACGGCGTCGTCACGTAGACGTCCGCGCGCAGCGTCGCGCCGAGCCAGCGCACCACCGTCGTCCGGAAGCTCGCCACCATGATGGTGATTCCCGCGAGCATCGCCACCGCCACCGCCACCGCGCCCGCCGCCACCGCGGCAGAGGGCAGCCGCGCGCCGAGCGTCCGCAGCCCCCAGCGCACCCCCAGGCGGCGCGGCACCGGCACCCGCGCCAGCACCCGGAGCGCCGCGGGCGCCGCGAGCGGCGCCGCCGCGACGATCCCAGCGGCCAGCACGAAGCCCGAGGGCGGCCAGCGCGCCGTGGCCGCGCTGACCACGGCCGCCCCGGCGAGGAGCGCCCCTCCCGCCGCGAGGAGCCACCCCGCGCCCGCCTCCGCGGCCTCCTGCTGCGTGACGCTCGAGAGCAGCGCCAGCGGATCGCGCCGGGCCGCGTCGAGCGCCGGCGCGACTCCCGCCACGACGGCGCCGCCCACCCCGACGGCGACCGCCAGCGCGACGAGCCCCGGCGTCAGCTCCACCCGCTCGATCCCCTCGAGCAGGTAGAGGCTGCGGAGCGTCCCGCTCACCGCGCCCGCGTTGGCGCGGGCCGCCAGCCAGCCGAGCGGGATGCCGGCGGCGGTCCCCAGGGCGCCGAGCGCGCCCACCTCGGCGAGCACCAGCCCGAGCACCTGCCCGCGCGTCGCGCCCACGCAGCGGAGCAGCCCCAGCTCCTCCCGCCGGCGGGCGAGCGCGGCCTGCGTCGCGGCGTAGACGAGGAACCCGCCGACGAGGAGCGAGACGAGCGAGAGCGCGGTCAGGTTGAGGCGGAACGCGGAGAGGAGCCCCTCCGCCTCGACCGTGCGCTGCGCCGGGGTGGTGACGCGCGCGCGTTCGCCGAGCCTCGCCTGGAGCCGGTCCGCCAGCGCGGCGGCGCCGCCGGGATCGGCGGCCAGCACGTCGATCTGGTGGAGCACGCCCGGCGTGCCGAGGAGCGCCTGGACCTGCGCGAGGTCCATCACCGCCAGCCGCCGGCTCGCCAGCGGCGCGATCCGCTGGAAGTCCACCAGCGCGCCGATCCGAAGGACCACGCGCCGCGAGCCGCTCGACACGGCCACCGCGTCGCCCACGCGCCAGCCCGCCTCCGCGGCGATGCCGGGCGACACCGCCACCCACCCCGGCTCCCCCAGCGCCGCGGCGACGCCGCCGCGCGGGAGGGTCCAGGGCAGGCGCAGCGGCGCGAGGAGGTCCGCGCCCACCACCTCCAGCGTGAGAGTGGAGGGCGAGGCGGATGAGCCTCGCCCGGTGCGACCGGCGGCCTGGGGGGCCGCGGGCCCCCCCGCGAGATCGAACGGGCCCGGCCGCCCCTCGACCGCCACCTCGACGCGCTGGAGCGGCACCGCCGCGCCGACGCCCGGCGTCCCGAGCACCTCGGGCAAGAGATCCTCGGGCAACCGGCCCGTCCAGCCCAGGATCGACAGATCCGCCTCGCCGCTCACCGCCCGCACGCCCCCCTCGAACGCGCCGAGCGCGCCGCGGTTCAGGATCTGGATCGACAGCACCGACGCCACGCCCAGCGCGACGCCGGCGACCGACAGCAGGACGAGCGCCCGGGAGGCGCGCAGCTCCTTGCCGGCGGCCCGCAGGAGGGCGGTCCTCACGCCGCCCGCTCCAGCACGCCGGAGTGCAGGTGCCAGCGCTCGCCGGCGAGCCCCGCCAGCTCGCGGCTGTGGGTGGCGTAGAGGAGCGTCGCGCCCTGTTCCCCCGCCACGGCGAGGAGCAGCTCCATGACGCGCTGGCCGTTCTCGTCGTCGAGGTTGCCGGTGGGCTCGTCCGCGAGCACGAGCCGCGGACGCCGCAAGAGTGCCCGGCAGACCGCGACCCGCTGCATCTCGCCGCCCGAGAGCTGCTGGACCCGGTCCTCCGCCCGCCCGGCGAGGCCGAGGCGGTCCAGCAAGGCCCTGGCCCGCTCCTCCGCGGGACCCTGCGCATCGCCCGCCACCGCGGCGGGGACGAGCACGTTCTCCAGCGCGGAGAGGTGCGGCAGGAGGTGGAAGAACTGGAAGACGAGGCCGATCGCGTCGCGCCGCACCAGCGTGCGGGCGCGGTCGGGGAGCGAGGACAGCGCCCGGCCCGCGAGGATCACCTCGCCCGAGCTCGGCTCGTCGATGCCGGCGGCGAGGTGGAGGAGCGTGGACTTCCCGGAGCCGCTGCGCCCGGTGACCGCGACGGCGCTCCCCGCCTCGACCTCGGCGGTGACGTCGCGGAGCGCGTGCAGCACCGCGCCGCCGGCGGTCCGGTAGAGGCGGGACACGCCGCGGAACGCGAGGACGGGAGGCATGCGGCCATAGATGCCGGCGCGCCCTTCCCGCGGCAACGACGGCCCCGGGCCGCCCCGGCGCCCTTCCGGGGCGCGCGGCGGAGCGCGGCACTCCCGCGAGTGAAGACGGACTGCGGCGCGCCCGGGGTTCTGGTACAACCGGCGCGGAATGAAGCGCGACACCGCCCGCCGCTGGGCTCCGGCGCTGGGGGTGGCCACCGCGGTCCTCGCCGGCGCGGCGCTCCTCGCCCCGACGGCGGCGGAGCGGCTCTTCGCGCGACTCGCCACCGACCGCGCCTTGCGGGCACCGCGCGACCGCTGGGGGGGACCGCTCGTGCCGGCGCCGGACGTGGCCCGCGGGAAGCGCATCGCGGCGAGCGCGCCGGGAGCGGACGCGCTGGTGGACGGAGTCTTTCGCGGGCCCCGCACCTGGGCGGGAGGCCACCCGACGCCCGGGAAGCCGGCCTGGGCGGCGATCCGCGTGGGGAGCGGCTACCGCCGCCTGCTCCTCTCCTGGACCTCGTCCTTCAACCACTGCTACTTCGACCAGTTCTACGGCGCTCCGGCCGACTACCGGATCGAGACCTCGGCCGACTCGACCGACGGCCGCGACGGCACCTGGCGCACCGCGGTCGCGGTCACCGGCAACCCGGTGCGAAGCCGCGCCCACGCCTTCGACTTCGAGGGGCAGCGCTGGGTGCGGCTGGCGGTGACGCGCCTGCCGGAGCGCGTGAACGAGTGGGGGCTCTTCCTCGACGAGATCGAGGTGCGCGACCTCTCGCGGGGCGGCGACGACGTCTGGGCCTTCGTGGGCGACAGCATCGGCGCGGAGGTGTTCGACCAGGCGCCGGCGCACCGGCCCGGATTCGCCGACTTCATCGCCCGCGGCCACCGCGGCTACCGGCCGGCGACGATCGACGTGGGGCTGTGCCGGCTGCGGACCTTCGAGGCGCTCGAGCGCATGGACGAGATCCTGGCGCTCAACCCGGACGCACGGGTGATCGCCCTGCAGCTGGGAGCGAACGACGGCACGCCGGAGATGCTCCGCCCGGCGCTCGAGGGGATCGTCGCCAAGGTCCGCGCCGCCGGGAAGATCCCCGTCGTCGCCCGGATCTCGTACCAGACCAAGTACGGCCCGGACTACGTGGCGCCCAAGGACGCGGCCCTCGACGAGGTGGTGCGCGCCGCAGGGTTGCTGCCCGGCCCCGACCTCTACGCGTGGTTCCGGGCGAACCCGCAGGAGCTGCGCGACGGCCTCCACCCGACCGATCGCGGCGCCGTCGAGACGGCGCGCCTGTGGGCGGAGGCGGTCGCGCCGCTGTACCCGTGATGCGGGGAGGCGGGACCCCCGTCCGGCGCTACAATCGGTGCCTCGATGGAACGGCCGCTGCAGGTGGTGAGCTACAACGTCCGCTACTTCGGCCACGCGCTGCGGGGGCTCGCCACGACGCGCAGGTCGCTGCGGAGGATCGCCCGCTCCCTGGCGCGGGTGGAGCCCGTGCCCGACATCCTTTGCCTCCAGGAGATCGAGACCCGCTCCGTCCGTTCTCGCGTGGCGCTGCGCGGGGGGCGCCACGGCTCCCAGCTCGACCACTTCATGGAGGAGCTGGAGGGCGCCTTCGCGGCGCGCGGGCGCCGCTTCCCGCTCGAGGGGTTCTACTTCCCCGCCCACGTGAACCGGCTCGGGCGCGTGCCCGTCTACACGACCGGCCTCGCCATCCTGCTCCGCCTCGACCGCCTGCAGGTGGACGTGCACAACGTGGCGGCCCCGCACCACATCACGCACCACCGGGTGGAGCGCTGGCGCGACCGCAAGCAGACGCGCATCTGCGCCCACGTCCGGGTGCGGACGCGCAGCGGCGCGCCGCTGCACGTGTTCAACACCCACCTCAGCCTCCCCTCGCCGTTCGTGCGGGAGTTCTGGGAGCGGCGGGAGCGCATGGGGTTCGGGCCGAACCAGGTCCACGAGGCCCGGGCCCTCGCCGGGTTCGTGCGGCGCATGGCGGGTCGCGAGCCGTTCGTGGTGTGCGGCGACTTCAACAGCCCGCCGGGATCGCCGGTGTACCGGTTCCTGGCGAAGGAGGCGGGGTTCGACCCGGCGCAGGAGCGGCTCGGGCAGTGCGATCCGTCGGAGCCGCGCGGCTTCCCGACGGCGGGCTTCATGCGGCTGCGGATGCACCTCGATCACCTCTTCGCGGGCAACGGCGTCGAGTGGATCGACGTGGACGGGACGCGGCCGTTCGGCGATCGGACGAGCCCGTTCGCCGGTCTCTCCGACCACGTCCCGCTGATCGCCCGGTTCCGCTGCGCGTGACCGGGAGGACCGCGGGTGTGAAGCGGCGGCACGGCCTCCGGCACGGGTGGCGCGGTGCGGCCGAAAGGCCAGGGGCACCGCGAGCTTCTCGGGGACCCCGGCTGCCATGAGCACGGTGCCGCTGGCACGGAGGTTGAAGTGCAGGACTGCCGGGAGGCTCCCGAAATGACCCACACCCACGCCGGTGCACGCCGTCGGGCTGCGCCACGCCGCGGAGGCCTCGCCGCGGTTGCCGTCCTGGCGCTCGCCGCATTCGGCTGCACCGTGATCCGCGTGCCGGTGAGCCAGCTGGGCGATCCGTCGGCGGACGTGCGCGGAGCGATCGCGGCGCCGCAGGTGGAGCTGTGGCTCGAGAGCGGCGGGGACGTCGCGCCCGCCGAGTCGCAGCGGGCGTTCGAGGAGGCCCGGGCCGCCCTCGCGGCGGCTCTCGCCCGGCGTGGAACGCCAGCGCCAGCCGACGAGTCGGAGGTCGTCCTCTACGTACGCGAGCGGGCGGTGGTCCGCACGGCCTCCCGGAAGAACGACCAGGTCTGGGGAGCGGTGGGCATCGCGGTGGGCGCGGTCATCGCCGTCGCCGTGGTCGTGGTCGCCATCGTCGCGGGAAAGGGATCCGGCGGGAGCGTCCCCCATGTCGCGCCCGCGCCCCACACCGCGGGTGGCGCTCCAGGGACCGCCGTGGCCGCCGGCGCTGCGACGGCCGCACGGCCTGCTCCGGTTGGAATCCCCGGCTCCGCGCCGGGGGTGGCGCCCCGGCCCGCGCCCGTCGTTCCAGGCGGCATCGCCTCCCGGCCGCCGCCCGTCGTCCCGGGCGGCATGGCCTCCCCACCGGCGCCCGTCGCCCGCCCCCGCCCCATGCCGCAGCCTGGCGGCGGCTACTCCGGCGGCGGCGCCGCCGTCGCCGTGGAGCTGAACGTGCCCCTGGGTCCGGTCGAGCCGGCCGTCGCGTACGTGGACCCCGGCGTCCCGCCGCCGGAGCCGGTGGCGGAACCCTGGCCCGACGAGGAAGTCGCCGCGCCGGATGTGGCGCCACCGCCCGTGACGCCGGCCCTCCCGCCCCCCGCCCCGCTCGCCTGGGAGAAGCGAGGGTTCTTCTCCGGCGACGAGATCGTCCTCGATCTCGTCCTGGTGGAGCGACGCACCGGACGGACCATCTGGCAGCGGGAGATCCACGAGTCGGCCGATCCCCGCGACGCCGAGGCGGTGTCGCGGGCGGTGGACGACGCGCTGCGCGGCGTTCCCGCCTTCGCGGTCACGGTCCCGCCAGCGTAGCCGCCCAGACCTCGAGGCGCGGCGTCGGGGCCGGAGGCCGTCGCGCTCGCCCGGCTCGCGCGCGCCAGGCAACGCCAGAGGAGCCCGCCGCCGAAGAGACGCCGCTTGCGCTCCCGGGAGCGCCGGCCTAGGTGTTCCGCATGAAGGTCGCGCTCACCATCGCGGGCTCTGACTCGGGCGGCGGGGCCGGGATCCAGGCCGATCTCCGCACCTTCGCCGCCCACGGGGTGCACGGGACCTCGGCGATAACGGCGGTGACCGCCCAGAACTCCGTTGCCGTCACCGCCTGGGTGGCGCTCGATCCCGGGATGGTGGCGGCTCAGATCGAAGCCGTGGCGACGGACATGCCGGTCGCGGCCACGAAGACCGGCATGCTCGCCAGCGCCGCGATCATCGGCGCGGTGGCGGACGCGGCCGCGCGCCTCACGCTCGGTCCCCTGGTGGTCGATCCGGTGATGGTGGCCAAGAGCGGCGACCGCCTCCTCGACGCCGCCGCGGAGCGGGCCTACGTCGAGCGGCTGTTCCCGCGGGCCGCGCTCGTCACCCCCAACCTCCACGAAGCCGAGGCGCTCCTGGGGCGGAGCGTCCGCGACGTCGCGGCGATGCGCGCCGCGGCGCGCGACCTGTGCGGGCTGGGAGCGCCCGCCGTGCTGGTGAAGGGCGGCGCGCTCGGAGGCGACGCCGTGGACGTCTTCTCCGACGGCGCGCGCGTGGTGGAGCTCCCTGGGCCGCGGATCGACACGCGCAACGTCCACGGGGCCGGCTGCACGCTCTCCGCCGCGATCGCGGCGCGGCTCGCCCTCGGCGCCGCCCTGCTCGACGCCATCGAGGGGGCCAAGGCGTACCTGACCGAGGGGCTGCGGTCGTCCTACTCGGTCGGGCGCGGGCGCGGGCCGGTGAACCACCTGCACGCGCTCGTCCCGCGGGGTGGCTGAGGAGCCGGACCATCGGTCCGCTCCCACACCGCCGGTCGCGGTGCCGGGCGGGCCCGAGCAAACCCCGCGCCAATTCCAACCTTCGGACTTCACGCCGGTCTGCGCCGGCGCCCCGCGGTGCCTGGACTCCTACCCGAGCCGGATGCTTGGCTCCGCGCCATGCAGATCTCCTCCTCGCTCGACGACCCCCTGGAACGGCGCGCCCGCCCGGACGACCTCCGGCGGGCGACATTCACGGTGCGGGGGGCCGACCCGGCGGACCCCGCGCTGCACTCGCTGCTCCGCGCCTGGACCTCGGAGGCACGCGCGCTCCTGGAGGCCCCCGCGGCACCTCTGGCCGCATCGGAGCCCGCCGCCGCCGGCGCGCGACTCGATCCGGAGACGCGCCTCAGGCTGCAGGACGGCCTTCGCATCCTGGACGAGCTCCTCCGCGTCCTCTGCGGCGAGGAGCCCGGCGAGGGGCGCGACGAAGGGCGCGCCGTCTGGATCGCACGGTCAGCCGATGGCCGCGCGCAGGGCGTCTGCTCCACGTTCGTCTGCCGCCGCGCCGTGTTCGTGGAGCTGCTCGCGGCGGCACCCTGGAACCTGCTCGGCCCCGGCGCCCGGGGCGATCCGCGCGCGGTGCGAGGCACGGGCAAGGCGCTCGTCGCGCACGCCACGCGCGTGAGCCGGGCCGCGGGTCGCGGCGGCCGGGTCGCGCTCCAGGCCGAGAACGTGCGCTGCCTGCGCGCCTACGAGCACCTGGGGTTCGCGCGCATGCGCCCCTCCGACGTCCCGCTCGCGCTGGTGCCCCGCGGGCCCCGCGGCTGGTCGCCGTCCCTCCTCCGCGTCGCGCGCGGCCGGTCCGGCCCCGAGGAGGAGCGCTGTCCCTGGCTCCTGCTCGATCCGTCCCCCTCGGCGCCCGCCGTGCGGATGGCGGCGGCCGCCGCCTGACCCAACCATTCAAGCGAAGGTCCAGCCGGATGAGGCTGGACCGGAGCGACCGGGGGGTCTGGGGGGGCGAAGCCCCTCCCAGCACGGTGTCAGGCCCGCGCCCGGTCCAGCCCCGTCGCCTCCAGCACCCGCAGGGCGGGCTCCACCGTCGATCCGCCGTCCACCCTGAAGAAGGCCACGGCGTTCCGTAGCTCCGCCGCCTGCGCCGCGATCTCCTCGGCCGTGGAGGCGAGCTCCTCGGACGACGAGGCGTTCTGCTGGATCACCCGCTCGAGCTGCTCGATGGCGCGGACGATCTGCGCGGCGCCCTTCTCCTGCTCGCCGCTCGCGGCGGTGATCTCCTGGACGAGGTGGGCGGTGCGCTGGATGTCGGGCACCATCTTCCCGAGCAAGGCGCCCGCGTCGGCGGCGACGCCGCGGCTCTCGCCCGAGAGGCGGGCGATGTCGAGGGCCGCATCCTTGCTCCGCTCTGCGAGCCGCCGCACCTCCGCCGCCACCACGGCGAAGCCGCGGCCGTGCTCGCCGGCGCGCGCCGCCTCGATGGCGGCGTTGAGCGCGAGCAGGTTGGTGGCGTGGGCGATGTCCTCGATCACGCCGATGCGCTCCACGATCTGCTGCATCGCCGCCACGGTGGCGGCGACGGCAGTCCCGCCGCGGGAGGCGTCGGCGGCCGCCTGGCGGGCGATCGCCTCGGTCTGCCGGGCGTTGCCGGCGGTCTGGCCCACGTTGGCCGTCACCGCGCCGATGGTGGCGGACGCCTGCGCCGCGGCGCTGGCCTGCTCCGAGGCTCCCGAGGAGACGGCGGTCGCCGCCGCGCTCATGGTCTCGCTGGCGGCGGCGAGGTTGGCGGCCGAGGACTGGACCGTGGCCGCCACCTCCCGCAGGCGCATCACGGTGGCGCCGATCGCCGCGGCGAGCGCGCCCAGCTCGTCGTGGCCCGCCGCCGCCCCCGCCTGATCGTCCGCGGTGAGGTCGCCCGAGGCCAGCCGCTGCGCGACGTCCCGCAGCGCGATGATGCGACGCGTGATCGCCCGCGCGAAGATCGCCTGGGCGAGGACCACGGCGAGGCACAGCAGCGCCGCCAGCGCCGTCGCCGCGCCGATGATGATCCGGATGCGCTCGGCGGTGGTCGCCTCGAGGGCCGCCACCTCCAGCCTGAACTTGTCCACCAGCGCGGACACCTGCTCGTTGAACCGTTCGTACCGCTTGCGCTCCGCCCCGCGGAGCAGCGCGCTCGCCGCCGCTTGCCGCCCCTGCTCCGCCGCCGGGATGAGCGCGTCGTCCATGGTGGAGACGAACTCGTCCCAGGTGCCGCGCGCGTCGTCGAGCGCGGCGCGGTCGGCCTCGGACGTCACCGCACGCTGCACCGCCGCGAAGTCGTCGGCCACCACGCCCTTGACCTGCGCCAGGTGCGCCTTGAGCGGGGGAAGCCGCTCCGGATCGCTCTCGCTGACGAGGCCCGCCAGCTCCGCGCGGACCTGGTTGAGGTCGGCGCGGAGGATGGCGAGCGCCTCCAGCGAGTCCTTGTACTCCCGGATGCGCTGGTACAGCGCGCCGCCGATCTTCACCGTGTGGACCGTCCACACGTTGGCCGCCACCGTCGCGGCCATGCCGGCGAGCGCCAGCAGGGCCACCAGGAGCGCCTTGCGCCGGAGCGTGAGGCGCGCGGGCGCCTTCAGGGCCGCCGTCCACCTGGCCATGTCCGCCTCCCCAGCCGCGCTACTTCTTCACGCGAACGAAGAACTTCTCGACCACGGCCTGGCCCTCGGCGCCGAGCATGAAGTCGATGAACCGCTTCACGTCGCCCTCGGGCAGGCCCTTGGTGACGAGCAGCATGGGGCGGGAGAGGAGGTACGCGCCGGAGCGGATGTTCGCGTCGTTCGCCTCCGTCGCGTCGAGGCTCACGGCGCGGATCGACGCCTTCACGCCGGGATCGATGGACTGGAGGAAGCCGATCGAGGCGACGCAGATCCCGCCCTCGTTGCGGGCCACCTCGGCGAGCTGATCGCGGAGCTGCTCCACCTCGTGGATGCCGGCGCCGTAGGGAGCGCCGTCGAGCACCAGCTCCTGGACGAGCTGCACCGTGGCGCGCTTGCTCGCCACCGGCTCGATGTACGCGGCGATCTTCACGTCCTTGCCGCCCAGCTCCTTCCAGCTCTTCGCCTTGCCGGTGTACAGGTCCTTGAGCTGCGCCTGGGTGAGGTCCTTCACCGGGTTGGCGCGGTTCACGAAGATGGCGAGGCCGTCGTAGCCCACGATCGTCCCGAGCAGGCCGGCCTTCTTCTCGTCGGGCGCGAGCGTCCGTCCCGACCCGACGACGTTCAGCTTCCCCTCGGCGAGCGCCTTGAGGCCCTTGCCCGTGCCCGAGAGATCCGCGATCCGGACCGCGATGCCGGTCTTCGCCTCGAACCCGCGCGTCGCGCCACCCTGCAACACCGTCTCGGCGAGGGTGCTGGAGCCGCCGTAGACCACCTCGCCGAACGCCGTCCCCGGCAGGGAAAGCACGGCGCAAAGACCGATCGCCCTCATCCTCGTTCGCATGTCCGCTTGTCCTCCGGCGTGGTGACGTGTGCATCCGGGATGCCCCGACGGGTCGGAGCTCGGCTGGCCGCCCAAGCGGCCTCGTTTCGGCAGGTTGCGTGGGCGGCGCCCGGTGACGACCGTGCTCGGGCGCTCAGCGTGGTCCATCGGGGGGTATTCCGGATCACAATGGGGACACCCAGGGTCCTGACCGACCCGACCGGCCCTCCCCCGCATGAGCCGGTGGCCTGTCAGGCCGCGCGTCTCCATGACGTGGGACTGCGTCACCCCACCCCCCGCGCGTACCATGTCTTTCGAACCGGGGGTCCGGGAGCCACCGTGGTCGCATTGCCCCAGATGCCGCGCGCGCTCGTGGTCGACGACGAGCCAGGCCCGTCGGCGGAGCTGTCGGGGGCGCTCGCGGCGCACGGCATCGAGGCGCGGATGGCGTGGGACCGCACCTCGGCGCTGCAGGTGCTCACGGACTCCATCGGCCCGATCGACGTCATCGTCGTGGACCTGTGCATGCCGGGTGGAGAGGCCCTGGTGCAGACCGTCCGCACCATGGGGGGCGAACGCGACCTTCCCATCGTCGCCCTCGTCGGCTCCGCCGAGTCGGGCGACCCGCAGCTGCGGATGAACCGCTCGGTGAGGAAGTGCGAGGGCCCCGAGCACGTGGCGGAGGTCGTCGCCGCGCTCGTCGGCCTCGCCCGGCACGCGGCGGAAGCGGCCGCGCGGGCCGCCGAGGCCGCCGCGCTCGCCGCCGACGCCGCCGCCCGCACGACTGCCTCCGAGGAAGGGAGCGCGGGCCGGGCGCTCGGCAAGATCACGCTCGCGCGACGCCTCCGGGAAGCGTGACGGTCCCCGCCAGGGAGCCGGCGGAGCCTGTGCGCGGGCGCGCGCTGCGCGTCCGGGCGCGGCTCACTGCGGGTGCACCCCCCGAGCATGGTATGCCCGGCCGGCGGGACATGAGAAAAGATCGACCGGCATGGGGGACGGGGGCGAGCGGCTGAAGGACCGGATCGAAGCCGTCATCGCCGCTTACCTCGGCCGAACCACGGCGGAGAGCGCCGTCCGCATCTCCTCCAAGGCCTGGATCGGGATCCAGCCCGAGTCGTTGACCCAGGGACACGCCGCGAAGTTCTGCGACGGGCTGAGACCCATGCTCCGCACCCTGCTCGGCGCCGAGGTGTCGGCCGTGGTGATCGAGAAGGTGCGAGAGGAGTTCCGTCGATGAAGGGCGCGCTGCTCGTCGCGGTCGTCGTGCTGCTGCACCTGGCAGTCTTCGCCTGGCTGCCGCCGGAGGCGCTCGCCGGCTACCGCGTCGCGAGCCGCATCACCTTCAAGGCCGCGACGGCCGCCGCCTGCCTCTGGGCGGCCGGCACGCTCTCGCCCGGGGACTACATGCGGCCGTTCTGGACGCTCCTGGGCGCCTCGTACCTGCTCCTCACCGCCGCCGAGCCGGTGGTGTGCGCTGCGCTCGCGGGCGGCGACCAGGAGCGGGCCGACGGGCTCGCCGCCGCGTTCCTGCTGGCCGGCAACCTCGTCTCCGTCGGCGCGAGCGCGCTCCTCGCCTTCGCCTACCGCGCGGCGGGCGTGGGCCTCGCGCACGGCTCGCGCCTCGCCTGGATCGCGGTGGGGCTCGTGGCCGTGGCCATCCCAGGCTACGGGATCGAGCGCGAGGTGGCACGCGCGCTGCGCAGCGGGGCGTTCGAGGCCTGGGCCAGCGTGGCGTCCTACGTCTGCGACGCGCTCGTGTTCGTGCTCCTGGTCCCGGTGATGCGGTTCGCGCTCCAGCTCGCCGGCGGCAAGCTGGCGCGGCCGTGGTGGGCCTTCGCGGCCGGGACGCTGGCCTGGTTGCTGTTCGACGCGACCGAGCCGCTCGCCGCGGTGGCGCCGGGCGCGCCGGTCGCCATGGCCAGCGAGGCGGCGCGCACCCTCGGCACCCTCCTCACCGGGCTCGCCGCGGTGTACGCGTGGGTGCTCGTCGCGGAGGCGCGCGCGGAGCGGGTGGCGGTGCCGCCGTAGCCGGCGTCCCACGCGCGTGGCGCACCGCGCGTGGCTCCGGCGCCGTAGACTGCATCCGTGATCCGCCCGCTCGAGCCCCGGGATCTCCCCGCCGCCGTGGCGCTCGCGGCGGTCGAGGGCTGCCGGACCGACGAGCGCTGGTGGCGGCTCTGGCTCGGCGCCGGGACCGGCCTCTGCATCGACTCGCCCGGCGGCGGCCTTGCCGCGCTGGCGGTGGTCTGCGGCCTCGGCGAAGGGGGCGCCGGCTTGCCGGCGTTCCTCGTGGCCCGCGCCCACGTGCGGCGCGGCCTCGGGCGCCGGCTCGCCGACGCGGCGGCGGCGCTGCACCCGGGCGTCCCGCTCCAGGTGCACGCCCCGGCTGCGACCGCCCCCGCCTTCGAGCGGCTCGGGTTCTCTCAGGTGGGGGAGGTGGTGCGCCACGCCGGCGTGCCCGGTGCACGATCGCCGCAGGCCGGCGAGGCGCGCCTGCGCCCTCTCGCCGTCGCGGACTTCGCCTCGGTCGTGGCGATCGACGAGGCCGCCACCGGCGGGTCCCGGCGCACGCTGCTGGAGCGGCTCTTCCCGATCGCAGAGCGAGCCTGCGTGGCCGCGACGAGCGGCCGCATCGCCGGGTACGGGATCGCCTGGCCGCTCGCAGGCGCCGTCGCCGTCGGCCCCGTGATCGGCGAGTCCGCCGGGATCTCCGCCGCGATCGCGGGCTTCCTCGCCGCCGGCCACGCCACCCCGGTGCACGTCTGGACGCCGGCGCACGGCGGCCTCTCGGGCTGGGCCGGCGGCGCGGGGCTGCGGCCGGCCGGCTCCGCGGTGTGCCTGGTGCGCGGGGGGCCGCTCCCCCGGGCGCGCCCCGGCTGGCTCCACGCGCTGGCCGCCCCGGGCGCCGGCTGACCGACGGGACCGCGGGGGAGCACGCCGCGGCCTCGCCGTGGTAAGAGAAGGACGCACCGCCAGTCTCTGGCACGAGGTGACCTTGGAACGGCAGCGGCTCGGGTTCTTCACGTACCGCGGGAGGCGCTTCTACCTCATCGACGTAGAGGGGCTCGATCCCGCGCAGGTGACGGCGCTCGTCGACCCGGCCGCGCGCGACATCCGCGCCGAGCCGCTCGCGTCGCTCTACACCATCACCCACGTGAAGGGCGTGCAGCTGGAGCACAAGATGATCGAGCGGCTGCGCTGGCTCGCCGACGGCAACAAGCCCCACGTCAAGGCGGCGGCGGTGACCGGCCTCTCGTCCATCCAGCGCTTCGTCTTCAACATGGTCCGGATCCTCACGGGCCGGGAGTTCCACCTCTTCGAGACCGTCGAGGAGGCGAAGGAGGCGCTCTCCAAGCTGCCGTGACGCCGGCGGCCGCCCCTACCGCTCCAGCCGCCGGACGATGTCGTCCGCCATGGCGCGGGTCGAGAGCGAGCCGCCCAGGTCCCTGGTGCGCCGCCCGTCGGTGACGGCTGCGTCCACGGCAGCCTCGACGGCGGCCGCCTCGGCGGTGAGGCCGAGGGAGTGCCGCAGCAGCATCGCCGCCGACAGGATCGTGCCGACGGGGTTCGCGATCCCCTGCCCCGCGATGTCCGGCGCCGACCCGTGGATGGGCTCGTACAGGCCGGGGCCGCCCTCGCCGATGGAGGCGGAGGGCAGCATTCCCATCGAGCCGGCCAGCACCGAGGCCTCGTCGGTGAGGATGTCGCCGAACATGTTCTCGGTGACGACCACGTCGAGCGTGGCGGGGCTGGTGACGAGCCGCATGGCCGCGGTGTCCACCAGCATGTGGTCGAGCGCGACGTCCGGGTTGGCCTTGCCGATCCCGGTCGCGATCTGCCGCCACAGGCGCGACGACTCGAGCACGTTGGCCTTGTCGACGCTGGTGACCTTCTTCTTGCGCGCCTTCGCGAGCCGGAACGCCAGCTCCACGACGCGCTTCACCTCGAAGTCCTGGTATTCGAGCGTGTCGAACGCGCGCTCGTGGCCGTCCCTCCGGTCGCGCCCCTTGGGCTGGCCGAAGTAGAGCCCGCCGGTCAGCTCGCGGATGACGAGGATGTCCACCTCGCGGAGCCGGTCCGGCTTCACCGGCGAGGCGTCCACGAGCGACGGGTGCACCTTCACCGGCCGGAGGTTGGCGAACACCCCGAGCCCCTTGCGCAGCGCGAGGAGCCCCTGCTCCGGCCGGACCTTGGCGGTCGGGTCGTCCCACTTCGGACCGCCCACGGCGCCGAGCAGCACCGCGCTCGACGCCTTGCACTCGGCGAGGACCGCGTCGGTGAGCGCCACGCCGTGGGCGTCGATGGAGCAGCCGCCCATGAGCCGCTCGACGAACTGGAAGTCGTGGCCGGACCTGCGCGCCACCACCTGCATCACGCGCACGGCCTCGGCCGTCACCTCGGGACCGATCCCGTCGCCGGGGAGGACGACGATCTTCGCCTTCACGTTGGAGCTCCCTTCCCTAGGCGAGCGTGAGCCCGTACTCGAGCGCGTCCACCAGCGCGCGCCAGCTCGCCTCGATGATGTTGGCGCTCGCGCCCACCGTGCTCCAGCGCCTGGCGCCCTTCTGCGTGTCGATGAGCACCCGGGTGATCGCGGCGGTGCCGTTCTGGCCGTCGAGGATGCGGACCTTGTAGTCCACCAGGTGCAGGTCGCGGATCTGCGGGTAGCGCGGCGCGAGGGCCTTGCGGAGGGCGGCGTCGAGCGCGTCCACCGGCCCGTCCCCCTCGGCGGCGGTGTGGAGGGTCTCGCCGTCCACCTTCACCTTCACCATCGCCTCCGAGAAGATGCCGCGGCCGGTCCGGTGCTGCACGTTGACGAGGAAGTCCACCAGCTCGAAGGGGGCGCGGTAGCCCTCCTCCTGGCGCTTCATCATGAGCGCCACCGACGCCTCGGCGGCCTCGAACGAGAACCCCCTCGCCTCGAGCGCCTTGATCTCGGTGAGGACGTCGGCGACGCCCTTGCCCGCCGCGTCGAGGCCGAACTCCTCGGCCTTGGAGAGCAGGTTGCCGCGCCCCGACAGCTCGCTCACCACCACCCGCATCTGGTTCCCCACCAGCTCCGGCGTGATGTGCTGGTACGAGGCCACGTTGCGGCGCATGGCCGCCACGTGGATGCCGCCCTTGTGCGCGAAGGCGGACTTGCCGACGTAGGGGAGGTGGTCGTCCGGCGTGAGGTTCGTGACCTCGGCCACGAAGCGGGACACGTCGGTGACCGTGCGGAGGTGCCCGTCCGGCAGGCAGCGGAGGCCCAGCTTCAGCTCCAGCGCCGGGATCACCGAGCAGAGGTTGGCGTTGCCGCAGCGCTCGCCGTAGCCGTTCACGGTGCCCTGGACGTGGACCGCCCCCTCGTGGACCGCCGCCAGCGAGTTGGCGACCGCGCTCTCGGAGTCGTTGTGTGCGTGGATGCCGAGGGGCGTCTTCACCCTGGCCTTCACGGCGCGGACGATCTCGGCGATCTGCCAGGGGAGCGAGCCGCCGTTCGTGTCGCAGAGGACGAGCGTCTCGGCGCCGCCGCGCGAGGCCGCCTCCAGGGTGGCGACCGCGTACGCCGGATCGGCGCGGTAGCCGTCGAAGAAGTGCTCGGCGTCGTAGATGACGCGGCGCTTCTGCTCCTTGAGATGGGCGAGGCTCTGCTCGATGATCCGCAGGTTGTCGTCCAGGGTGGTCCGGAGCACGTCCGTGACGTGCAGCGTCCAGGTCTTCCCCACCACCGTGCAGACCGGCGCGCCGGAGTCGAGCAGCGCCTTGATGTTGGCGTCGTCCTCGGGACCGCCGCCCACGCGGCAGGTCGCGCCGAACGCGGCGATGAGCGCCCGGCTCCAGGGCATCGCCCGCGCGCGCTCGAAGAACTCGGCGTCCTTGGGGTTCGACCCGGGCCAGCCGCCCTCGATGAAGGTGACGCCCAGCTCGTCGAGGCGGCGCGCGATGCGGAGCTTGTCCTCGCACGAGAGGGAGATGCCTTCGCGCTGCGTCCCGTCGCGGAGCGTCGTGTCGTAGATCTGGATCATCGGGGCACCTCGGGGCCACGGCGCCGCGCCACGCGGCGGGCGTGAGGACCAACGGCTGAGCTCGGGGGGCGGGAGTATACACGACCCTCTCCATCTTGCCGGGGGGCGTCCCGCCCCCGGATCCCGTTCGCTCCGGGCGCGCCCCTCCCGGGCGGAGGCGGGCGCGGGGCGCCCCGCTAACGAACCGGGCGGGGACGGAGGCGCAGATGGACGACGCGTGGAAGCAGATCGAGGTCGGGTTTCAGGTCTTCGCGAACGACGGCGGCGAGGAGTTCGGGGCCGTGCGGGACGTGCGCCCCGAGGGCCGCGCCGAGATCGTGGTCAACGTCGAGAACGCCGGCGACTTCCACATCCCGCTGGAGGCCGTCACCGCGGTGCACTACGGCAAGGTGATCCTCGACGTTCGCCGGGTGCCGCAGAGCGTCCGCCGGGCGTTCGAGCACGCGCACGACCGCGAGCGGCCAGGGCTGTGACGCCGGGCGGGACCTGACCCGCGCCCGGCGCCCGGGTCCCGCTCCGCACCGGTCGCCTTCCCCGCCCGCGGCGGGGCCCCGTTGATATGCTCGCTCCCGGGAGCCCCATGAGCGACGACGGAGCGAGGCGGGAGCCGGCGGCGGTGCGGAGGATCCGGGCCATCCGGAACATCGGCATCATGGCCCACATCGACGCCGGGAAGACCACGCTCACCGAGCGGCTCCTCTACGTCGCGGGCCGCACGCACAAGATGGGCGAGGTCCACGACGGCCAGGCGGTGATGGACTGGATGGACCTGGAGCGCGAGCGCGGCATCACCATCACCTCGGCGGTCACCAGCTTCGAGTGGCGCGGCCACGAGCTGCACCTCATCGACACCCCCGGGCACGTGGACTTCACCATCGAGGTGGAGCGCTCGCTGCGCGTCCTGGACGGCGCGGTGGCGGTGTTCGACGCGGCGCACGGGGTCGAGCCGCAGAGCGAGACGGTGTGGAGGCAGGCGGATCGCTACCGGGTGCCGCGCATCGCCTTCGCGAACAAGATGGACCGCGTGGGCGCCGACTTCGCCATGACGCTGGCCTCGATGCGGCGCCGCTTCCCCGACCAGAAGACCGCCGCCGTGCACCGGCCCATCGGCGCGGAGGCGGCGTTCGAGGGGTTCGAGGACCTGGTGGCGCGCCACCGGATCCGCTTCACCGACCCGGAGGACCCCCGCGCCTTCACCGTCGAGGACGGCCTCTCCCCGGCGGGCGACTCCGACCGGCGCGCGCTCCTCGAGGTGCTCGCCGACCTCGACGACGCGGCTGCGGACGCGGTGCTCGGCGACGCCGACCTCGACGAGGCGGCGCTCCGGGCGTCGGTCCGGCGCGCCACCCTCTCCGGCCGGTTCGTGCCGCTCCTCTGCGGCTCGGCGCTCCGCAACAAGGGCGTGCCGCAGGTGCTCGACGCCGTCTGCGACTTCCTCCCCTCACCCCTCGACGTCCCGCCGGTCGCCGGCGTGGACCCGGGGAGCGGCGCGGCCGAGGCGCGCCCGCCCGACGAGTCGGCCCCGCTCCTCGCGCTCGCCTTCAAGGTCTCGCTCCTCGACGAGGGGCGGCGCCACGTCTTCCTGCGCGTCTACTCCGGCCGCATCGCCGAGGGCGACGAGGTCTGGAACGCGAACCTGGGCAAGGCGGAGCGCGTCTCCCGCGTGCTCCTCATGCACGCCGTCCAGAAGAAGCGCGTCCCGGCGCTGGGCGCGGGCCAGATCTTCGCGGTCACCGGGCTCAAGGAGACCCGCACCGGCGACACGCTCTCGACCCGCGCGCAGCCGCTGGTGCTGGGGCGCATCTCGGACTACGCGCCCGTCATCTCCCAGTCCATCGAGGCGGCCTCGATGAAGGACCGCGAGCAGCTCCTCGAGGCGCTCGCGCGCGTGGCGGACGAGGACCCGAGCTTCCGGTACGGCGAGGACCCCGAGACCGGCCAGCTCCTCGTCTCCGGGCAGGGCGAGCTGCACCTCGAGATCGTGGCCGAGCGCCTGCGCCGGGAGTTCAGGCTCGACGTCCGCACCGGGCAGCCGCAGGTGCTGCTGCGCGAGACGGTGACCGCGGAGGGGTCCGCCGAGTCGACCTTCCAGCGGACGCTGGAGAACGACGAGGAGATCTTCGGGCAGGTGTCGGTCCGGGTCGCGCCGCTCGCGCGCGGGGCCGGGTTCCGGGTCGCCCTCGCGCCCGAGGTCGCCGCGCTGCCGTTCCTCCGGGCCGAGGCGCGGGAGATGATCGAGCAGGGCGCCCGCGAGGCCGCGGAGGCGGGCGTGCTCGAGGGCTACGCCATGCAGGACGTGCAGGTCACCGTCACGGGCGCCGCCTGGCGCGACGGCGCGTCGAAGCCGTTCGCCTACAAGGTCGCGGCCGCGGACGCGGTGCGCGCGGCGGCCGCCAGGGCGAAGCCGGTCCTGCTCCAGCCGGTCATGGCGGTCGAGGTGGTGGCGCCGGGCGAGTACCTGGGCGCCGTGATCGGCGGGCTCGACCAGCGCGGCGGGACCATCGCCGAGGTGGCCGATCGGGGCGAGGCGGTCAAGGTGGTCCATGCGCAGGCGCCGCTGCGGAGGATGTTCGGCTACGCCACCGAGCTGCGCTCGGCGACCCAGGGGCGCGCGGTGTTCACGATGCGGTTCGACCGGTTCGACGTCGCGTGAGGGAGCGCCGCCGCGGGGCGGCGGGCTAGAACGAGAACCCCACCCCGGCATGGACGTTCCTGCCGATGGCCGTGCCCTGCACGGCGATGCCGGCGACCTGCCAGACCTCGCGCCACGGGCTGGAGAGGAGCCTCGCGATGGCGGCGTGCGCCGCGCCGGCGCCGAGGAAGTAGGCCGTGGTCAGGACGGGCGGCGGGTGCCTCCCCAGGATAGGGTTCCCCTCGGTGTAGCCGGGCCTCGCGGTGTGAAGCGTCTGGACGTAGTCGCCCGCGAGCGCGAGCGCGAAGAGCCCCTCCAGCCCGGTGTTGAGCCCGGACCAGCGGTCCGGACCGCCGCCGCCGGACGGAATGGCCCGCACGTCCAGCCGCACGGCCGGCACCGCGCCCTGCAACGCCTGCGGCGGCGCGGCGAGCTCCGCCGGCAGCGCGAGGTCCACGGCCGCGACGTCCGCGATCCCGGCGCCGCCGCCCGTCCGGGCCGCGCTGACACAGCCCAGCACGGCGATCGCGGCGGCCCCGAGGAGCATTCTCGAAGTGTCCCAGACGGGGCGTGCCGCCTGCCTTGACCCCGCACAACGCCGTCCTGGGTCCGAGCGACGGCGTCGGGCGCCGTTTCCTGGCGGGGCTGCGTCACGGAGGCGCGCGGCCCTTCGGGAGGCGTTCGTTCCGGAGAGGGCGTGCGCAATGGAGGCTCGACCGCGGCGACGCGCCGGCGGAGGAGGAAGACATGCTCGCGCGCGAGCCGATGTCCCACGTCGACGCGGCCTGGCTGCACATGGACCGGCCGGAGAACACGGCCGACATCGTCGCGCTCCTCCAGTTCGGCGGGGGGATCGATTTCCCGCGCGTCCGCCGGCTCGTCCAGGAGCGCTTCCTGCGCCACCCCAAGTTCCTGCAGCGGATCGTCGAGGACGGGTTCGCGGCGGCGCCGTCGTGGGAGGGAGACCCGAAGTTCACGATCGGCCGGCACCTGTTGCGGCGGCGCCTGCGCCCGGGCGACGCCGCCGCCCTGCCCCGGCTCGTGGGCGAGGTCGCGACCGAGCCGCTGGAGCGCGACCGCCCGCCCTGGCGCCTCTACCACGTCGAGGGCGACGCGGGCGGAGCCGCCCTCATCGTGAAGCTCCACCACTGCATGGGCGACGGGTTCGCCCTCGTGTCGCTGCTCCTCGATCTCGCCGACGAGGCGGATGCGGCTCGGAGCGCAGGGCGTGGCGGAGGAGCCACGCCCGGAGCGACTGGGGGGTTCGGGAAGGCATCTCGCCCCCCCGATGGGAACGAGGCCCCGCAGCGGCGCGCGCCGTCGTTCCAGGACCTCCTCCTGGTCCGGGCGCCGGAGGCGATCGCCGCGGCCATCCGCGAGCCCGCCCGCGCTGCCGACCTCGCGCGCGAGGGGATCGCCTTCGGGCGGTCGCTCGCGAGGATGGCGCTCCTCCCGACCGACCCGGTCACGACGCTCTCGAGCGTGCTCTCGGGATTCCGGCGCGCGGCCTGGTCGAGCCCGCTCCCCCTGGAGCGCGTCCGGGCCGCCGCTCATCGCGCCGGCGCGACGGTGAACGACCTGCTCCTCTCGGCGCTGGCTGGAGCGCTGCGCGTGCAGCTCGCCGCGTCCGGAGAGCGGGTGGACGGGATGACCCTCCGGGCGCTCGTCCCGGTGAACCTGCGCGACGCGCGCGCCGAGCCCGATGCGCCGGCCGGCAACCAGTTCGGCCTCGTCTTCCTCGACCTGCCGGTCGGGGTCGCCTCGCGCGCGGGGCGCCTCGCCGCGGTCCGCGCGGCCGTGGACGTGGTGAAGCGAAGCCCGGATGCGCTCGTCGCCTACACGGTGCTCGCCGGGCTGGGGCTGGTGTCGCCGGAGCTGGAGCGGCTCGGGACGCAGTTCTTCGCGCGTAAGGCGTCGCTGGTCGTGACCAACGTCCCGGGACCGAGGCACGCGCTCCACCTCCTGGGCCGCCGGCTGGACCGGATCCTGTTCTGGGTGCCGCACCCGGCGACGCTCGGCCTGGGCGTCTCGCTCATCAGCTACGCGGGCGCCGTCTCCGTCGGCGTCCGGGCGGACGCCGCCGTGCTGCCGGAGCCCGGCTCGCTCGTGGCGGGCGTCGAGGCGGAGCTGGCGGCGCTCGAAGGCGCGGACCTCGGGCGGCGGATTGCCGGAGGGTGCGTGCAGTAGGGACGCGACGGCGACCCCGAACGCGACCTCGATTTCGACCTCGATTTCGACCGCGACCTCGACCGCGACCCGAGCCCGATCTCGACCGCGGCGGCGAGCGGGACCGCGCGGACGATCGTCACCCTCGGTGTCAGACCCGCGTGCGAGGATCTGGGTGATGGCCTCCGCGCCCGCCGCCACCGTGCCGCGCTTCGACCTCGAGCCGGTCACGCCGGCCGAGCTCTACGAGGTATTCCGCGGCGGGGAGCCGGACGCGGACAAGTGTGAGGCGATCCTCGCCCGGACGGCTCGCTACCACGGCGCGTACGACGTCGCGCTCGCCGAGGGCCTGGACGCCCTGTGCCGGAACGACCGGCTCGAGGAGCTGGGCTCCCACCTCGACGACTACGCCCGCGAGGTGCTGGGCATCCGCCGGCGCGCCGCGCTGGAGCTCGCCCGGCTCGGGCGCGACATGCGCACCCGCCCGCTCCTGCGCGCGGCGCTCCGCTCCGGGCGCATCCGGCTGCGGGCCGCCCAGACCATCGCGAGGGTGGCCGTCGGCGAGGCCGAGGCGCTCTGGGTGGAGCGGGCGGAGCGGATGAC
>DATIWK010000222.1:0-39453 GCA_035519395.1 Anaeromyxobacteraceae bacterium | reverse complement strand
CTGCCGGAGGAATCGAGATGAGCGACGCCGTGCTGGAGCTGTCGAGCCGCCTCGCCGCGCTGGCGGCCGAGGCCGAGAAGAGCGTGGTCCGCGTGGGGGGACGCCGCGCGCCCGCGAGCGGGGTGGTCTGGTCCGCCGACGGGGTGATCGTCGCGGCGCACCACTCCGTCGAGTGGGAAGACGAGATCGAGGTCGGGCTGCCGGGCGGCGGCGAGGCCCGGGCCGAGCTGCTCGGCCGCGACCCGTCGACCGACCTCGCGGTGCTGCGCACCGCGTCCCCGGGGCTCCAGCCGGCTGCGTGGGGCGCCGGCGACGCGTCGCTCGGCCAGGTGATCCTGGGAGTCGGCCGCCCGGGGCGGAGCGCCCGCGCCAGCCTCGGGATCGTCGCGCGGACGGCGGGCGAGTGGCGCGCGCCCGGCGGCGGCAAGCTCGACCGGTACGTCGAGACCTCGCTGCCGCTCCAGATCGGCCTCTCGGGGAGCCTGGTGGCCGGCGCCGACGGGAAGGCGATCGGCCTCGCCACGGCGGGGCTCCTGCGCGGCCTGGCGATGGTCGTCCCGCCGGCGACGCTGCGGCGCGTGGTGAAGGCGATCCTGGCGCACGGTCACGTCCGGCGGGGGTACCTGGGCGTCGCCACCGTCCCGGTCCGTCTTCGCGGCGCGGGCGAGGGGCGCGGGGCGCTGCTCGTCACCGCGGTCGAGCCGGAGAGCCCGGCGGCGCGCGCCGGCGTCATCGTCGGCGACGCGCTGGTCTCGCTGGGCGGCGCCGGCGTCTCCGAGGCGGGCGACCTGATGCCGCTCCTCGAGGAGGAGCGGATCGGCGACGCCCTCGCCGCCACGGTCGTCCGCGCCGGCGAGACGCGCGAGCTGTCCATCACCGTCGGCGCCCGGGAAGGCGGGCGGAGGAGCGCACCATGACCGGCCTGCAGGCGTACTCGAAGGACCTGTCCGACCTCGTGGCGCGGGCGTCGCCCGCCGTGGTGGGCGTCGAGCGGAGGCGCGGACAGGGATCCGGGGTGGTCCTGGCGCAGGACGGCTACGTGCTCACCAACGCCCACGTCGCCGCGGGCTCCGGCCCGCTGCTGATCCGGCTGCCCGGCGGGCGCGGCGTCGAGGCGGAGCGCGTGGGCGCCGACGAGCGCACCGACCTGGCGGTGGTCCGCGCCGCGGCGCGCGACCTCCCCGTGCTGCCGCTCGCCGAGCGGCGCCTCGCGGTCGGCGAGGTGGTGATCGCCATCGGCAACCCGCTGGGCTTCGAGCGGACCGTGACGGTGGGGGTGGTCTCGGCGCTCTACCGGAACCTCCCCACGCCGCAGGGCGCCCTGCTCGAGGGGCTGGTCCAGACCGACGCCTCCATCAACCCCGGCAACTCGGGAGGGCCGCTCCTCGACGCCCGGGGCGAGGTCGTCGGGCTCGCCACCGCGATGCTGCCCTGGGCGCGCGGGATCGGCTTCGCCATCCCCGCCCACACCGCCAGCTGGGTGGCCTCGGTCCTCATCCACCACGGCGAGGTGCGCCGTCCCTTCCTCGGGATCGCGGCGCGCGGCGAGGAGCTGGAGCCGGCCCTGGCGCAGGCGACGGGGCACGCGCGCGCCATCCGCGTGCTCGAGGTGGTGGGGGGCGCGCCGGCGGAGGCGGCGGGCCTGGAGAAGGGCGACCTGCTGCTCGCGGCGAACGCCAGCCCGGTCCAGACCCTCGACGACCTGCAGCGCGTGATGGTGCTGGGCGGGCCGGCGGCCATCGCGCTCGAGGTGCTCCGCGACGGGCGGCGCCGGACCCAGGAGATCCGTCCTCGCCCCCCGGAGCAGCGGGCCGCGGCGTAGCCCCGCCCGCCGCGGCTCCCGGCGCGCCCCGCCGTTAAGGATCCCGCGGTGGCGCCCCGTCCGCTCCGCGTCCTGCTCGTGGCCGGCGACCCGCTGGCGCGCGGTGGCCTGGCGGCGATCCTGGACGGCCGCGGCGAGATCGGCGCGCTGGGGCGGTCCTCGTTCGAGGACGCCGCCGGGGCGGCGCGCGACGGCTGGGACGCCATCGCCTGGGACCTCGGGGCGGGGGGTGGCTCCGGCGCAGACGGGCTGCACGAGGTGGCGGCCGCGGTGCCGGTGGTGGCGCTCTTCTCCGCCGAGGACGACGCCGCCGAGGCGCTCCGCGCCGGCGCCCGCGGGGCGGTGGCACGCGACGCCGAGCCCGAGGTCATCGCCGCCGCCCTCTCCGCCGCGGCGCGGGGCCTCGGCGTCCTGGACGCCGAGCTCGCCGCCGGCTGGCTGCGGCCGCCGGCGCCGCCCCCGTCCGACGGCGAGACCCTCACGCCGCGCGAGCGCGAGGTCCTGCAGCTCCTCGCCGAGGGGCTCGCCAACAAGGCGATCGCCGCGCGGCTCGGCATCGCCGAGCGCACCGCCAAGTTCCACGTGAACGCGATCCTCGGCAAGGTCGGTGCCGCCAGCCGGTCCGAGGCGATCGTGAAGGCGGCGCGGCAGGGGCTCGTGGTCCTGTGATCCCGACCCGCCGGAGCGGCGGCCTGGTCCCGGCGCGGATCGCGGGAGCCTCGTCGGCCCGACGCCGGCGCGCTGCCCCGCGGGCCCGTCACGCAGCCGGGGGCTCGCCGGTTCGCAGCGCCTGCTCCAGCACCTCGCGGACGCGGGCCACCTCCTCGCGGATGGCGTCCGCCCCGGTGAGCACGCGACCGTGGCCGGGCACCGCCACCTCCGCCCCCAGCGCGGCGATCCGGTCCAGCGATGCGAGCCACTCGCGCCAGTCCCCGGGCCCGCCGTTCAGCCCCGGGAGGTAGCCGGGCTCCAGGCAGTCGCCCGCGTAGAGGACCCGCTCGGCAGGGACATAGACGCAGAGGTTGGACGGGGTGTGGCCGGGCGTGAGGACGAGCCTCACCGAGAGCCCGCCCAGGTCGAGCTCGGCGTCCGCGGAGATCGCCCGGGTCGGATTCTGGAGGCGGGTTCCCGCGAGGAACGCGCTCTCCTCGTGGCGCGCGCGCCGGGCGGGCTCGGCGATCGAGGCGCGGAGCTCGTCCCGGTACGCGGCGAGGTCGGCCTCGGTGCGGGCGATCCCCGCGTGGCCCAGGATCTCGACGCCGCGATCGGCGAAGAAGCCGTTTCCGAGGAGATGGTCGAGGTGCGGCTCGGTGTTCACCGCCAGCAGCGGCTGCCCCGGGCGCACCGCCGTCGCGTAGCCGTGGATGGTCTGCGCGGCCGGGAGGTTCCCGCCCGTGTCCACCACCAGCGTCCGGGCAGCGCCGACCACGAACCCGGCGTTGTGCCACCAGGGCGGAATGCAGCACAGCCCGGGCACCGCGTAGCACGAGGACGTGAGCCGCATGCCGGGTCTCGTACCCCGGGCGGCGGCCGGGCGCCAGCCGCAGGACGCGGCTCGGGGTCATGGGGGCCCCCGGGGGCGCGCACCGCGACCTCCTGAGCTTCGCCCTCGGCCTCAACCCAGGGTGACCTTCCTCACCCCCCGCGCCTCCAGCCACCGCCGCACCCGCTCGCGCTGGTCACCCTGCACGGCGATGGCGTCGCCCTCGACGCCGCCGCCGCAGCCCAGGGACCGCTTGAGGTCGTCCGCCCAGGCGGACAGCGCCGCGGGCGGGAGCGCCAGCTTCTCGACCACCGTCGCGTCCTTGCCGCCGCGCCCCTTGCGCTCGAGGCGGACGACGGCGCGCGCCGGGATCGGCGCCCCGGCCGGCGGGGGCGCCGGTGCGTCCGGAGGAGGGCGCCAGCCCTCCGGGAGCCGCTCGCGCAGCTTCGAGAAGGCGTCGTGGAAGGGCGCGGCAGGCGCGGGCTGCTTCGGCTGCTTTCCCCGGGGAGCGGGCACGCCGAGATGTTACCTGCTGCGCCGCCGCCGCGCGCCGGCAGGCCGCGATTTCGGCGCCTGGCGGGCGCGCGCCACCTCCGCCACCCACGCGCCGGCGAGCCGGGCGGCGAGCGCGAGCCCCTCCTCCCACGACGGGCCGTCGGGAAGGAGGCGCGCGGCATCCTCGAGCAGGTGCGCCTCGGCGGCGAGGTCCTCCGCGAGACGCCGCGCCGCGCCGTCGTCGAGGCCGCACCGGGCGAGGAACGTGGCGCGGTCGCGCGCGCCGACCCCGAGCCTTGCAAGCCAGGCGCGCTCGGCAGCGGCTGCCTCCGCCGCGGTGGCCCCCAGACCGAGCGTCCGCGCCAGCGCAGCCACCACGGCCCGGCGGAGCCCGTCGGCGGCGAGCCGTCCCGCGTCCGGTTGCTGCGCGAGCGCCGCGAGCACCTCCCCGGCGCGAGGCGCCTCCTCGCCCGCGGCTCCGCAGCGGGCCACGGCGAGCCGGAGGCGGCGGACGTGGGAGGGCTCGGCGCGGAGCGCCGGGCGCGGCGGCGGCGGCGCGCCCGCCCGGCGGGCCTGCGCCCACTCGGCGGCCGCGGCGATGCAGGCGCGGGCGTCGGCGGCCTTCGGGTCGGGGGCGGCGGGGAGGAAGTCGAGGAACCGCGCGCCGGCGCCGGGCGGCAGGCGCGCCTCGGCCAGGACCCGCGACCAGGCCCGCTCCCGCCAGGAGACCCGGACCGCGGCGCGGGTGAGGGCGCCGGCCTCGCGGCGAGAGAGCACGCCGGCCTCCGCCGCGGCGCGGATCGCCGCCTCGGCGGTGACGAGCGGGACGGTCGAGGCCCGCCAGCCACCTTCGGCGCCGGCGTGAAGCAGCGCCACGTCGGCGTCGTCCCGGCGAGCGCCGTCGCGGTAGGCGGCGAAGATCCCGCCGACGCCGATCATCCCGTGCCGCCACAGCTCGGCCGCCCGGAGCGCGCCCATGCTGGCGGCGCCGAACACGGCCACCCCGGCGTCGAGCGCGGCCAGGATCTCGTGGTGCCACACCGAGGGCGTGGACTCGAAGGTCCCGTCCACGAGGGCGATCGCCAGCGGACGCCCGGTGAGGACGGCGAAGAGGTCGCCGGCGCGCGCCGGCGGCAGGACGCGGCAGGGTGCCACCCGGCGCGCCTCGCCCGAGGGGAGCGAGGGGCCGAGGAAGGCGACGACGTCCGAGGCGCGGCGGTTCGTCCTCAGAGGAGCTCCGAGACGGCGAAGCCCGGCACCAGCACCTTCACCACGTGCACGCCGGGCGGGGAGGGGAGGTCGAAGGCCGCGGGGCGGAGGGCGAGGCGGGCGAGGCGCCGGACCAGGGCCGCCAGCGCGGCCGCCGGCGGGACGGCGAGCTGGGGCAGCGCCGAGGCGGGACGCGAGGGCCTTGCCGCGGCGCAGGCGGCGGCGAGCGGCGCCGATGCGCACCGATCGCCGTGGAGCACGTCCTCGCGCGCGCCGTGGATCTCGGTGAGCCGCGACTGCGCGGCCTCCCCCAGCGCGGCGAGGAGCGCGGCGTCGCGCGCCGGCCGGCAGGCGTAGCCGGCGGTCACCGGGACCGCGCCGGGATCGAGATCCACGAGGACCGCCCCCGCCACCGGGAGCCCGAGGTCCCGGCGCCCGGGGGTGGCGTCGAACAGGTGCACGCGGAAGCCGCGCGCCTCGAGCCGGGCGGCGAGCGCCGCCGTCCCTGGCGCCGCGCGGGCGAGCGACGCGGGGTCGAGGAGGCGCCGCCGGATCTCGCGGGGGGTGAACCCCTCCGGCAGCGACCGCGCCAGCGCGTCCCGCTCGACCGCCTCGAGCAGCGCGTGGAGGAGGGCGGCGGCGCGATCGCCGTGGGCCCCCATCCCGTTGGACGTCCAGGGGAGGGGCGACGCGCCGAGCAGCGCGGTCCCGGCGGGCGGGCAGAAGATCGCCGCGGCCGGCGCGAGCACCGGCGTGGCCGAGGCGAGGTCGCTCCCCAGCGCCCAGGCGCGGCGGGCACCGTCCCCTCCGCCGAGCGGCTCGACGCGCGCCCCGTGGAAAGCGGCCCGCGCCTCGTCCGCACTTCCCCACGCCGCCGGGCGCGGCCGCTCCGCACCCCACAGCTCCGCCGCCTCGTGGAGCGCCCCGGCGGCCGCCTCCGCGAACGAGGCCCCCTTGCCGTTCGAGACCTGCAGCACGTGGCCGCCGGGCCGGACCGCCGCCGCCACCTCGACGCCGGTCCGGTCGAGCCCGGTGAGCCTCGCGACGCGCGTCACGCCGAGGGCCCGGGCCAGCGGCGGCAGCGCCCACCGCCTCCCGCTGGCCGGGCTGCCATCCCGAAGGGGAGCGGGATCCGAGCGCACGCCCCAGGTTATATCCCGTGGCGCCGCCCGCCCGTGAGGAGACACCACATGGCCCAGAACCCCGTCGAGCAGGCCCTGGCACATTACGAGAAGCAGGCCACCTCGTACGTCGAGGAGCTGAAGAAGCTGGTGCGCATCCCCTCCTGCGGCTTCCCGGGCTTCGACGCGGCCCAGGTGGCGCGGAGCGCCGACGCCGTCGCCGACCTGCTGCGGCGCCACGGCTTCGAGAAGGCCGAGGTGCTGCGCGTCGAGGGAACGCACCCCTACGTGTACGCGGAGCGGATCGAGGATCCCAGGGCGCCGACCGTCCTCCTCTACGCGCACCACGACGTGCAGCCCGCCGGCGAGGAGGAGCTGTGGAAGTCGCCGCCGTTCGAGCCGCAGGAGCGCGACGGCCGGCTCTTCGGACGCGGCGCCGCGGACGACAAGGCGGGCATCCTCGTCCACGCCGCCGCGGTGGACGCCTGGCGCCGCGGCGCGGGGCGCCTGCCCGTCAACGTGAAGGCGGTCATCGAGGGCGAGGAGGAGATCGGGTCCGAGCACCTCGCGCAGTTCATCGAGAAGTACCGGTCGCGCCTCGACGCCGACGCCCTGGTCCTCACCGACGCGGGCAACGTGGACCAGGGGGTGCCCTCGGTGACCATCGCCCTGCGGGGCCTCGTCACCGTGGACGTGGAGGTCCGCGCCGCGGAGCAGTCGCTCCACTCCGGGATGTGGGGTGGCCCGGTGCCCGACCCGGCCATGGCGCTCGCGAAGATGCTCGCCTCGCTCGTGGACGCCGACGGCCGCCTCGCGCTCCCCGGCATCTACGACAGGGTCCGCCCGCTCACGAAGGAGCAGCGGGACGCGATCGCGCGCCTCCCGGTCTCGCCGGAGGACTTCCGGCGCCAGGCGCGGCTGCGCCCCGGGGTGAAGCTGCTCGGGGGGATGCACCCGCTGGAGATGAACTGGTGGCAGCCCTCGCTGGCGGTGAACGCGATCCAGGCCTCCTCGCGGAAGGACGCGCGCAACATCATCAACGACGCGGCCTGGGCGCGGCTCGGCGTGCGGCTCGTGCCCGACATGGATCCGGAGGAGGTCGAGCAGAAGCTGGTCGCGGCGCTCCGGGCGGCGGCGCCCTGGGGCGTGGAGCTGGCGATCAAGGTGGAGACGGCGGGGCCGCCCTGGATCACCGACGTGGCCCACCCCGCCTTCGCCGCCGCGTTCCGCGCGCTGGAGCGCGGGTTCGGGAAGCCGGCGCTGGCCATCGGCTGCGGCGGCTCCATCGGTTTCGTGGAGCCCTTCTCGAAGGCGCTGGGCGGCGTCCCGGCGATCCTGCTCGGGGTCGAGGACCCCCAGACCAACGCCCACTCGGAGAACGAGAGCCTGTCGCTCTCGGACTTCGCGAAGTCCGTGAGGAGCGAGATCCACCTGTTCCAGGAGCTCGCAGGCGCGCTGCGTCGCTGAGCCGCCGGGCCGCTGAGCCTCGGTCTCGCCCGGGCGGGTCGGCCCGCCGCGGCTGGTGCGACCCCGGGTCGACGGTCACCTCGCGTCGCGTTCACGGTACGTGCGCCGGTTGACCTGTCAATCGCCCGGTGTGCGGAGGATTCACCGGTGTGCGCGTCCCGCGCACGCGGGACGACCCCTGCGGCGGCACGCCTCTTCCATCGGTGGGACCCCGCATCGCCGTGCGCCCAAGCGCACGGCCGAGGGGACTGCACCGTCGTCCCGAAAGGACCGACCAGATGACGCTCCGCGCCCGCGTTTCCGCGCTCGCCTTCCTGTCGCTGGCTCTCGCCTCCGGTTGCGGCGGCGGGGGCGGCGGCGGGACGACGCCCCCCACGCCCGCGGCGCTGTCGGCCGGCGCGGCGGCGTTCGGGACCCGGGCGGTGGGCGCCACCGCCGAGCTCCCGGTCACCATCTCGAACTCGGGCGGCAGCGCCGCCACGTCGCTCGCCGCCGCCGCGCCGGAAGCGCCGTTCGGCTTCAAGGGCGGGAGCTACCCCGGGGCGGGCGGCACCTGCGGCGCGACGCTCGCGGAGGGCGCGAGCTGCACGGTCGTCCTCACGTTCGCGCCTGTGTCCGCCGGCGCCGCGACGCCCGCCACCGTCGCCGTGGCCTACCAGTCCGGCGCCGGGGCGGCGCACGTGGACCTCGCCCTCTCGGGCGCCGGCGCCGCGCCCGCCCACCTCGCGTGGCTCGACGGCGCCGCCGGCGTCTCGTCCTACGCGTTCGGCCAGTACCTGCTGGGCGGGGCCGCGCTCGAGCACACCCTGACGCTCTCGAACGACGGCGGCGTGCCGGCCACCGGCCTCTCCGCGACGGCGCCCGCCGCGCCGTTCGGCTTCAAGGGCGGCTCGTACCCCGGCACCGCCGGCACCTGCGGCTCCGCCCTCGCCGCCAGCGCGAGCTGCACGGTGGTCGTGACCTTCTCGGCGACCTCCGCCGGGACGCCCTCCGGCTCCCTCTCCGTCGCCTACTCCGACGGCGTCGCCGCCCAGGGCGCGGCGCTGCCGCTGTCGGGCACCGCCAAGCGCGCGGCGGCGCTCGCAGTGTCCGACCCGGGCTACGCCTTCGGGACGGTCGCCGTGGGCGGCGCGAAGGACTACGCCTTCACCGTCTCGAACGGCGGCGACGTGGACGCCACCGCCATCGCCCCTCCCGCGCTCTCGGCGCCCTGGTCGTGGAAGGGCGGCGGGGCGTTCCCGGGCGCGACCGGGACCTGCGGCACGACGCTGGCGCCCGCCGCGACCTGCACCTTCGCGGTGACCTTCTCGCCGGTGACCGCGGCCGTCGCCAACGCGACGCTCTCGCTCGGCTACCAGGACGGCAACGGATCGGCGACCGCGCCCGGGAGCGCGTCCGGCACCGGCGCCGCCGCCGCCTCCATCGCGGACGCCTCGGCCTCGTTCGGCACGGTGGCGATCGGCGCCACCGGCGAGCGGGCGGTGACGCTCACCAACTCGGGCGGGGTCGCCGCGACGTCGCTCGCCGTCTCGGTCGCGCCGCCGGCGCCGTACGGCTGGAAGGGCGGGGCCTATCCCGGCACGGGCGGCACTTGCGGCGCCTCGCTCGCCGCGGGCGCGTTCTGCACGCTGGTGGTCACCTTCGCGCCGTCGGCCGCCTCGGCCCTGCCGGCGAACCTCAGGCTCTCGTACCAGTCCGGCGCGGGGTCGAGCACCGTGACCACCTCGCTCTCGGGCACGGGCGCGAACAAGGCCGTCCTCGCCTGGGATGCGGGCGCGTCCTTCTCCTACGGCCTGCACGTGACCGGCTCGTCCACCGATCAGCCCTTCACCATCACCAACACCGGCGGCGTACCCGCCACGGGCCTCGCGGCCGGCGCGGCGGTTCCGTCGGCGTTCGACTGGAAGGGGAGCAGCTTCCCGGGGGCGGGCGGGACCTGTGGCGCGACGCTCGCGGCCGGCTCGACCTGCACCGTGGTGGTCACCTACCTGCCCGCCGGCGGCCAGAGCGGCACGCTCGCGGGGAACCTCTCCATCGGCTACGGCGACGGCGTGATCTCGACGCAGTCGGCGGGCATCGCCCTCTCGGGCGTCGCGGCGGCGCCGGCACTGCTGAGCCTCACCCCCGCGGGCGCGACCTACGACTTCGGCACGGTCGCGCAGAACGCTTCCGTGGACGAGACCTTCACCGTCATGAACGGCGGCGGCGTCGCCGCGACGAGCATCCAGGCGGTCGCGCCATCCTCTCCCTTCTCGTTCAAGGGCGGGTCGTACCCCGGCACGACCGGAACGTGTGGCAGCCAGCTCTCCTCGCTCTCCTCCTGCACGGTCGTCGTCACGTTCCACCCGACCTCGAGCGGCGCGGCGACCGGCTCGTCCTTCTCGCTCCAGTACAGCGACGGCGCGACCAGCCACTCCACCGGCAAGAGCCTCGCCGGCGCGGCCACCGCGCTCGCCCACCTGGCCTTCTCCGAGGCGAGCTGGGACTACGGGACCCTCGCCGTGAACGGGACGGGGACGCACACGTTCACCCTGCAGAACACCGGCGGGAGCCCCGCGACCGGCCTGGGGCTTGGCGCCGGGCTCGCCTCGCAGTTCACCGTGGTCGCGGGCGGCACCTGCGCCCCCGGGGGCACGATCGCCGCCGGCGCGTCGTGCACGATCGCGCTGCAGTTCAAGCCCGATGCCGCCTCGCCCTTCTCGAGCGCGCTCGCGGCCAGCTACTCGGGCGGCGACGCGGCGTCGGCCAGCGCCGCCCTGAGCGGCACCGGCACCAACGGCCCGGCGCTCGCCTTCACCGAGCTCGGCTTCGACTGGAGCGTCCACGCCATCGGGTCCACCTCGGATCATACGTTCACCGTCAGCAACACCGGCGGCCAGGCCGCGCCCACGGTGGCGGCGGCGGCGCTGCCTCCCGGCTTCACCTTCAAGGGCCACGTGCCGTATCCCGGCATGGGCGGGACCTGCGCCGGCTCCATCGCCGCCGGCGCGAGCTGCGCGATCGTCGTGAGCTTCGAGCCCGCGCAGGCCCAGGCCTACGCCGGCGCGCTCCAGCTCACCAGCGGCGGCAACCCGGCCGCCAGCGCCACGCTCTCCGGCGCCGGTGCGCAGCCCGCGGCCCTGACCGTGTCGGTGGCGATGCCCGTCGTCTTCCCGTCCGCCGTGGTCGGGTCGAGCTCCGAGGCCTCGGTCACCGTCCAGAACGAGGGCGGCGTCCCGGCGACCGGGATGGGCGCGGTGGCGTCACCCGCCGCGTTCATGTTCAAGGGCACGGGGTACCCCGGCACCGGCGGCACCTGCAGCCCGGCCCTGGCGCCCGGCGACTCCTGCACCCTCGTCCTCGTGTTCCAGCCGGCCGGCGCCGCGCCTGCGAGCGGCAGCGTGACGCTCGGCTACCAGACCGGCGTCTCCGGGACCTCGCTCGGCATCCCGCTCTCCGGCACCGGGACCGCGCCCGCGCTCCTCGCCTTCAGCGACGGCGCGACCTATCCCTTCCCCGCCACCCTCATCGGCAGGACCGCCACGCACCAGGCCATGGTCATCAACTCCGGCGGGGTGGGGGCGACCGGCATGGGCAGCGCGGCGCTCCTCGCGCCTTACTCGTACTCGGGCGGGAGCTACCCCGGCCAGAACGGCACCTGCGGCGCGACGCTCGCCGCCAGCACGGGCTGCACGGTCGAGATCGTCTACACGCCGGCGCAGAAGGCCGCCGTCGCGCGCACCGCCACGCTCGACTACCAGGACGGCGTCCTGACGCAGCACGCGAACCTCGGCCTCTCGGGGACGGGCCTCGACCCGGCGCAGCTCTCCTTCTCCGGCGCGTCGGCGTACGCCGACACCGTCGTCGGGAACACGACCGCGGGTACGGTGACGGTCCAGAACGACGGCCAGGCGAGCGCGACGGCGCTCGGCGCGACGCTGCCGCCCGGCTTCGCCTGGACGGCGGGCGGCTCCTACCCGGGTGGCGGGACCTGCGCGAGCACGCTCGCCGCCGGCGCCAGCTGCACCCTCGGCGTCTCCTTCCAGCCGGGCGCCCCGGGGGCGACCAGCGGCGTCGTCACCGTGAGCTTCAACGACGGCGTCCAGGCGCAGAGCGCGCAGTGGACGGTGTCCGGGAAGGCGCTCGGCCCCGCGCACCTCCTCTACGCGGACGGCGCCTCGTTCGACTTCGGCACCGTGGCCGTCGGGCAGGTCGTCACCCACATCGTGACGGTCGCGAACGACGGCGACGTGGCGGCGACCGTCCTCTCGCCGTCCATCGCCTCGCCCTTCGCCTGGTCGGGCGGCGCCTGGCCGGGCTTCGGCGGCACCTGCGGCGCGCAGCTCGCCGGAGGGACCTCCTGCCGCGCGATCATCCAGTTCGCCCCGGCTTCGGGCACGCCTGCCAGCGGCACGCTGGGGATCGGCTACAAGACCGGTGTCGCCGGCGCCCCGGATCCGGTCGTCGGGCTCCAGCTCTCCGGCACCGGCACCAGCGTCGCCCACCTCGCCATCACCGACTGGCCGCCCCTCTACTACACGGGCTACGGCCTCCCCCCCGACGGCCCCACCTTCGACTTCGGCAGCGTCGGCACCGGCACCACCGCCGACCACACCTTCTACGTCACCAACACCGGCGCCGGCACCGCCACCTTCCAGGCGAGCGGCGTCCCGTCGCCGTTCGCGTTCCTGGGGGGCAGCTTCCCGGGTGCGGGCGGGAGCTGCGCGCCGGGCGGCACGCTCGCCGCGGGCGCGACCTGCACCATCGTCGTCGGCTACTCGCCCTCGTCGGCGACCGCGTCCACGCAGGACCTGAGCGTCGGTTACGGGGACGGCGCCGGCGGCAACCTCGCCGCCACCCGCACGCTGACCGGCACCGGCACGGCCGCCGCGGCGCTCGTCGTCTACGACTTCGCGCCCGCCATCCGGCTCGGCCCGTGGTGGGACTTCGGCTCGATCGGCGTCGGGCTCTCGTCCGACAAGGACTTCACCGTCGTCAACGAGGGCAAGGTCGCGGCCGTGAACCTCGCCGGTGCGCCGCTGCCGGCAGGCTTCTCCTGGAAGGACGGGGCGTTCCCCGGCTCGGGCGGCACCTGTGTCGCGGGCGGCTCCCTCGCCGCGGGCGCGAGCTGCACGGTGTACGTGACCTTCGCGCCCCAGTCGGCGGGCCCCTCGGCGCACGCCGAGGTCGCCGTGCAGTACGGCGACGGCACCGGGACCGGCCGGACGGCCATCCGCGAGGCGCGCGGCACGGGCATCACGACCGCGCTCCTCCTCGTGGAGCAGGACGCCGGCGCGTACATCGACTTCGGCACGGTCGGCGTGGGCCAGAGCCTCACCCTGTCGCTCCGCGTGCAGAACGTGGGCGGCGCCGCCGCCGCGGCGATCGCGGTGTCGGGCCTCTCGGTTCCGTTCTCGATCGACCCCTCGTACCCGACGAGCGACCCGGCCTGCGGCGCGACCCTCGCCATGGGGACCACCTGCTCGCTCGCCGTGAAGTTCGCGCCGGCGGCGGCCGGCACGTTCCAGCAGCAGGTGACCGTCTCCTACTCCGACCTCCCCGCGGGCGGGCAGCCGCAGAGCGCCGCGCGCGCCCTCACCGGGAAGGGGACGGACCGGGCGCTGGTCGTCATCGCCGACTGGAGCGGCGGCGGCCAGGACGCCAACCCGGATCCCAACCCCTTCGACTTCGGCACCTGGGGCCAGCCCGTCACGCACGACTTCTGGGCGAGCAACGTCGGCGCGCAGGACGCGACGGCCGTCGGGCCGCTCGCGCCTTCCGGCCCGTTCTCGTACGCGTCCACCACCTGCGGCGCCACGCTCGCGGCGGGCGCCACCTGCCGGATCACCGTGGCCTTCACGCCCTCGGGTGACGGCTCCGCGGCGGCGACCATCGGGCTCCAGTACGCGGACGGCGGCGGCGGGGCGCCCGTCAGCGCCACCCGCGACGTCACCGGCACGTCCACGAGCGGTCCGTACCTCGTCGTCACCCAGTGCAACGACTCCAACTGCGGCGACGACGGCCGGAACCCGGTCGACTTCGGCACGAGCGGGTTCCCGGTGGACAAGTCCCTCTACCTCCAGAACCGCGGCGGCGCCGACGCCACCGCGCTCGCGGCGGTGGTCTCGGGCGGCGCCTTCGGCTTCGACTCGGGGAGCTACCCCGGCGTCGGGGTGAACCCGAGCTACGACGCGCCCGCCTGCGGCGCCTCGCTGGCCAGGGGCGCGGCCTGCACGATCGGCCTGCGCTTCACGCCCAGCGGCGCCGGCGCGCGCGCCGGGTCGATCGCCGTCTCCTGGTACGACGGGGCGAACACCGCCTCGGCGCTGCGAGGCCTCTCCGGCACCGCCGTCGACCACGCGCTCCTCCTGGTCGAGGACTGGCCGAACCAGATCCCATGGCAGGGGATGAGCCCCTACGACTACGGCACGGCGGGCCAGCCCGTGAACCACGAGTTCACCCTGGCCAACGCCGGGCCGGCGGTGGCCACCTACGGCGTCGCTTCGCTGCCCGCCGGCTTCGGGTTCAGGGGCCCGGGCGGCGTTCCCGGTAGCTTCCCGGGGACGGGCGGGACGTGCAGCGGCGGCAGCCTGGGACCGAACGCCTCCTGCACCGTCGAGATCTCCTTCTACCCGGCCCAGATCGGCAACGGCCCGGCCGGCGGGACGTTCTCGCTCGCCTATGGCGACGGCAAGGGCGGGACGGGGAGCGCCACGCGCGCGCTCCAGGCCGTCGCCACGAACCGCGCGAACCTGTACGTGAGCGACTGGTACGACACGGGCAGCGGCCAGACCTCGCCACCCAATCCCGGCAGCACCTTCGACTTCGGCACGGTGGGACAGGCGTCGAGCCACACGTTCTACGTGGTGAACGCGGGTATGAAGGACGCGGTGGTCACGCCCGCGGCCCTCGGGAACGGGTTCGCCTGGAACGGGGGCAGCTTCCCCGGAAGCGCCTCGTCGTATCCGGGCGAGCCGGCCGCGTGCCCGGTGCTCGACGGGGGCGGGCACTTCGCGGTCGCGAAGGGGACGGCCTGCGGCATCACCGTGGTGTTCGATCCGTCGGCGGCGCCGGTCGGACCGCACGCCGCCCAGATCGCGCTCGCCTACTCCGACTCGATCGGCCCGGTCGGCACCGCGACGCGCGACCTCACTGCGACCAAGACGGACCAGCCCATCCTCGTTGTGTTGGACGGCCCGTGGGGCGGCGGCGGCGGCGGTAACCAGCCGCCCAACGACTTCGGCATCGCCGGCCAGGCGGTGACGAGGTTCCTCGTCGTCAAGAACATCGGCGGCGGCGCCGCGAACGGCGTCGGCGGCGGCCTCGGGCCGGATCCCTGGTGGCAGTTCGCGGGCGGCGCGTTCCCGGGAACGGGCGACCCGAGCACGAACGGCTACCCGCCGCTCTGCGGCGCAAGCATCGCGGTCGCGGAGTCTTGCTCGGTGGCGGTCACCTTCCGGCCGGAACTCTACGCCCCACCGCAGGGCGCTCCTCCGCCTCCGTGGAGCCTCTCGGCCACGCTCGACGTGAGCTACCTCGACGGGAATTCGCAGACGCTCCACGCGACGCGCGCGCTCCAGGGCGAGGCGACGAACCAGGCCATGCTGACGATCCTCGACTGGCCGGGCAACGGGCCTGGCGGGAGCGGCTACACGCCGCCGCCCTTCGACTACGGGACGCAGGGCCAGACCGTCAGCCATGCCTTCATCGTGACCAACAGCGGCGGCGCGGCGGCGACGTTCGCGAATCCGTCGGTCTCGGGCGGGGAGTTCCGGTTCGCGGGCGGTACCCCCTTCCCCGGCTCGGGCAGCGCGCCGCCCTCCTACCCGCCGTTCCCGGGCGATTGCGGGGCGACGCTGGCCGTCGGCACGTCGTGCACGCTCTACGTGGAGTTCGTGCCGGCGGCGCCATTCGGCACGCTCGCGGTGGGCTCCATCGACCTCGGCTACACCGACTCGAACGGCGGGAGCGCCACGGCGCATCGCGCCGTCCAGGGCACGCCCACCGATCGCGCCTTCCTCCTCGTGAATGGATGGATGGGCTCCATGTGCGATCAGAACGGCTGCTGGTGGGACTTCGGGCCGAGCCAGGTCGGCCAGCCGCACGCCGGCCAGTTCTGGGTGAACAACAACGGCAAGCTGGCCGCCACGTCGCTCGGGGCGGGCACCGGGTGGGCGGCGCCGTTCGCGTTCGAGGCGCTGCCGGTCACGCAGCCGCCGGACGGCAACGAGTGCTGGGCGGGGACGATTCTCCCGCCCGGCAGCGGGTGCTGGTTCGCGGTGGACTTCACGCCGCCGGCCGAGCAGACCTACACCGCCACGGGCAGCCTCGCCTTCTCCGACTCGCTCGCGGGGACCCGGGGACCGCCCGCGCAGGCGACGTGGTCCATGCAGGGCACCGGCTACTAGCGCCCCGGCGCGTCCTCCCTGCCATACCCGGCCGGGCCGATTATGATGCGGCCCCGGGGGCCACCGCGCCTCCGGGGCCGGCGTGTGCCGGCCCACTGCCGAAGGAGCGTGGATGCCGCCCCCGAGGAGAGCAACGACGGCCCGGGCCGAGGAGGCGAGGGCGCTGGAGCGTGCCCGCGACCTCCCCAACGCGCGGACCGCCAACGACGTCGACGCCCTCAAGCGCGCCTTCGCCGATCACCTCCAGTACTCGCAGGGGAAGGACGAGCACACCGCCACGCAGCTCGACCGCTACTTCGCGACGGCGTACGCCGTGCGCGACCGGATGATGCGGCGGTGGATCGAGACGCAGCAGGCCTACTACCGGGCCGGCGCCAAGCGCGTCTACTACCTGTCCCTCGAGTTCCTGATGGGCCGGGCGCTCGAGAACAACCTCATCAACCTCGGCATCCACGACACGATGCGGGGCACCCTCGCCGACCTGGGGCTCGATCTCACCGATCTGCTCGCCCAGGAGCCCGACGCCGGGCTCGGCAACGGCGGTCTGGGCCGCCTGGCCGCCTGCTTCCTCGACTCCATGTCGACGCTCGCGCTGCCGGCCTACGGCTACGGCATCCGCTACGAGTTCGGGATCTTCGACCAGCAGATCGTGAACGGGTACCAGGTCGAGCGGCCGGAGGAGTGGCTGCGGTTCGGGAGCGCCTGGGAGATCCCGCGCCCCGAGTACACCGTCCCGGTGGCGCTCTACGGCCGCACCGAGCAGGGCGCGGACGCGCGCGGCAAGCTCCGGGTGAGGTGGGTGGACGCGCGGCACGTGCTGGGGATGCCCTACGACGTGCCCATCGCCGGTTACCGGAACGGCACGGTCAACACGCTGCGCCTCTGGCGGGCGCGCGCCTCGCAGGAGCTGGACCTCGCCGACTTCAACGCCGGCGACTACCTGCGCGCCGTCGAGGACAAGGACCTGTCGGAGAACATCTCCAAGGTCCTCTACCCGAACGACCTCACGGTGATGGGAAAGGAGCTGCGGCTCCAGCAGCAGTACTTCTTCGTGTGCTGCTCCATCCACGACATCGTGGACCGCCACCTCAAGGTCCACGAGGGGTTCGCCGAGTTCCCGGACAAGGTGGCCATCCAGCTCAACGACACGCACCCGGCCATCGCGGTGGCCGAGCTGATGCGCGTGCTGATCGACGAGCAGGGGATCGAGTGGGACGACGCCTGGGAGCTCTGCCGCGCCACCTTCGGCTACACCAACCACACGCTGCTGCCGGAGGCGCTGGAGCGGTGGTCGGTGGACATCTTCGGCCGGGTCCTGCCGCGGCACCTCGAGATCGTCTTCGAGCTGAACCGCCGCTTCCTGGAGGGCGTGCGCCGCGCCGGCACCAGCGACGAGGGGGCCATCTCGCGCATGAGCATCATCGAGGAGGGGTCGCCCAAGCAGGTGCGGATGGCCAACCTGGCGGTGGTGGGATCCCACTCGGTGAACGGCGTGGCGGCGCTCCACACCGAGCTGCTCCGCTCCCAGCTCTTCCCGGACTTCCACCGGCTCTGGCCGGAGAAGTTCAACAACAAGACCAACGGCGTCACCCCGCGCCGCTGGCTCCTCGCCGCGAACCCGGAGCTGGCGCGCGCCCTGACCGAGGTGATCGGCCCGGGGTGGGTCACCGACGCCGGGCAGCTTCGCCGGCTGGAGCCGCTGGCGGAGGACCCCGGCTTCCGCCGTCTCTTCCGCTCCGTGAAACGGGAGAACAAGGTCAGGCTCGCCGAGACCGTGAAGGCGGAGAACGGCATCACCCTCGACCTCGACTCGATCTTCGACGTGCAGGTGAAGCGCATCCACGAGTACAAGCGGCAGCTCCTCGCCGTGCTGCGGGTCGCGTCCGAGTACCTGCGGATGAAGGCGGACCCGTCCTACCGGCCCCTGCCGCGGAGCTACCTGTTCGGCGGAAAGGCGGCCCCCGGCTACGCCATGGCGAAGTGGATCGTGAAGCTCGTCAACGCGGTCGGCGAGGTGGTGAACCGCGACGTCGCGGTGCAGGGGCGCATCACCATGGTCTTCCTCCGCAACTACCGCGTCTCCCTCGCGGAGCGGATCTTCCCGGCCGCCGACGTCTCGGAGCAGATCTCGACCGCCGGCAAGGAGGCCTCCGGAACGGGCAACATGAAGTTCGCGCTCAACGGCGCGCTGACGGTCGGGACGCTCGACGGCGCCAACGTGGAGATCCGCGAGGAGGTCGGGGCCGAGAACTTCTTCCTCTTCGGGCTCACCGTCGAGCAGGTCCAGGCGCTGCGGAAGCGCGGCTACGACCCCTGGGAGTGGTACCGCAACGACCGGCGCCTGAAGGAGGTCCTCGACGCCGTGTCGTCGGGCGTGTTCTCGCCGGGCGAGCCGCGCCTCTTCCAGCCGGTGGTCGACTCGCTCCTCAACGGCGGCGATCCCTACCTGGTGCTGGCGGACTTCGCGGCGTACTGCGCCTGCCAGGAAGAGGTCTCGAAGGCGTACGCCGATCCGGAACGCTGGACGCGGATGGCGATCCTCAACGTGGCGCGGTGCGGCAAGTTCTCCTCCGACCGCACCATCCAGGAGTACGCGGAGCAGATCTGGAAGGTCGGGCCGGTGCCCGTGGAGTAGCGCGGCCGCCGGCGCCCGGGCCTCACTCCTCCCGAGCGCGGATCACGATCGTCGTGGACGAATCGTCCGCCGGCTCGCCGTTCGCGCCGATCCCGGGGCGCCACGGCGTGGCCTCGAACGCGCGGCGCAGATCCACCTGCTGCGAGGGCGTGAGCCCCTGCATGAGGAAATGCAGCGACACGAGCCGCTTCCTGGGCTCGGGCACCGCGGCGGCGGAGACCTGCTGGAGCGGGTCTGCCTGCCGCGGCTGCTGAGGTGTCCCGTACCAGGCGGGGTCCGACACCTCGATCGCCTGCGCCGACTGGCGCTCGGGGAAGGGTCTGGTGGTGGATGCGGCGCGCGGGCCGGTGCAGCCGATGACGGTTGCGGCGGCGAGCGCGAGGTAGAAGATCGTGTTCCGTGCGCTCATGTTTAAACCGTAATCCCGCGTGGGCCGCGCGCATGGCCGGCACGGGTGTGCCCGCCGGGTGTAGGCCGCCTGCGCCCGAGCGCCGCACCCGGAGCGCAGCTCGCGCCGGGATGGCCTGCCCCTCGTCGCGAGCGCAACTCGCGCCGGGACGGCCCTGCCCCTCGTCGCTCCGCGCAGTGCGTGGGGATCGTTCCCGACGCCCGGAACCGTCGCGAGCACCCGGAACCGCTGCAGGGGGCTCCGCCGGCACTCACGCGGTGGTCGCTGCCGGGCCGGACTCCTTGCTGCGTGGGCCGAAGTGGAGGCGGCAAGCCCTCGCATGCGCTCCGCTCCTCGGGGCATGGCCGCTCCCGGCGCTCTGTGCGCCCCACGTTCACCGCCAGCCCGACCCCGACCCCGACCCCATCCGCATCCACGGTCGCCCCGCCTCCCCCGCGCTACTCTCCCCCCTCGTGCCACTCCCCTCCGGCTGGTCGCGCTACTACCGCCTCGTCCGCCGCATCCCTCGCGGCCGCGTGGCCACCTACGGCGCGGTCGCGCTCCTCGCGGGGAAGCCGCGCGGCGCGCGCCAGGTCGGCTACGCGCTCGCCGCCCTCCGGGGCGCGAGGCACGACGTCCCCTGGCAGCGCGTGCTCGGTGCGCGGCCCCGCGGAATGGCAGCCGTGTCGATCCTCGATCCGGTCGGCGCCGCCGTGCAGCGCAAGCTGCTCGAGCGCGAGGGCGTCGAGTTCGACGACCGCGAGCGGGTGTCACTCGCCCAGTTCGGCTGGCCGCGTCCCCGGCGCGGCGGCAGGCGCCGCTAGGAGGCACCCCGCCCTCCTCGCCCCGCTCACACGCGGCCAAGGCGATCGGTGGTCGTGTTCGAGGTCGCCATCGCAGCCGATCGCCTTCCGAGGTACGCTCCTCCCGATGCCGATGGGCCTACGTCTTGCCGCGCTCGCCGCCGGCGCCCTCGCAGCGGCCGGCTGCGCGCAGGTGGATCCCTGCTCGTCTCCGCTCCGGTCGTGCAGTGGCCAGTGCATCGACGTCGCCACCTCGGCGCTCGACTGCGGCGCGTGTGGCCACGCCTGCACCGCGGGCCGCGTCTGCGTGGCGGGCACGTGCGTCACGAGCCCGAACGCGCCTTGCACCCAGCGCGCCGGGGGCGCGTTCGTGACGCTCGGTGCGATCCCGCCCTGCGCCACGGCCACGGTCAAGGTCTGGGCGACGAACCCGGCGTTCGTGGCGCGCGCCGCGGCGCTGGCCGCGGACCCGGCCTCGGCTGGACCTGATGTCCCCCTCTTCGATCTCGTCGCCGGAGCCGACTGCGACGCGCAGTGGACCTGGCACGAGGACGCCGCGACGGCGACGTTCCAGGACGCGGCCAGCGGCGTGTGCGACGCCTGCCCGGACGACATCCAGCAGGACGCGACCCGCTGGATCACGATGGTGGGGCACTGGTGCCCGTCCGCGTCCAGGGTCCGCGTGCTTCTCGTGGATCCGCGCCCGTGACGCCCACACCGGGCCAGGCCCTCCGCGGCGCGGCTACCTGCCCGCGCCGGCACCTTTACAACCTGCCAGGCTGCGTTAGGTTCGCCGGCATGCGCAAGACGACCCTGCTCGCTCTCGCCGCGGCGGTAGCCCTCTCCGGGTGCGGCATCCAGGCCATCCCTCAGGCGGAGAACGCCACCACGGCGGCCTGGGCCGAGGTGGAGAACCAGTACCAGCGCCGCTCCGATCTGGTCCCGAACCTGGTGGAGACGGTGAAGGGCTACGCCTCGCACGAGCGGCAGACGCTCGAGGCGGTCGTCGAAGCCCGGGCCAAGGCGACGAGCGTACAGCTCACCGCGAACGAGCTGACGCCCGAGAACCTGCGGCGCTTCGAGCAGGCGCAGGGCGAGCTGCGCGGCGCGCTGGGCCGGCTGCTGGCCGTCGCCGAGAACTACCCCCAGCTCAAGGCCAACGAGAACTTCCGGGACCTGCAGGCGCAGCTCGAGGGGACCGAGAACCGGATCGCCATCGCGCGGCGGCGGTACATCGAGGCCGTGCAGCAGTTCAACAACCTGGTCACGGTTCCGCCCACGAGCTGGACCAACTCGATCGTGTACCACAAGCAGCCCAGGGCGCAGTTCACGGCGACCACCCAGGGCGCCGCGGACGCGCCGAAGGTGAAGTTCTGAGAACCCGAGCCGCCGCGCTGGCGCTCGCGGCCGCCGCGCTCGCCCTGGCGGCGGGCCCGGCGCGTGCCGTGGTCCCGGTTCCGCCGCTCGGTGGTCCGGTGGTGGACGCGGCCGGGCTCCTCGACGCGGCCTCGGTCCGCCGGCTCGACGCGCTCTCCCGGGCGGCGCGCGCGCAGCAGGGCGGGGAGGGGGTCCAGCTCCAGTACCTCGTGATCCCCTCGCTGGAGGGCGAGCCGATCGAGGACTACGCGATCCGGGTGGCCGAGGCGTGGAGGATCGGGACGAAGGGCCGCGACAACGGCGTCCTGGTCGTGGTGTCGGTGCAGGACCGGGCCGTGCGCATCGAGGTCGGAGGCGGGCTGGAGGGAGGTCTCACCGACGCCCAGGCGAGCCGCATCATCCGCAACACCATCGTGCCCGCCTTCCGCCAGGGTCGCTACGGCGATGGCCTCAACGCCGCGGGCGTCGAGATCCTCGCCGCGCTCGGCGCGCTGCCGCAGGACGTGGCGCGGCACGCCGCGCGCTCCCCGCCGGCCGTGCACTTCGGGTCGCTCGCCATCGTGGCGTTCTTCATGATCCTGTTCCTGGTGCGGGTGTTCTCCGGGTTCGGGCCGCGTCGGCGGCGAAGCCTGTGGTGGGGCGGCGGGCCCTGGATCGGCGGCGGCTGGGGCGGCGGCGGAGGCGGAGGAGGCGGCGGCTGGAGCGGAGGCGGCGGCGGATTCTCGGGCGGCGGCGCATCGGGACGCTGGTAGATCCCGGGGGCGGACCATGGACGTCGACAGCTTCTTCGGCGAGCAGGCGCGCGAGCGGGTCGCGGACGCGGTGAAGCGCGCCGAGGCGCTCTCGCGCGGGCAGATCGTCCCCGTGGTGGTGGAGCGCAGCGACGCCTATCCGGAGGTCCGCTGGCGGGGGGCGCTCGTGCTCGCGGCCGCGGCGACGCTCGCCGTCCTCGCCCTGCGCCTGCCGCTCACCCTGGCCGAGCTGCCGCTCGCGCAGCTGGTGGCGGGCCTCGCCGGCGCGGGGCTCGCGACGTGGCCGCCGGTGGAGCGGCTTCTGGTCGGGCGGCGCGCGCTCGACGAGGCGGTGCGCGCCCGCGCCGTGCGCGCCTTTCACGAGCACGGGCTCCACAAGACCGCCGAGGGCACCGGCGTGCTGGTCTTCGCCTCGCTCCTCGAGCGGCACGCGGTGGTCCTGGGCGACCACGGCATCCACGCGAAGATGGGCGACGACTGGAGCAGGGCCGCGGAGGCGCTCGCCGCCGGGCTGCGCGCAGGCGATCCGGCGCGCGGGTTCGTGGAGGCCGTGGCGCTCTGCGGCGCGCGGCTGGCCGAGCACTTCCCCAGGGATCCCTCCTCCGGGCCCCAGCCCAACGAGCTGGAGGACGTGATCCGGGTGTCGAGGAGCTGAGGGGCCCGCTACGGCCGCGGGGCGGTCCCCGCCGCGGAGAACGACGGCGGCAGCTCGATCCCGAGGACCTTCACCAGGAACGCGTACTCGTCGACGGTCTCGTCGATCCGCTTCGAGGTGGGCTTGCCCGCGCCGTGGCCGGCCCGCCTCTCGATGCGCGCGAGGATGGGCGCCGGCCCGGCCTGGGCCGCCTGCAGCGCGGCGAGGAACTTGAAGCTGTGGGCCGGGACCACGCGGTCGTCGTGATCGGCGGTCATCACCAGGGTGGGAGGGTAGCGGGTGCCGGCGCGCACGGCGTGCAGCGGGCTGTAGCGGAGGAGCGTCTCGAAGCCCTCCCGCGTCTCGGACGAGCCGTAGTCGCTCTTCCAGCCCCAGCCCACCGTGAAGCGGTGGAACCGCAGCATGTCGAGGACGCCCACCTGCGGCACGGCCGCGCCGAAGAGGTCGGGGCGCTGCGTGAGCGCCGCGCCGACCAGGAGCCCGCCGTTCGAAGCCCCCTCGATGGCGAGCCGCGCGCTGCTCGTCCAGCCGCTCGCCTCGAGCCACTGCGCGGCGGCGATGAAGTCGTCGAACACGTTCTGCTTGGCCGCGAGCCGGCCGGCGTCGTACCAGCCCTTCCCGTACTCGCCTCCGCCGCGCAGGTTCGCGACCGCGAGGACGCCTCCCATCTCCAGCCACAGCGCGGTGCCCGGGCTGAACCAGGGCGTGAGGGAGACGTCGAACCCGCCGTACCCGGTGAGGAGGGTCGGCCGTGCGCCGTCCCGCGACTCCTCCCGGCGGTGCACCAGGAACATCGGGATCTGCGTCCCGTCCCTGGACGGGAAGAACACCTGCTCCGTCTCGTACGCGTCCCCGTCGAAGGCGACCCGGGGGCGCCGGAAGACGCGCGACTCCAGGGTGGGGACGTCGAGCCGCCAGATGGTGGGCGGGGCCGTGAAGCTGGTGAGCACGTAGAACGTCTCCCGGTCGCGCCGCTTGCCGTCGAACCCCGCCACCGTGCCGAGGGTGGGGAGGTCGAGGTCGGCGAGCTTGCGCCCGTGGACGTCCCAGACCTCGACGGCGTGGTGCGCGTCGCGCATCCAGACCGCCACGAACCGGTCGCCGAACAGGCTCACCTGCTCGAGGACGTCGCGCTTCGACTCGGGGATGAGCTCGCGCCAGTCCTTCGGATCCGGCTTGCCGCGCTCGATGGCGACGAGGCGCTTGCGGGGCGCGCCCTGGTTGGTGACCACGAAGAAGGTCTGGTCCTCGTCGTCCACCACCTCGTAGCTCGCGTCCATCCGGTCGAGGAACGGCTCGGGTGCGGCGCCCGGCCGGCGGAGGTCGACGAGGAAGAGCGACGTCTCCGGGTTCGTCCCCTCGCTGGCGGAGATGACGAGCCAGCGGCCGTCGTCGGTGACCGCCGGTGACAGGTACCACTCCGGGTGATCCGGGCGCGCGTAGACCAGCGCGTCCGCCGACTGCAGGGTGCCGAGCCGGTGCCACCAGATCTGCTGGTTCTTGGTGGCGCCGGTCCGCTCCTGGCCGGGCAGCGGGGGGTCGAACCGGTCGTACCAGAATCCGGCGCCGTCCTTGCGCCAGGCGGCGGAGGCGAACTTGGACCATCGCAGGACGTCGGGGAGGTCCTTCCCGGTGGCGACGTCGCGGACGTGCCAGGTGTCCCAGTCCGAGCCGGCCTCGGAGAGCGCGTAGGCGACGAGGCGCCCGTCGTCGGTCGGGTCGAACCCGGAGAGCGCCACGGTGCCGTCCTTCGAGAGCCGGTTGGGATCGAGGAGCACGTGCCCGGGGCGCGCCGGGTCGTCCGTGACGTACTGGACGGCCTGGTCCTGCAGCCCGGCGTTCCGGGAGTAGAAGAAGCGCTTGCCGCGCTTGCGCGGCGCCGAGAACCGCTCGTAGTCCCAGATGGCGCTGAGCCGCTTCCGGAGCGCCGCGCGCTCCGGGACCTTCGCGAGCCAGGCGGCGGTGAGCGCGTCCTGCGCCTTCACCCACGCCTCGGTCTCGGGGCTGCGGTCGTCCTCGAGCCAGCGATAGGGATCGGCGATCTTCGTCCCGAAGTAGTCGTCGACCACGTCGCCGCGCCGGGTGGGCGGGTACGCGAGCGGCTCGGGGGCGGCCGCCGCGGCGGCGAGGAGCGTGGCGAGCGCGAGCGCGAGGATGGGGTGGCTCCGGGGTCGGGGGCGCGGGCGCACGCCGGCGCGCGGCGCCGCCCGGCGGTGGTCACAGACGGTTCAGGAAGACGGGCAGGCCCCGCTTGTTCACGTACAGCGGACGGAGGCGCGCGGTGTTGTACATGCTGGCCACGTCGATCTTGCGCGGTCCGAGCTTGGGATCGGGGATGGGGACGAGGTCGTACTTCCCGTCCACCAGCGCCGACATGAGGCCGCTCTTCCCCTCCAGGATGGCGTCGAGCGCCATGGTCCCGTAGGTGGAGGCGATGAGCTTGTCGATGAAGTCCGGGTCGCCGGAGCGCAGGTCGTAGGTGAGGTCGGAGACGATCGTCTCCTCGCCGGTGCGGTGCTTGATCTCGTCGGAGAGGGACTCGGCCACGCTGGCCTTCTTGCGGTGGCCGTAGGCGTCCGGCTCGCCGTACTCCTGGACCTGGTACCCCTTCCACTGCGCGCCCTCGGAGAGGATCACCAGGGCGTAGTTGGACGGGTTCTGCCGCTTCTCCTCGACGAGCAGGCCGATGAGGTGATCCAGCTCCGGCTGGAACTCCGGGATCACGCAGCGGTTCGAGGTGACGTAGGCCGTGTACCAGGCGGTGAAGCCGGCGTCGCGGCCGAAGACGCGGAAGATGCCGATGCGCTCGTGCGATCCGACGGTGGTGCGCTGGCGCTCGATCGCGTCCATGGCGCGCGTGATCGCGGTGGAGAGGCCGATGCAGTACTCGGTGTTCTGGACGTCGTTGTCCATCGTCTTGGGGATGGCGATCACCTTGGCGCCGAGCGCGTGCAGGCGGGCCGCGTAGGAGAGGGTGTCGTCGCCGCCGATGGCGATGAGCGAGTCGAGGCCGAGCTTCTCGATGTTCGCGAGCACCTGCTTGGAGAGATCGTAGGTGGTGGTGGTGACGCCGCCCTTGGTGCTGGTGGCCGCCGGCAGGTCCTTGGCGTCGACGTGCCTGGGGAGCTTCTTCATCTTCGACGGGTTGGTGCGGCTCGAGTGCAGGAAGGTGCCACCGGTCCGGTCCACGGTCCGCGTGTTGTCGCGGCTGAGCGGCAGGACGTAGCGAGCCTTGCTCTGCGGGTCGGAGAGGTCGAGGTGGGTGAGCCCCTCCCAGCCCCGCCGGATGCCGATCACCTCGTGCTTGTGCTCGCTCGCACGGTACGTGACGCTCTTGATGACCGAGTTGAGGCCGGGGACGTCGCCTCCGCCCGTGAGGATGCCGATGCGCTGGGTAGCCATGCCTCCGATGCTAGGCGGAGAGCGCGCCGCGGTGCACGAAACAATGCGGTGGTCCCGCAGGGGGCGGATGACCTTGCCGGTGGGCGTACCGCCCCCCGGCGAGCGTGTGGGCGGTCAGGCGCCGCCCGGCCGGCGGAACGGGCAGGCGCTGCACACCGGGTACGCCGGGTAGCTCGCCACCAGGGCCTGGTAGGCGGCGCCGTCCCAGAACGCGCGGAGCGGGCGCTCGGCGGCCGACCCGAAGTCGCCCAGCTCGCCGCGCGCGGCGGCGGGGTGCGGGCAGGGCGCGAAGCGGCCGTCCCAGAGCGCCCACGCCTCCCGCCCCAGGAACGGGCAGGGACCGCGCGGCGCCGGCGCGGCGGGGTCGGGCGCGAGCTCGACCGCGTTCTCGAGCGCGACGGTCCCGCCCCCGCGCCGCGGCCGCTCGTCCGCCGCGGCGCGGGCCGCGCGAACGGCGGCGTTCCAGCGGCCGATGGCCTCCGCGCTGCGCCGCAGCGACAGCGGCGCGAGCGAGGGGAACCGGACCTGGAGGTGGTTCAGCTTCACCCGATCGACGCCGAGCCCGGCCGCCAGCCTCACGATGTCGGGGATCTCGGCCACGTTCCCCTCCTGCGCGGTCACCTGGAACGAGAGCCGGCAGCGCCGGCCGCCCGCGGCGGCGCGGGCGTCGCGCACCGCCCCGAAGGTGCGCACGTTCTCGACCGCCGCCTCGAAGTCGAGCCCGGGCATGATCGCCGCCGCGGTCGAGGCCGTGGCCCCGTTCCAGGAGACCTTCACGTCCGAGGCGACCGGGACGAGCCGCTCCGCCCAGGCGCGCGCCCCGCGCCCCGGGAACGTGCCGTTCGTCGTCACGTTGAGCGTGAGGCCGAGCGCGGCACAGGCGTCGGCGAGCCGGTCGAGGCCGCTCCAGAGGAGCGGCTCGCCCATCGTCGAGGGGATCACCTCGCGGAGGCCGATGCGCCGGCCCTCCTCGACGAGCCGCAGCGCCAGCGCAGGGTCCATCCGCCGCGGCCCAGGCGCCGGCGGCGCCTCCCCGGGAACGGGGTGGGCCGCGCCGCAGTCGCACATCGGGCACCCCAGGTTGCAGTCGTCCGGGTTGGTGACGAGGGTGAGCCGCCAGGGGCCCGGTGCGGGCGGAGCGATCGTTGACAACGCGTCCGTTGTAACGGAAAAGGGACGGGCCATGAAGAGCGCCCGCGAGAACCCGAAGGGCCGGTCGCGTTCCAGGGGGCCGTCCCCCGCGGAGGCTCGGTCGGCCGGCCCGGAGCCCCGCGAGCAGGCTGGCCCCGGCGCGGCGTCGGACCTCACCCCCGTCGTCGGCGCCAACCTGCGCCGCCTGCGCGGCCACCGCGGCCTCTCGCTGGAAAAGCTCTCCAGGCTCTCGGGGGTGTCGCGTGCGATGCTCGGCCAGATCGAGCTGGGGCAGAGCGCGCCGACGATCAACGTGCTCTGGAAGATCGCCCATGCCCTGGGCGTGCCCTTCTCCGGCCTCATCGGGTCGCGGTCCGCCGGCGGCGTGACGGTGCTCCGCTCCGAGGCGGCGAAGCGCCTCACCAGCCACGACGGCTCCTTCAGCTCGCGCGCGCTCTTCCCGTTCGACGAGCCGCGCCGCGTCGAGTTCTACCAGCTCACCCTCACGCCCGGCGGGGTCGAGCGGGCCGACGCCCACAACCCCGGCACCGTCGAGAACCTGGTGGTCGCGGAGGGCGCCTGCGAGATCGAGGTGGCAGGCCGCCGGGAGCTGCTCGGGCCGGGCGACGCGATCGTCTTCGAGGCCGACGCGCCCCACGTCTACCGGAGCAAGTCCGAAGGCGAGACGGTGATGTACCTCGTCATGACCTACGCGGACACGGTGGGCTGACCGAGGGCTTTGCGCCTGGTCCTCGAGGCCGGGTCCGCGCTCCGTCGGTCGTCCAGGGGACGGCGCGGCAGCCGGCCCGGGGTATGATTCCCCGATCGCGCCTGGCGCGACCGGGGGAGGCGAATTGACGGTCAAGACCGGCGAGCTGCTCGTCCAGCGAGGCGTCGCGACGCCGCAGATGATCGCGCAGGCGCTCCAGGAAGGGCACGCGCGCGGCGAGCGGCTCTGCTCGCGCCTGCTGGAGATGGGCGTCCCCGAGCCGGCCCTCGCGTCGGCGCTGGCCGAGAACATGGGCGTGCCCGGCGTCGACCTCTCGAACACGGTGGTCCCGCTGGAGGTGCTCGACCTCGTCCCGCGCATGGTGGCGGAGAGCGACCTCATCCTCCCGGTGTCGGGCGACGGCGGCCGGCTCCACATCGCCATGGCGGCGCCCAACAACGAGCGGATCGTGGCCGAGGTGCGCTTCGTGACCGGGCGCGAGGTGTCACTCTACGTCGCGGTGGGACGCTCCATCCGCCGCGCCATCGCCCAGGCCTACGACGCCCGCGCCCGGGGGCAGAAGGTGTGGAAGGGCGCCCCGGGGCTGGGCGACGCTCCGTCGCTGGCGGTGGCGCTGCCGGGGATGGAGGAGGAGGTCGTCGACGTCGAGGCGATGGAGGAGCCGATCGAGGCGGCGCAGGTCGAGGGGGACGCGATCGAGGTCCCCATCGACGACGACGAGCCGATGCACCTGGTGCCGCTCTCCGTCGACCCGAGGGAGGCCGCCGCGGCCGACGAGGGCGAGGTGGTCGCCACGGTCCGCGCCGACGGCCGCCGGCTGGTGCTGGTGGTGGACGACGAGCCGGAGATCCGGCTGCTGGTGCAGAAGACGCTCGAGGCGCGGGGCTTCGCGGTCGAGATCGCGGAGGACGGGGCCGAGGCCCTCGCCAAGGCCGAGGCGCTCGTCCCGGACCTGGTGCTGCTCGACGCGATGCTCCCCAAGGTGCACGGGTTCGAGGCCTGCCGGCGGCTCAAGTCGGGGCCGCGCACGCGGCACGTGCCGGTCATCATGATGACCGCCATCTACCGCGGCTGGCGCTTCGCGCAGGACGCGCGCGAGACCTACGGCGCCGAGGACTACGTCGAGAAGCCGTTCCGCCGCGACGACTTCCTCCGGCGAATCGACGCGGTGCTCGAGTCCACCGCCAGCCGCGCCAAGCCGGCTCCCTCCGGTGTCGAGGGACACCTCGCCTCGGCGAAGGAGCTGCTCGTCGCCGGGCGGCTGCCCGAGGCGATCGCCGCGCTCGAGCAGGCCATCGTGGTGGACCCCTGGTCGGCCGAGGCGCACTACCAGCTGGCGCGCGCGCTCCGGGCCCAGAAGGACGACTTCCGGGCCATGACGGCGTTCGAGCGGGCCACCGAGCTGCGCCCGGGCCACCTCCCGTCGCTCCGCGCGCTCGCCTCCCTCTACGAGGAGAAGGGATTCCGGCGGAAGGCGGCGGAGACGCTGGAGCGGGCGCTGGTGGCGGCCGCAGACGAGGCGACGCGGGGAGCCATCAAGAAGGATCTGCTCGGACTGCTGGGGTAGCGCCGCCGCCGGTCAGTGGAGCTGGACGGCGGCCGCGACGGCGGACACGAACGATCGGTACGGGTTCGCCATCCGTGGACCAGAGCACATGTCGGTCCGGGTGGGCAATGTGGCGATGCGCCGCCGGTCCGATCGAGAAAATGCCGGCGCGGCGCCGGGGCGGTAGGATCGCCGCCGTGGAAGGGTACGAGCCGTTCGCCTCGCTCGCGCTGGCCGGCGCCGCGGGGCTCCTCATCGGCCTCGAGCGCGAGCGCTCCGCGCCGCGCGAGAACCGCGACGAGTCGTTCCTGGGGGGAGCACGCACCCACCCGCTCTTCGCGCTGGTGGGCGGGCTCGCCGCCATGCTCGCCGGACGCCTCGGCGCCTCCGCGCTGCTCGTCCCGTTCGCCGCGCTCGCCCTCTTCCTGCTCGCGAACTACGCGGGCGACGTCCTGCGCGGCGGCCACCGGGGCCTCACCTCCGAGGCGGCGTTCCTCCTCAGCTTCCTCCTCGGGGCGGTGGCCTGCACCGCAGGCCTGGTCGAGCCGCTCACCCGCCGCATCTTCGTGGTCTCGGCGGTCGCGGTGGTCTCCACCTTCCTCCTCTCCTCGAAGCGGACGCTCCATCCCCTGGTGCAGCGGATCTCGGCCGAGGACCTGGGTGCCGCGCTCAAGTTCCTGATCGTGGCGGTGGTCGTCGTCCCGCTGCTCCCCGACGAGGCGGTGGGGCCGCTCGAGGTCGTCAACCCGCGCCAGGTCGGCATCCTCGCCGTGGTCATCTCCGCGATCAGCTTCGTGGGCTACGCCGGCACGCGCCTGTTCGGACCGGAGCGCGGGCTGGGGCTCACCGGGATCGTGGGCGGCCTCGTCTCGTCCACCGCCGTGACGCTCTCGATGTCGGGCCGCGCCCGGGAGCGCCCGGAGATCGCGGACTCGGCGGCGGTCGCGGTCGCGCTCGCCTCGACCATCATGTTCGCGCGCGTCCTGGTGCTGGTCGCCTTCGTGAACCCGCCCCTGGTGCGGGAGGTGGCGTTCCCCATGGTGGGCGGCGCCGCCGGCGGGATCGCCGCCGCCTTCGCGCTCTGGCGCCGCTCGCGCCGCACGGAGCACGCGGGCGCGCTCCCGGTCGGCAATCCGTTCGAGCTCGGCGCCGCCGTGCGGTTCGCGCTCGCCTTCGCCGTGGTGCTGGTCGGCTCGAAGGCGGCCGCCACCTACCTCGGCACCGCCGCCACCTACGCGGCCGGCGTGCTCGCCGGCACCGCCGACGTCGATCCCATCGCGCTCTCCATGGCGAAGCTCGCCGGCAAGGCGGTGAGCGATCACGTCGCCGCGACCACCATCTTCCTCGCGGCCATGTCCAACACCATCGTGAAGGCGGTCCTGTCGGTGGTGCTGGGCGGCCCCGGGTTCGGCCGCCGCGTTGCGGTCGCGCACGCCGTCATGCTCGTGTCGGGCGGCCTGGGGCTCGCGCTCGCCTGGGCGCGGTGAGCCGCGAGGGCACCGCTGCAAGATCACCGGCGGCGCCGGGCGGACCTGCTTATGCCTCCTGGCACCGGGAGGCGGCCTCGATGGCGGCGCAGGAGATCGAAGTCCTCGAGGCCAACGCGGCGTTCTACCGCGCGTTCGCGGAGCGCGACGTGGACGCGATGGCGCGGCTCTGGGCGGAGCGCGCGCCGGTGGCCTGCGTCCACCCGGGCTGGGACGCGCTCGACGGGCGGGAGGAGGTGCTCCGGAGCTGGCGCGACATCCTCTCGTCGCCGGGGGCGCCGGAGATCCGTTGCACGCGGGCCGCCGCGCACGTGCTCGGCGAGTCCGCGTACGTCGTCTGCCACGAGGTGCTGCCCAGCGCGCGGCTCGTCGCCACCAACGTGTTCGTCCGCGAGGCGGGCGGATGGCGCATGGTCCACCACCAGGCCACGCCCATCGCGCCGGGCCAGGCGCGGCCGTCCGCGCCCTCGCGCGGGCCCGTGAACTGATGCGCCGTTCGTCCCGAGCGTAGGGCCGCCCGCTGCGAGCCGTGGTCGAGGGACGGACCCGCCTCAGAGCCCCAGCTCGGAGACGAGCCGCCGCCGCTGCGCCGGATCGAGGGCGGGCCCTTCGCCCGCCCGGACGTTCTCGCGCGCGTGCGACGGGTTCGAGGTGGCGGGGATGGGGCAGGTGACGGCCGGGTGGCCCAGGATCCAGCGGAGGAACAGCTCGGGCCAGGTCGCGATGCCGGCCTCCGCCGCCCAGCCCGGCAGCGGCCGGCCGCGCACCAGCCGGAGGAGCCCGCCTTCCTCGAAAGGCCGCATCACCAGCACCGCGACGCGGTTGTCCGCCGCCGCCGGGAGCAGGCGGGCCTCCGCCTCCCGCGAGGCGGCGGAGTAGGGGAGCTGGACGAAGTCCACCTGCCCGCCGCGGACGAGCTGCTCCAGGGCGCCGAACGCGCTCCGGGCGTAGTGCGTGACGCCGGCGTAGCGGATCCGCCCCTCCTCCTTCCACCGGCGCAGCGTGGCGAGGTGCGTGTCCACGTCGAGGAGGTTGTGGACCTGCATGAGGTCGATCCGGCCCGGCGCGGCCATCCTCCGGATCGACTCCTCCATCTGCGCGACCCCTTCCGCGCGCCCCGTCGTCCAGACCTTCGTGGCGAGGAAGGGGGCAGGGTGCGGGCCGGCGCGCAGGAGGTCCCCGACCACCTGCTCGGCCCGGCCGTACATCGGGGACGAGTCGATGACGCGCCCGCCCGCCTCGAAGAGGACGCGGAGGACCTCCGCCCGCGGCGGCCGGTCCCCCGCCGAGGCGACGTCGAAGGCGTTCCAGGTGCCGAGCCCGACGCAGGGCAGGGGCTCTCCGGTGCGCGGGACGATGCGGGTCTGCATGTCCTCCCCCATAGCCCAGCCCGAGGCGAGCTCGCATCGTCGTCCCTGGCAGGTCGCGCACCTGCCTGCACCCGGTCCTGCGGCGCGCCGCAACGGCATCCCGGTCACCCCGCGCGGTCGCACTCACATCGTCTCACCTGGTTTTGCGCTCGGTCATATCGACGATGGGCGGAGCAGGTATCCTGGGGCTCCCCAGGAGGAGCACGCATGCAGCCTGCCGCCAGGATGCCCCCCGCCGCCCCGCCGCCCTTCCCCGTCCTCGCTCCCTCCGCCTTCTCGGTCGGAGGGGTCATCGGGAAGACCTTCTCGACCTGGGCGAAGAACCTCCTGCCGTTCACGGTGCTCTCCCTGCTGGTACAGCTTCCGATGTACGCGACGAGCCTGTGGAACCAGTACGCCATCTACGGCGGGTACCCGAGCTTCCAGCAGATGGCGGAGAGAGCGCGCGAGCAGGCGGCCGCGGGCGCCGGACCGTTCGCCCAGTTCACGCCGCTCGTGGTCACGGGCTGGCTCGTCATGTGGGTGCTGATGCTCGTACAGATGGGCGCGCTCACCTACGGCGCCATCCAGCACCTCGCAGGCCGCAAGGTGTCCGTGGGTCCGCTCATCGGCGCCGGGTTCCGGCGCGTCTGGACGGTCTTCGTCACCGGCCTCGTGTCCGGGCTCGTCGTGATGCTCGGGATGACCCTCTTCATCGTGCCCGGGATCATCCTCGCCTGCGGGCTCGCCGTCGCCATCCCGGTCGTCATGGCGGAGGGCAAGGGGGCGTTCGCCGCGATCGGGCGCAGCTTCGCGCTCACCAAGGGCAAGCGCTTCGCGATCTTCCTCGCGTTCTTCGTCATGCTCCTCGTGGTGTGGACCACCAGCGCCCTCTCCGGCCTGCTCCCGCTCGCGCTCGGCGGCGGGACCGCCTCGCTCGTCGGGGGTGTCGTCGCGTTGCTGGTGGCCGCCCTGTTCGCGCCGCTCGGCACGCTCCTCCCCGCCGTCGTCTACCACGACCTCCGCGTCGCCAAGGAGGGCGTCGCCACGGCGGACCTGGTGAAGGTCTTCGAGTAGCCGCGCCCGTCAGCGATCGCGGTGGTGCTTGTCCTCGCGCCGCCGGCCGAGCAGCATCCGGTGCTCGAGCCGGCCGCGCAGGGCGGCGTAGAAGGCGCGCAGGAAGGGCTCGGACGCGGACGGGCCCTCCCAGCCGATCTTCTCGCGGATCTTCGCGGCCACCGCGTCGAGCGCGGCTGCCCGGCCAGGCACCTCCTGCCGCAGGACCTGCTCCAGCACCTGCAGCTCGTAGATGCCGTACACGTCGAGCTGCGCGTCGGTGAAGGCCGGCGCGCCCGTGGCCGCCCGCGCGGAGAGGTCCTCCAGCAGCACCGCCTCGGGCTGGCGCACGACCAGCGTCCCGGCGAGCAGGTCGCCGACGCGGAGCCGGTCGCGGTTGAAGAGCGGCAGGAACCCGAACACGAGCAGCCAGGCCAGCGCCGCGAGGCGCGCCAGGCCCGGGGCCCCCGGAAACACGGTCTCGCCGCCGCTGAGCGCCAGCATCGGCAGCAGCAGCTCCGCCTCGCGGGTCAGGTTGCGCGCCAGCACCGCCTCGGCCCGGAGTGGGCCGCCGGCCGCGTCCACGACGCGGAGCCGCAGCTTCCGCTTCCCGGGCGTCTGGCCCTGCCAGGCCAGCTCGAAGAAGGGGAAGTAGAACGTCCAGAGCAGGAACGTGGCGAGGATGGCGGTGGCGATGACCAGGTCCGCGGTGGCTCGCCCGGCGGCGGCGAGCCAGAAGAGCGGCACGAGCACCGCGAGGACGCCGGCGCCGATGAGCAGGAGGTCGAGGATCAGGGCGCCGACGCGGTCCCCGGCCGCCGCCACGGCGAACTGGATGGGCACGCCCTCGGGCGTCACCACCACGCGCCGGCGCGCGTCGGGAGGGACGGCGGGCGCGCTCACCGCGACGACCCTCCGGCCCGCTCGCGACCGGCGAGCGCGAAGTAGGCGCCCCACAGCACGGCGAACCCTGCCGCCACCGCGTAGCGCGCCGGCACCGAGTGGACGAGCTGGCGGAAGATCCCCTCGACCAGCCCCGCCACGAACAGCATCCCCACCGCGCCGATGGCGAGGACCGCCGCCTCGCGCCCCCCCGTCGAGAGGCTCCGCAGCCGCTCGTCGCGCCCGGGGAAGACGAGCGCCTGCCCCAGCGCGAGCCCCCCGGCGCCGCAGAGGACCACCGCGAACAGCTCGGTGACGCCGTGCGGGAGCAACCAGGCCCACAGCTCGACCGAGAGGCCGCGCGAGTGGTAGAGCGCGGCGAAGGCGCCCAGCACCAGGCCGTTGCCGAAGATCATGAGCGCCGAGGGGACGCCCCCCGCGAACCCGATCGCGAAGGCGAGGATCGCGATCCGCGCGTTGTGCGAGAAGAGGAACATCGCGAAGGAGGTGAGCAGCTCCGCCGCGCCCTTCTTCGCGTAGAGCACCTCTCGCAGCGCCTCGGTGGTGGAGGTGGGCCCTCGGCCCAGCGCCACCATCGGCGACACGAACGCGTAGAAGCGGTCGGCGTCCGCCAGCGTCAGCGCGAATCCGGTGGCGGTGCCCAGGACGAGGACCAGCGCCGTGAGCGCCACGTGCCAGGCGTGGGCGCGGACCGCGGCGGGGAAGCGGCGGCCCACGAAGTCGGAGACGGCCTCGCGCAGGTGGCGCCGCGTGCCGTAGACCACCAGGTAGGCCCGCGCGCAGAGGGACTCCAGCCACTCGAGGACGTTCCGGTCGAGGGAGATGGCGCGCGCGACCGAGAGCGACGACACCGCGGCGCGGTACAGCCCGGGGAGCCTGGCCAGGTCCGCCGCCGAGAGCATCCGGACGCCGCGTCGCTCCACCTCGCCCACCAGCGCCTCCAGCTCTCGCCAGGACGCCTCGCGCTCCGCGCGGAAGGCCGCGCTCTTCAGCACCACCACCGGGGGCCGGGACGCCGCCTCGGACCACACCGGCGCGGCGGGATCGACGAGGACGGTGGGCAGGATCTCGGGCGCCGCCATCAGACCATCTCCCGCCGCTTCACCTCGAGGTACCGGTTGACGAGCCGCGCCGAGACCGCGCCCGGCCCGGCGTCGACGCAGAGGACGCCGGCGCGCCGGAGCCGCGCCAGGACCCGCTCCCGCTCGCGGGCGAAGTCGGAGGCGATGACGGCGCGGTAGACGTCGCCGAGGCGGCGCGGCCGCGCCAGCGCTGCCTTCTCCAGCCAGGGATCGCGCAGGGCGACGAAGACCACCAGCTGCCGGCGGGCCAGGCGCGCCAGGTTCTCCACCATCAGCTCCGCGGTGACGGTGTCCACGAAGTCGGTGAAGACCACCACCAGCGACCGCCGGCGCAGCCGGGTGGACAGCTCCGCCAGCCCGAGCGTGAAGTTGGTCTCCGCCGTCGAGTAGGCGAGCCCCGCGGAGATGGCCTGGAGCCGCGGGAAGGCGGCCAGCCCACCCTGCGGCTCGGCCCACGCGCGGGCGGCGGCGTCGAAGCCGAACAGGCCCACCCGGTCCCCGAGCCGGAGGCTGACGTAGCCGAGGAGCAGCGCCGCCGTCACGGCGTGATCGAGGCGCGGGACGCCGTCGAGCGGCTCGGCCATGAGGTGGCCGGTGTCGAGGGCGAGGATCACCTGGTGGTTGCGCTCGGCGCGGAAGTCCTGGACGAGGAGCTTGCGGTGCCGGGCGGAGGCCTTCCAGTCGAGCGCGCGCGGATCGAGGCCGGGGACGTACTCGCGCAGGGCGTCGAACTCGGAGCCGTCCCCCACGAACCGCTCGACCTGCACGCCGGCCTCGATCTCCCGCGAGCCGAAGTAGCGGAAGGCCGCGGCGCGAACGGGCTTGAGGTTCGGCACCACCGCCACCTCGCGGGCGACCGGGACGACCTTCAGCCGGCGCACCAGCCCGAGCGGTCCCTCCCACCGGCACCAGACCTCGTGGACGGCGAGCTTCCCGCGCCGGCGCGCGACGAGCGGGAGCGCCGCCTCGGCGGGGCCGCCCCCCGCGACGACCACCGCGGCAGGCGGGGGCGGCGCGAAGTCGGGATGGGCCTCGCAGCGGAGCTCGACCGCGCCGGGCCCGCGGCGCCCGGCGTCGAGCCGCACCACCAGCCGGCCCTCCTGCCCGACGGCGAGGGTCTCCGGAGCGATCACCTCCACGGCGAGCCGCCCCGGCGGCAGCGAGAGCACCGCGTCCAGGCCGATGGCCAGCGCGGAGAGGGTCGCCACCACCAGCCACGCGCCCCAGAGCCGCGGGTGGACGAGGGCCGGCAGCAGCGCCACCGGGAACCCGGCAGCCGCGACGAGGAGGGCGCGCGGGGTCGGGTGGATCACCGGGGCGCCTCCACCTCCTCGACCACGCGCCCGAGCACCCCGTCGGCGGTGAGCCCCTCGATCTCGGCGCCCGGCGCGAGGACCACGCGATGGCGGAGGCACGGCAGGACCAGCGCCTTCACGTCGTCGGGGATGACGAAGGCGCGTCCCTGCACGGCGGCGTGCGCGCGGGCCGCGGTGGCGAGCATGTTGGCGGCCCTCGGGGACGCGCCGCAGAGCAGCGCCGGCCGCGCCCGGGTGGCGCGGACCAGGTCCACCACGTAGGAGACGATCTCGTCGGAGAGGCGCAGCGCCGCCACGGCCGTCCGCATCGCCACCACGTCCTCCAGGGAGGCCACCGGCCGCAGGTCGAAGGTGGAGATCGGGGGTGTCGCGGTGCGGTGCCCGTGCACGCGGACCATGTCCCGCTCCTCGTCGCGCGACGGGTACCCGACGCCGATCTTGAAGAGGAAGCGATCGAGCTGCGCCTCGGGGAGCGGGTAGGTCCCCTCCTGCTCGATGGGGTTCTGGGTGGCGAGCACCATGAAGCCGCGGGAGAGCGGGTGCGTGACGCCGTCGATGGTGACGGTCCGCTCCTGCATGGCCTGGAGCAGCGCCGCCTGCGTCTTGGGCGGCGTGCGGTTGATCTCGTCCGCCACCAGGATCTCGGTGAACACCGGTCCGCGGGTGAGCGCGAACTGGTTGGTGCGGAAGTCGAAGAGGTTCGTCCCCAGCACGTCGCCGGGCATCAGGTCGGGCGTGAACTGGATCCGCCCGAACTGCATGCCCAGCCCGGCCGCGAAGGCGCGCGCCAGGAGGGTCTTGGCGGTGCCGGGCACGCCCTCGATGAGCACGTGGCCGTCGGAGAGGAGCGCGACCAGCATCAGGTCGAGCGCGCGGTCCTGGCCGACCACCACCTTGTGCACCTCGGCGCGCAGGCGCGCCGTCACCTCACGGATCTGCTCCAGCTCCATGGGTCATCTCCTCACGGAAGGCGTGGACGTCGAGCGCGGCGCGGAGCGCCTCCTCCTCGTGGCCGCGGCGCCCGGACAGCGCCGCGACGCGCCCCTCCAGCGCGGCGAGCCGCTCGGCCCGCCCGCGGGCGGCGGCGAGGCCCCGGAGCCAGCGCTCCAGGTCGCCCGAGCGCTCGCCCGGCGGCCGCAGGGCGTGGGCGATCTGCTCGCGGGCGGCGCGCCAGTAGGCAGCCAGCGCCGGCCCCACGTGGCCGCCGTGGCGCAGGAGATCGGCGGTGTTCTCGACGAGGAAGTCCTTGCCCGGCGCGAGGGCGGGGGGCATCCGCTGCGGCCGCCCGAAGCGGACCAGCGCCGCCCAGGCGACGAGCGCGAGCGCCAGCGCCGCCTGGAGCGTCGCGAGGACGAGCGGCCAGCGGAGCAGCTCGCGGGCGAGCGAGGGCTGCACCTCGTGCCCGTGGAGCGTCTCGTCGAGCACCACCGCCGCGCTGCCGGTGGGGTCGAGCCGATCGAGGAGCGCCACCGCCAGCTCCGCGTTGGCGCCGCGCCCCAGGCCGTGCGTGGCGAGGACGTCCGGGTCGGCGAGGACCAGGAGCTGCGCGCCGTCCTCGATCTTCTCGCCCACCAGGATGCCCTCGTCGGTCGCCAGCACCGGGTCCAGGACACCGCCGCGGATGAGCTGGGGCTCCGCGAGCTCGGGCGCGGGGAGGCCGCCGGTCCAGCTGCCGATCGAGGCGGCGGGCCGGGCCACGTGCCCGCCGAGCCGGGCGGCCCGGAGCACGTCGTCCGGGAGCGCCTCGGGGAGGAGGGCGGTCCCCCCCAGCCACCGCGGCCGGGTCCGCTCCGGGAACCCGGTGCGCTTGGGGAGCACCAGGAGCACAGGCTCCCCGGCCTCGAGCATCTGCCCCAGGCGCTCCCGCGACCGGTCGTCCAGCCCGGCGGGCCCGATCATCGGCTCGAGCAGGAGCAGCACCGCCCCGGGGGCCTTCTCGGCGGTGCGGCTGCGCGACACGATCACGGTCCGTCCCAGGTCGCGGAGCAGGCGCACGAAGGCGTGGTGGCCGATGGCGGAGCGGCTGAACGAGTCCGCGCCGTACGACGGGACCTCGAACGCGTCGGCGAAGACGGCCAGCACCGCGGAGGCGACCAGCGAGGTGGCGGCGATCGCGGCGAGCCACCGCGCGCCGCGGCGCCCGAACGGGCCCTCGGCCGAAGGCGAGGCCGGGGATCGGGAATGGCGCCGGGGCGCGCTCACGCGGCCCTCCGCGTGTGCTCGACGAAGGCCCGGAAGCGGTCGAGGCACCGCCGGTACTCGGCGGCGCCCGGGTCGGCGCCGCCGAACCAGGAGACCTCGACCGCGTCGACGAGGCCGGAGAGCGCCTCGCGCGCCGGCGGCGCGAGGGTCACGCCCGCCACGATCTCCCGCGAGGTGAGCGACGGCGCGAGGCGGGCGGCGCGCGACAGCGCCTCGAGCGTGTCGAGGAGGAGCCGGTGGATCGCCTCGGCGAAGCGCCCCTGCGCCGCGAGGGCCTCGGCGGCCTCCACCGGGACCACGATCGGCAGCGCCGCCCGGGCTTCGGCGGGCGCCTCCACGTCGCGCGCTCCGAGCCCGAGGCGCCGGCCGAGCCAGGCGGCGGCGATCACCACCGCGACGCCCAGCGCCGTCCAGAGGAGGATCTTCAGGAGGATCTCGAGCGGGCCCAGCGGGAGGTGAAAGGAGGGCGCCTGGAGCGGCGGCGGCAGCGACGTCTGGTAGTCGCGGTCGCGGAGGATGTCCGCCGCCCGGCCGGCCGCGCGCCCGGCTGCCGCGGCCGCGGCGGCGACGATCGTCAGCGCCGGCGAGGCGGGCGGCATCGTGTGAGGCTAGACCGGCGGTGCAGCCCCGCACAAGGACGCCGCGTTTCGAAGCG
>DATIWK010000221.1:0-20996 GCA_035519395.1 Anaeromyxobacteraceae bacterium | reverse complement strand
CGACGGATTTCAGGTGCCCGCGGGCCACACGGTCGGCCAGGGCGTCGGGTGGGTACGCGCCGCGGAAGAGGGGGTCGAGGTACCAGCGGTTGAAGAACCCGTCGAACCAGCGCGCCGCCTCGCGATCGGCCTCGCCTTCGCCGGCCGGCTCCGCCGGGACCAGGTTCAGCACGATCCCCACCTCGGCGCCCGGCGCGTTGCGGCGCAGCACGGGCACGGCCCGCCCGTGCGAGAGGAGCAGGTGGTGCGCCGCCGCCAGGCCCAGCGCGGGGTCGCGCAGGCCGGGGGCGTGGGCGCCCAGCTCGTGCCCGAGGGTGGCGATGCACCACGGCTCGTTGTGCGTGATCCAGTGGCGGACCCGGTCGCCGAGCCGCATGGAGACGTGGTCCGCGTACTCGACGAAGGCGTCCGCGGTGTCGCGCACCGGCCACCCGCCGCGGTCCTGCAGGACCTGCGGCAGGTCCCAGTGGTAGAGCGTCACGAAGGGCGCGATGCCCGCCTCCAGCAGCGCGTCCACCAGGCGGTCGTAGAAGTCGAGGCCGCGCGCGTTGACGGCGCCGCGCCCGTGGGGCAGGACGCGCGGCCACGCCACCGAGAAGCGGTAGGCCTTCACCCCGAGCCAGCGAAGCAGCTCCAGGTCCTCGCGCCAGCGCCGGTGGTGATCGCAGGCGACGCGGGCGTCGCCGCCGTCCTCGATGTTCCCCGGGACCGCGGCGAAGCGATCCCAGATCGACTCGCCGCGTCCGTCCACGTCGGTGGCGCCCTCGATCTGGTAGGCGGAGGTGGCGACGCCCCAGAGGAAGTCGCTCGGGAAGGGCGCGGAGCTCATGGGCGGGGGGGAGGCGCGGCGGCGTCGCCGGGGTAGAGGTGGCAGCGGACGCGGCGCCCTTGCCCCACGTCGCGCGCGGCCGGGTCCTCGGTCCGGCACCGCGCCTCCGCGTCGGGGCAGCGGGGGGCGTAGGGGCACCCGGCCACCGCCTCGGCCACCAGGGCCGGGCGGGCCGCGCCGGCGAGCGGGGCGCGCCGGTCGGCGCTGGCGGCGACCAGCGCCCGCGTGTAGGGGTGGGCGGGCGACCCGACCACCGCGGCGGCGGGCCCCTCCTCCACGATCCGCCCCCGGTACAGCACCAGGATGCGGTCCGCGAGGGTCCGGGCCGAGGCCAGGTCGTGCGTGATGAGGACCACGGCGAGCCCGCGCTCCCGTTCCAGCCGGGCGAGGAGGCCGAGGACCCCCGCCCGCAGCGAGACGTCGAGCATCGAGGTCGGCTCGTCGGCGACGAGCAGGTCCGGCTGGACCGCCAGCGCGCGCGCGATGGCCACGCGCTGGCGCTGGCCGCCGGAGAGCTCGTGCGGGAAGCGATCCAGCATCTCCTCGGCCGGCTCGAGCCCCACGGTCCGCAGCAGCGCGACCGCCGCGTCGCGGAGGGACGCCCTGCCTCGCGCCGCGCGCCCGTGCCGCAGCAGCGGGCGCGCCAGGTGATGCGCCACGCGGTGGACCGGGTTGAGCGAGCCGAACGGATCCTGGAAGACCATCTGCACCCGCGCCCGGTACGCGAGCGACGCGTGGCGACGCTCCACCGCCAGGACGTCCACGCCGTCGAGCCGGATCTCGCCGGCGTCGGGGCGATCGAGCCGCAGCAGGAGGCGGGCGATGGTGCTCTTGCCGCTCCCCGACTCGCCCACCAGCGCGACCGCCTCGCCGCGGCCGATGCGGAACTCCACGTCGGCCACCGCCACCAGCCGCCCGGCGCGCCGCGCCCGCCCCGCCCTCCGGAAGGTCTTCCGCAGCCCGCGGACCTCGAGGAGCGGGGCCGCCCCCGGCTCCCCGCCGCGGTCCGCGCCCCCGGCGCGCGCGGCGCGGCTCTCGGCCTCGACTCGCCCGACCTCGGCCACTGCGGACCTCCGGACGCCCGGCCACCCACGATACTTTGTTCGACTGGCGAACAAACTACCCGAAGGCCCGGCGGAGAGTCAAGCGGAAGCGGGAGCCAGGGCGCCGTCCCCTCGCGCCGCGCGAATCCGCGGCCCGCCCCGGCGAGGCGCTTCCCGGGCGCGCGCCCGGCGGGCACACTTCCGCCCTTCCTTCCCGCGGAGCCGCCATGCACGCCCTCCTCCTCGCCCTCTCGCTCGCCGCCACCCCCGAGCCGCTGGGCGCCGCGCTCGAGGGCTTCCCGCCCGCGTTCCCCGTCCACCTCGCCGCCGCGTCGGTCGAGGGGCGCGACGTCCGGCTCGCCTACTACGACGTCGCGCCGGCCGGGCCCGCCAACGGGCGCGCGGTGCTGCTCCTCCACGGCAAGAACTTCTGGGGCGACGCGTGGGCAGACCTGGCGCGGGCGCTGGCCGGGCACGGGTTCCGCGTGATCGTCCCGGACCAGCTCGGGTTCGGGCGCTCCTCGAAGCCGGACGTCCACTACTCGTTCGAGCTGCTGGCGCTGCTGACGCGCCGGCTGCTCGACGACTCCGGCGTGAAGCAGGTGGCCGTGGTCGGCCACTCGATGGGCGGCATGCTGGCGGTCCGGTTCGCGCTCATGTTCCCCGAGCGCGTCACGCACCTCGTCCTGGAGAACCCCATCGGCCTCGAGGACTACCGGGAGAAGGTGCCCTACCGGACCATCGACGACTGGTACCGCGGCCAGCTCGCGCAGACCGAGGACGGGCTGCGCAAGTTCTACGCGGGGTACTTCGCGCAGTGGCGCGAGGCCTACGGCCGCTGGCCGGAGGCGGTGTGGCGGCAGCTCGCGGGCGCGGAGGGGCCGCAGGTCGCGCTCGCCTCGGCGCTCACCTACGAGATGATCTACACGCAGCCCGTGGTGCAGGACCTGCCCAGGCTGCGCGTCCCCACCTTGCTCGTCATCGGCCAGGCCGACCGGACGGCGGTGGGCCGGACCTCGGTGCCGAAGGAGGTCGCGGCGGCGCTGGGCGACTTCCCGGCGCTCGGGAAGCGCGCGGCGAAGGCGATCCCCGGGGCACGCCTGGTGGAGATCGAGGGCGTCGGGCACGTCCCCCACTTCGAGGCGCCGGAGCGGTTCGAGGCGGCGCTCCTCGAGTTCCTGCGCTAGGCGGCGGCGCCCACCTCAAACCGTCATCGCCCCCCGCGTCGGCGCCTCGCCCTCGTGGCCCGGAGCCTGCTGCGGCGCGTCCTCGGCCTCGGGGTAGATGGGGAGGACCCGGTCGAAGATCCAGAGCAGCACGAAGGGCGCCGCGAAGAGCGCCAGGGCGACGAGCACGCCCTCGCGGTCGAACAGCTCCGGCGTGTACGGCGAGCGGAGCCCCCGCAGCGACTTCGAGAGGAGCTGGCCGCCGATGACGACGTTCCAGCGCATCGAGAAGACCTGGAGGAGAAGCAGCACCGCCGAGATGACCGAGAGCGTGTTCCGCACCCGCTCGTGGAGGTAGCGGTCCATCATCACCACGATGGCGAGGAGGATGAGGGGGATGAGCCCGCCGATGATCATCTGCATGGTGATGAAGGAGAACTCGAGCCGGGTGGTGAGGAGCTGCGAGATGATGTGCCACGGCTCCGAGTTCTCGTAGGAGAGCATGATGATCTCGAGGAGCTCGAGCGTGATGGTGATGATGAGGAAGAACCAGAGCCAGCGCGCCATCGAGGCGACGCAGCGGGCCTCGATGGCCACGTGCCGGAGCTTGGAGACCACCTGGTAGAGGATGGTGAGGAGGGCGATGCCGGACACCGCCGCGGAGGCGAGGAAGATGACCGGCATGAGGGGCGTGGACCACCAGGGGTTGGCCTTGATGGCGCCGAAGATGAACCCGACGTACCCGTGGAGCATGCAGGCGCCCGGGAGGCCGATGCCGGCGAAGAGGCGCACCATGCGGTGGTCGATCTCGAGCGCCTCGGGCGAGGTGTCGTAGGTCCCGAGCGCCAGCGCCATGTAGAACGCGCGCTTCACGCCGCGGCTGCGCCGCGCCGACTCGATGATCTGCCGGCGCCAGACGAACCAGACCTCGAGCGCCACCACCACCAGGTAACCGCCGTAGAGCAGCCCGAAGCCGGCCATGGCGGAGGTGAAGTGCGGCGTCACCATCACGTACCAGCCGCGCTCGGGGTGGCCGAGGTGGAGCTGGAGCGGCAGCGAGGCCACCAGCATGAAGCAGAACGAGGTCGCCATGGCGAGCCGCGCCACCGGCTTGAACTCCTCGCGCCCGAACAGGTGGTAGAGCGAGGTGACGATGAAGGAGCCCGCCACGAACCCGGTGATGTACGGGTACATCACGATCATCAGGCTCCAGTGGACGTGGACGTCGTTGGGGAACGCGAACCCGGTGATCTCGGGCATCACCGCACCTCCTTGTCCAGGTGCAGGTAGTAGCAGTTGGGCTCGGTGAGCAGGTGCGGCTGGAGGATCTGGACGCGCTCGCGCTCGATGGCGATGCGCACCGGGTCGTCGGCGCGGCGCAGGTCGCCGAACTGCCGCGTCCCGGTGGGGCAGACCTCCACGCAGGCCGGCTTCAGCCCCTTGGTGATGCGGTGGTAGCACCAGGTGCACTTCTCGGCGGTGTGGGTGCGGGGCGAGAGGAAGCGGCTCCCGTACGGGCAGGCCTGCACGCAGTAGCCGCAGCCGATGCACCGCTCGCCGTCCACCAGCACCACGCCGTCGCGGGTGCGGTAGGAGGCGCCCACCGGGCAGACCTGGATGCAGGGCGTCTCGGTGCAGTGGTTGCAGATCTTGGGCACGAAGAACGCCTTGGTGGGCGTGAACGCCGTCTGCTCCGGCGGGAACCCGTCGATCCCGCCCCGGGGTGAGTCCACCTTCGACCCGTCCAGCCCCACCACGTAGCGCTCGACCCAGGTGCGGTAGAAGTCGTCCGGCACGTCGTTCTCGGCGCGGCAAGCGCGCACGCACGAGCCGCAGCCGATGCACTTCTCGGTGTCCACGAGGTACGCGTAGCGGTGCTCGTTCCAGTCGTAGCCCTCGCCCGGCTTCGCGGCCGCCTCGCCGGTGGAGGCGAGGCCCGCCCCGCCGGCCACGATCACGAACGCGCCACCGGCGAGCTTGAGCACGCCGGCCAGGAAGTCGCGCCGGCCCACCCCGCCCGCGCACCCGTCCGGCGCCCGCGGCCCGTCCGCCGCGCCGCCCGCCCCACCGTCCGCCCCGTCGATCTTCCGCGCGTGATCCATGTCGTCTCCTAGAGCTTGGGCGAGTGCGGGTCGTGGCACTCGAGGCAGGCGCCGCTCTCCAGCGGTCCCTGGACGTGCTGCTCGAGGACCACCTGCTTGAACTTCTCCGGCCGGCCGGCGATGCGCCGGTGGCAGCGCGCGCAGAGCGTGAAGGACCGGTCCACCGGCATCTTCCCCTTCACCGCGGTGCCGTCCACGTGCACCGCGAGCGGCGCGTGGCACACCTCGCAGCTCACGGTCTTGTGGCTCCCCGCGGCGCGGACCTCCGCCTGCTTGGCGTGGCACCCGGCGCAGCTCGCAGGCCCGCCGTGGCGCGGCGCGCGCACCCGCGCCTGCTCGGCGACGTTGTCGGCGCGGTAGGGGCCGTAGTCGCCGTACGAACGCGGCACGAGGAGCGAACGTCCCAGGAACACCACGGCGGTCGCCACGGCGAGCACCAGGGCGGCACGAAAGACGTGACGGGCATGCTCCATGCGGTCTCCTTCAGGGTTCCAGCTTCTCGGGTGCGAAGAGCCATTCGAGCCACCGCCCGTGGCGGCCCGGTCGAACCTCGGGGTCGAGCGGCAGCGGCTCGGGCGCGAGGAGCATCCGGAGCACACCCGGCCGCGCGCGCGCCGCGGCCGGCGGCGGGAGGTCGAACGGCAGCGGCTCGGGTCCGACCAGCGCTCTCAGGCCCAGGAGCCGGCGGCGGGGCGGCGCGCTCGCGGGTGGCGGCGGGAGGCGCTCGGCCTGGAACGCGCTCCGGATGAACGCGAAGACGCGCCGAACGACCTCCACCAGCGAAACCTCCTCGCCACGAGCCTTGAACAGACGCAACCCTTGCGCGACAGTTTTGCGTATCCCGTGGCGAAGTGTGTTGACCTTGATCAAATCTGTGTCGAAATCAGGGCGCGCCGGCCGAGGTCCGAACAACGGCAGGCCGGTAAGGATCGGCGCGGCGCTGGTGTGGCGTCGATGTCGGACAGGCCGCCCTCTTCGAGGCCGCGGTGGACGGCGATAACCGCGCCGTCTTCCCGTCGGGCCCCATCGCGATGGCGGCGGCCGCGTGGATCGCGAGCCGGCGCTCAGCGGCGGCCACCCGCGACGCGTCGCACGCCTCGAACGCAGCCCTCAGGCCCGGCCGTCGTCGATGCAGCCCTTGCCGCCGCCGCAAGCCCTGCGGGTGTGGCAGCGGACCGCACGCCGGCGCTCGGGAGGCGAGGGGCGGTGGTGTATCTTTCGGGTCCGTGATCCCCGCGGTCGCGATCCTCCTGCTCCTCGTCGGAACGCCGCACGGGCGCACCCCCGAGCCGTGCCCCGCTGGCATGCGGTGGATCGAGGGGGGGCGCTTCGTGCGCAACGACCGCGTCGTGGTGACGGTGGCGCCCTTCTGCCTCGACGCCACCGAGGTCACCGCCGCGGCCTACGCCGACTGCGTGGACAACGGCACCTGCTCCGCGGAGGGGCTCGACTGCTCCCCGCGGGCGACCTACGGCGTGAGGGAACGCGCGCGGCACCCCGTCAACTGCGTCACCTGGTTCGACGCGGACGCGTTCTGCCGGGACCTCGGCAAGCGGCTCCCCAGCGAGGAGGAGTGGGAGTGGGCGGCGCGCGGCCGGGATCGTGCCACCGCGTTTCCCTGGGGCGACCTGCCGCCCGGAGACCGCGCCTGCTGGGACGGCGAGGGGAACGCGCTGGGCCGCGGCGAGCGCGCCGGGACCTGCCCGGTCGCGAGCTTCCCCGCGGGCGACTCGCCCGGCGGCGTCTCGGACCTCGCCGGCGGCGTGCGGGAGTGGACCGCGTCGGCCGAGGGGAAGTCGCGCATCGTGCGCGGCGGGTCGTGGGGCGACACCGAGCCGGCCTTCCTGAGCTCGTCGTTCCGCGGCATGAACGGCCCCGAGGATCGCCTCGAGCTGACCGGGTTCCGCTGCGCCACGCCGCCCGGGGCGAAGGTGGTCGATCCCGCGGCGCGGGCGGCGGTCCGGGCCCGCGACCGCGAGCGGGAACGCGTCGAGGCCGCGCGCCGCGCCAAGTCGCAGGGCGCCGTGGACCTGAGCGGCGTCCGGATCATCCGTGACCAGGAGGAGTGAGCGGCGCCGCCCCGGCCTCCCCGCGGCCGGCGCGTGGTGCGTGTATCTGGTGACGTGCCGCGACGGCTCGCTCTACGCGGGAGCGACCAACGACCTGCGCGCCCGGCTGGCGCGCCACCGCGCCGGGCGCGGAGCGCGCTACACGCGATCGCGGCTCCCGGTGGCGCTCGCCTGGTGGGAGCCGGCCCGCGGCCGGAGCGCGGCGCTCCGGCGCGAGGCGGCGCTGAAGCGGCTGGGGCGGGCGGGGAAGCTCGCCCTCATCGCGGGCGCTACCCCGACGCCTTCCGCCGCCGCTCGCCGGCGCCGGCGCGCAGCACCTCCCCGCCCTTCTCGCGCCACGCGTGGAAGCGGCGCCAGCCGCCCAGGTCGAACCAGACCAGCTCCGACAGCACCCGCGCCGGCGTGAGCCGGAAGCGCTGGTCGGGCGGCGTGTGGTCCGGCAGCCACGCGTTCATGCGCGCCGCGATCTCCGCGATGGCGAGCCGGTTGTGGAGGAGCATGTCGCGGAAGGAGCGCGTCGAGGCCGAGGCGGCCCGGGCCAGCGCGCCCTTCTTCGCCGCCCGCGGCGGGCGCGCCGGCGCGGCCAGCGCCGGGACCAGCCGGGGGCGCTTCACGCAGAGCAGCCGCGTCAGGGTGCGGACGTCGAGCCCGGGCGCCTCCACGATGGCGTAGAGCTCGTCGAGCCGCGCCCACTGCTCGTCGCTCACCGGGTCGTGGAGCTGCCAGTCGGTCGGGATGGCGGAGAGCCCCGCCCCGGCGTGGCTCCGCTCCAGCGGCGCGAGCAGGACGTCGAGCACCGCCGGCGTGGGCGTGCACTCGACCAGCGAGAGGATCCCGACGTCGCCGCCGGTCAGCCGGTACGGCCAGGTGGGATCGTGCCGCGCGCGGGCCGCGGCGTAGGCGTCGTAGGCCGCCCAGCCGCGCGCCCCCTCGCCCGCGGCGCCGTAGAGGTCCTGCAGCTTGGCGAGGCCCTCGCGGATCCGCCAGGGCGGGCGGCCGGCGGTCCAGTCCAGCCGCTCCGGGATGGAGACGTCGAGCGCGATCGGGTCCATGGAGCCGACAGGCTACCGCAGCCGGTGCGGGCGGGAGAAGCCGGGACGACGCCGGCGCCCTGGACGGCCCTGGCCGCGGGCTAGAGCATCCCCGGCTTGCCCTGCTTCCACCGCTCGTACTCGGTGGTGAGCAGGTCCACGTGCTCGCGCTCCTCGGCGGCCAGCTCCTGGTAGAGCTGCTTCTCCGGCGAGCCCGCCGCGGCCTTGGCGCCCTGCTCCGTGAAGAACTTCACGGCGCGCTGCTCGAAGCCGATGGCGATCCGGAACAGGTTGCCCGGGTCCTCGGGCCGGTGGTCGAGCCCCGCGTAGACGGCGGCGCGGTCGATCTTGAACGCCTCGTCGGCGCGCGGCGGCTCGGCGTGGTAGCGGCGCGACAGCGTCGCCATGTGCTCCTGCTCCATCCCGGCGAACTTGCCGAACAGCTCGCGGAGCACCGGCTCCTTCGCGTCCCTGGAGGCGCGGGCGTAGAAGGCCATACCCCCCAGCTCGATCTCGAACGCGGTCCGGATGGCCTCCAGCGCGCGGGCGTCCTCCACCCGGCGCGGATCCACCACCTCCAGCTTCCCGCCGCAGGCCGGGCACATCCCGTACGGGAAGGCGAAGCCCTCGCTCACCTTGGCGCAGGACTGGCAGCGCCACTCGAGCGACGCCGTCCCGCAGCAGATGTACTCCTCGTCGCCCTCGATGGGCCGGCGGCACTTGGGGCAGGTCTTCATCGGCGTCTCCGGGCCGGAGGCGGTCGCGCCCGCCGCGCCCTTCTCCCCCAGGGCCGTCGCCGGCTGGAACTTCGCGACGTCCTCGACGGTGATGGGCCACTTCTTGCCGCTCGACAGGTAGGTGGCGATGGACCTGGCGGCGCGGCGCCCGGCCCCCATGGCGAGGATCACCGTCGCGCCGCCGGTGACGATGTCGCCGCCCGCGAACACGCCGGGGAGGTTCGTCGCCTGCGTGGACTCCGGCTTGCCGTCGTCGGCGGCGATGTTCCCCCACTTGTTGAGCTGGAGGCCCGGCGTCGACTTGGTGACCACCGGGTTCGCCTTGGTGCCGAGGGCGACGATGACGGTGTCGCACTCGAGGTCCTTGAACTTGCCGGTCGGCACCGGCTTGCGCCGGCCCTTCTCGTCCGGGTCGCCGAGGACCATCTCCTCGACCTTCATCCCCTTCACGTTGCCGTCGGCGTCCGAGTAGATCTCGACCGGCGCGTGGAGGAAGAAGAACTCGATCCCCTCCTCCTTGGCGTGGCGGAGCTCCTCGATGCGCGCCGGGGCCTCCGCCTCGGTGCGGCGGTAGACGCAGCGGACCAGCGGGGCGCCGAGCCGCTTCGCCACGCGCAGGCAGTCCATGGCGGTGTTGCCGGCGCCGATGACCACGACGCTCTTGCCGATGGTGATGGGCGTGTCCTTGAACGGGAAGACGTTGCCGCCCATGAGGTTCACGCGCGTGAGGAACTCGTTCGCCGAGTAGACCTGGCTCGCGTTCTCGCCGGGGATCCCGATGAACGCCGGCGCGCCGGCCCCCACGCCGAGGAAGACGGCGTCGTAGCCCTTCTCCTCGATGAGCTGCGGCACCGTGAAGGTCTTGCCGATGACCTTGTTGGTCTCGATCTTCACGCCCATGTCCACGAGGTTCTTCACCTCGCGCGCGATGATGTCGCGCGGGAGGCGGAAGGGCGGGATGCCATACTGGAGCACGCCGCCCACCACGTGGAGCGCCTCGTAGACGGTCACGTCGGCGCCGAACTTCACGAGGTCCGCGGCGGCGGCGAGGCCGGCGGGGCCGGAGCCGCAGATGGCGACCTTGCCGAGCTTCTTCGCGAACTTCGGGGGGGAGATCGGCTTCGGCCGGGCGTTGTCGCCCACGAACCGCTCCAGGCGGCCGATGCCCACCGACTCCACCTTCTTGGCGATGATGCACTGCGCCTCGCACTGCGACTCCTGCGGGCAGACGCGGCCGCAGACCGACGGGAAGGCGTTCGCCTCCTTGATGACCTCGAGCGCGCCGTCGAGGTCGCGCACCACCAGGTGGCGGATGAACCGGGGGATGTCGATGGAGACCGGGCAGCCGGCGATGCAGGTCGGCTTCGCGCACTGAATGCAGCGCTCCGCCTCCTCCAGGGCGTCCTGGAGCGAATACCCCAGGTTCACCTCCTTGAAGTTGCGGGCGCGCTCGACGTGGTCGCGCTCCGGCATCTTGGTCTGGTGCGGCGGCAGATCCTTGATCTTGCGGTAGTTGCGCTTCTCCTCGTCGAAGAGCTGCTTCTCGAGGTTGCAGACGTGGCCGTAGTCCTCGTTGGCCTTCGTCTCCTGCGTCTTGAAGCGCTTCTGCCGGGTGAGGAGCTCCTTGAAATCCACCTGGTGGCCGTCGAAGTCGGGGCCGTCCACGCAGGCGAACTTCACGTCCTTGCCCACGGTGACGCGGCAGGACCCGCACATGCCGGTGCCGTCCACCATGATGGCGTTGAGCGAGACCATGGTCTTCACGCCGAACGGGCGGGTGGTCTCGACGCAGGCGTTCATCATGGGGAGCGGCCCGATGGCCACCACCAGGTCCGGCTTGTCCTTCTCCAGGATCTCCTTCAGCGCCGCCGTCACGAAGCCGGGCTTCCCGTAGGACCCGTCGTCCGTGCAGACCACGAGGTCGTCGCAGTACTTCTTGAACTTGTCCTCCCAGAACACGAGCTGCTTGTTCCGGAAGCCGATGACGCCGGTGGTGCGGTTGCCGGCCTCCTTGAAGGCGCGGAGCTGCGGGTAGACGGGGGCGACACCGAGGCCGCCGCCGACCAGGACCACGTGACCGAACTTGCCGACGTGCTGCGGGACGCCGAGCGGGCCGACGAAATCCTCGAACACGTCGCCCTGCTCGTACCTGTCGCGCATCTCCACCGTGGTCTTCCCCAGCGACTGGATGACCATGGTGATGGTGCCCTTCTCGCGATCGAAGTCGGCGACCGTGAGCGGGATGCGCTCCGAGCCGTCGTGCAGCCGGAGCATCACGAAGTGGCCGGGATGGGCGGACCGGGCGACGTCGGGGGCGTGGACCTCCCAGAGGAAGGTCGTGTCGGAAAAGGCCTCGCGGCGGACGATCTTGTACATGAGCGGGTGCGACCTCTTGTGCGGTAGGCCGGCGTGCGCCGGGAGGTGCGTGGTACCAGTCCAGGGGGCGCGCCGTCAATAGGTACCGGCCCGGAATCCCTCGGGAAATCTGGTCCGCATCGGTCCAGATTCGCGCCGGCGCGGCTGATCGGCCGCTCAGACCTGCGGTGGCCGGTCGCGGAAGGCGATCTGGCCGAGCGCCTTCGCGATCTCCGGGTCGCCCGGCGCGAGCGCGATCGCCCGGCGCAGGAGGGCCAGCGCGGCGCTCACGCGCCCCGCCTCGATCTCGTGGAGGGCGCGCTCGAAGCAGGACTGGGCCTCGGGGGAGCGCGCGCGCGGCTGGCGCCAGCCGACGCCGGCTCCCTGGAAGTCCGCGGCCGGCTTCATCTCGTCGAGGCCGACCAGCACCCGCTCCCCGGAGCCCTCGTCGTCCGCCTCGGGCGCGCCCGGGGGCCAGGCGGCGCGGGCTGCGCCGCGGACGGGCGGCGGCGTCGCGGCGGGTAGCGGTGGCGGGGCGACGGGGGACGCCTCGCGGCCGAGCGCCTCGAGCGCGAGCGCCGCCTCCAGCTCGCTCAGGATCTTCTTCCAGGAGTCGGGGTGGACCGATCCGCCGCGCGTGAGCGTGACGTGGCCGCGCGCCAGCAGGGAGAAGAACGCGCGCAGCGCGGTGGCCCACCGGTCGCGCAGCCGGACGCGCAGGTCGTCCACCGAGATCCCGCTCGCGATCTGGCGGAGCACCGTCACCTCCTCGGCGGTGAAGTCGACGAGGAACCGCGGCGGCGGCCCGAGGAAGATGGTGGCGTCGAGCGGGATCCGCTCCGGGACGCGCCGGTAGGCCCCCATCCCCGGGTGCGCCAGGAGGAGCTTCTCGAACCAGCGGGTGGTCGCCGCGACGAGGTGGTCGTCGAAGGCGATGCCCACGCGCCAGGGGGCCTGGGGGCTGCACCACGCGATCCGGCCCGTCACCTTCAGTGTATCGGGAACGGCGTCGTTCTTCACCAGGATGGCGATCGGCTCGCCCTTCGCGACCGGCTGCGGCGCCGTCGCCTGGCACCCGCGCGGTCCGATGTCCTCGGTCTCGGACGCCCAGCCTCCGCCGCCCGGGAGCGAGACATGCGCCTGGCACCGCGCCGGCGCCCTCGGCGCGCGCCTGGGGTTGACGATGAACTCGGCCTGGCCCATCGCGCCCATCCATCCTACCGGAACGGCGCGTCCAGGTCAGCCGCACGGGGGCTGCGCGCCCCCGCGCGGACCCCCACCGCCGGGGCCGCCGGCGACCCACACGCCGCTCCGGCCCGAGGCTATGTTCCCGCCCGTGGACGCACCCCCCTCCCGCGCCCGTCCCCGGCTCCTCGACCGCGTCCGCGGGGCGCCCGCGACGTTCGCGCTCGTCGCCCTCGACCTGGCCGGCTTCGCCTGGACCTTCCACCTCGGGCCGCCGCCGGAGCCGTGGGGGTTCTTCGACGTGGACACGCTGGTCCGCGCCGGCGCGCTGGAGCGCTCGCAGGTCTGGGCGGGCGAGCCCTGGCGGCTCGCCGCCGCCGTGTTCCTCCACGCCGGGCTGGTGCACCTCGCCCTCAACGTGATCTTCGGCGTGCCGTGGTGCCGCGGCCTCGAGCGCGCCCTGGGATCGCGCCGTTTCCTCACCGTGTACGTCACGAGCGGCCTCGCCGCGTCGGCCTCGTCGCTGCTCCTGCAGGACCGGGTCTCCGTGGGGGCGTCGGGCGCGCTCTTCGGCGTCATCGGCGCGGCGCTGGCGCTTCACCGCCGCGCGCTCGGGTCGTGGCGCGCCTTCCTGACCGACCGGGGGACGATCGTGCTCGGCGTCCAGCTCGCCGTCTGGGCCGCGATCGGGGCGGCCGGCCTGCCGCTCGACCAGTGGGCGCACACGGGCGGGCTCGCGGCGGGCTGGGCCACGGCGTGGCTGATGACGCGCCCGGCGCCGCGGGGACGACTGGCCTGGGCGGTCTGGGGCGCGGCGCTCCTCGCGCTCTGCGCCGCCGCGGCGTGGCCGAGGTCCGCGCCGACGCGGTGGCAGACGACCGCGGCCGAGCGCGATGCCGAGCGGGTCGACCGCGAGGTCTTCGCAGCCTGGAAGCGCGGCGACGAGACCGCGCTGCGCCGGCTGGTCGCGGCGGCCGGCGTGCGCGGCGTGGACCCGCCGCTGGTCCGCCTCTTCCGGGGTCACTTCCTCGCCGTCGACGGCAACCTCGCCGGCGCGCTCGAGCTCCTCCGGCCGCTCGCGGCGGACGGGCCGGAGGCCATCCGCGAGCCCGCGCGGCACGACGCGGCGTGGGCCGCGGCCCGGCTCGCCTACTCCGCGTACCGCGGCATCGGGGGCCCGGCCGATCCCGAGCGCGGCCTCGCCTACCTCGAGGAGGCGTGCGGGTACGGCGACGAGGCGAGCTGCAGAAGGGCGGAGGCCATCCGGGGCCGCGCGGGGCCGCCCCCGGCGCGTTGACCCGCGAAGGCTCGGCGCTGCGCCGCTTCCGCGCGATCGCCGCGGGCTGAGGGAGCACGCGCCCCGGCCGTCATGGGGCGGGAGGGTCAGAGCGGGCGCCGCGGCCCGTCACTTCCTCAGCAGCTTCCAGGCATGGTTCCAGGTGTTCGTCTTGAACCCGTACAGAATCCACGCCATCGCGAGCGCCTCCAGCCACCGGGCCGACTCGATGCCGCCGAGATCGACGACGCTCCACCCCAGGCCGCGCGCCACCTCCGTGACGGCCTTCTTGGCGCCCTCGTCGTTTCCCGCGACGAGCATGTCCGGGGGACCGCCCGGGAACTGCGGCTTCACCATGTGGGCGTTGCCGACCATGTTGAAGGCCTTCACCACCTTCGCGCCGGGGAGCCACCGCTGCACGCGCTCGCCTGCCGAGTCGGTGCCCGCGGGGTTGAGCTTCGGCGGCGGACCCTGCGAGAGGTCGAGCGGGTTGGTGGCGTCCATCACCACCTTGCCAGCGAACGCCGCCGGCCCTCCCGCGAGCTTCAGCGCGTTCTCCGCCCCCGCCCAGCTCGTCGCCAGCACCACCAGGTCCGCCCCCTTCACCGCGTCGGCGAAGGTGCCGCCCTGGACGCCGCTCCCCGCCTTCGCGGCGACCTCGCGCGCCTTCCCGGCGTCGCGGGAGCCGAGCGTGACGGCGTGGCCGAGCCCCGCCAGCCCGCCCGCCAGCACCCGCCCCACGTCGCCCGTTCCGAGGACGCCCGCCTTCATCGCTGCCATGTCGCGACCTCCTCGGCGCTCCCCATGCAGCCGCGCGCGACCGCGTGCCCGGCCCCGGCGGGCCTTCCTCTGCCCGGGAGCGCCGGGGAACCGCGGCGAGCCTCGCTGCCGAGGCCCCTCGACGGCGGTGCGCGTGGCCGCGCGGCCTCGGTGGGGGCCCCCGGCTCGCGTCGCCGTCACCGGGGACTTGCCGGTCGTCGCGGTGGCGTGATGTTGTGAATGACTCCTGGGAGGGGATGCCCCATGGCCGAATGGAGCCCCGAGCTGACCCTGAACCACGAGCTGCTCGACGAGCAGCACGTGGGCCTCTTCCGCCGGCTGGAGGAGGCGGCCGTGGCGCTCGACGCCGGCGCGGCCGCCGCGGTCCGGTCGGCCGTCGCCGGCTTCGCCGACGCGCTGCTCGAGCACCTCGCCGCCGAGGAGGCGCTCATGGAGGAGACGCTCTATCCCGAGCGGACCCGGCACAAGGCGGCGCACGAGCTGTTCACCGCCGACCTGACGCAGATGCGCGGCGAGCTGGAGCTGCACGGCCCGACGCCGGCGGTGGCGGACTGGATCCGCACGCGGGCCCCGGAGTGGCTCCGGTTCCACATCCGGGTGAACGACCTCCCCTTCGGCGCGCACCTGGCGCGCCGCTCCGCGCCGCAGCAGGCGCCGGAGCGGAGCGCCCGTCGCCGTCCCGCGCCGCCGAAGCGCCTGAGCTGACGGTCCGCACTCCCGTTCAGGCGCCCTGCGGGGCGGGCTCCGCCTGCCCGGACCGACCCGCCAGCTCGTCCACCTCGCGCGCCAGGAGCCAGTCGTCCGGCCACTCCGCGGCGCGCGCGCGGACCTCCGCCAGCCGCCCGGCGTCGGCGGCGCCGGCCTCGCGCATGCGGCGCACCTCCAGGTACAGGCCGGCCAGCTCGGGGGAGAGCGCCGCGGCCTTGCGCGCTCGCGCCCGGGCCTCGCCCTCGCCCTCGCCGAACGACGAGAGCTCGCCGAACCAGCGGTCCCACGAGCCCGGATCGGCCGGGCCGCCCGCCACCGAGCGCAGCCCGTCCGCCACGAAGAGCAGCGCCCAGGTGGGCAGATCGAGCGGCACGCCCCCGAGCGTCCCCCGCAGGTCCACCACCTCGCCGCCGCCCACCGCGAACCCTCGCAGCGCCAGGCCGCCCAGGGCCACGTCGAAGGCGCCGCGTTCGGGGACCTGCGCGCGCCCGAACGCCACCAGCGCCTCGCCCGGCCAGGGCTTCCCCGCCGCGCGGCCGCCGCGGGAGGCCAGCACCGGACCGGCGAGCCGCGCCACCGCCGTGCGCAGCCCCGGCGCGGTCTCCTCCGGACCCTCGATCCGCTCCACCACGCGGCCCGAGACCTCCGCGCCGCCGGAGAGGACGAGGTGGTTCACCGATCGTGCACGGATGGCCTCGTCGAGGCCGTGGTCGCCGCCGACGCGCCAGGAGAGCGTGGCGACGAACGTCTCCAGGACCTCGAAGAGGTGCTCGAAGTCGCGCGCCACGAAGAGCTGCGGCTGCATCCGGGTGATGTCGTAGGCGAGGTCGGCGCAGGCCGGGACGAGCGGGAGCTTCCTCACCGCCGGCGTGAGGCAGTGGGCCGCCTCCCCGATGGACGAGAGCAGACCGGCGCCGTACAGCTTCGGCGCCTCCAGCGACCCCACCAGCCCGTACTCGGCCGTCCACCAGTAGAGCCGGCTCGCGCGCGTGGACTCCGAGTCCTCGCGGACGCCGCCGGCCGTGGCGCGGAGACGCGCCTCGGCGTGGGCCACCTCGCCCTCGCCCGCCGACGGGTCCTCCTTCACGATGGAGAGGTTCCGGATCGCCTCGAAGAGCGCCTGGTCCTCCGCGGAGGCGATGGCGCGGAAGCCGACCTCGCCGCAGCGCTGGAGGTACTCGGCGTAGCGCGGGTCGGAGACGAAGGGAGCGTGGCCGGCGCTCTCGTGGACGATGTCGGGCGCGGGGGTGTACTCGATGTGCTCGTGGGTCCGGATGTCGGCGGCGATGGCGAGGACGCGCAGCGACTGGAGCTCGGTGAAGACCGCGGGCGGGACGAAGCCGCGGACCGCGACGCAGGTCCACCCCACCCGCGCCAGCTTCTCGTTCATCTCGTCGAGGCTCGGGATCCGCTCCACCCCGATCCCGGTCTCCGCCAGCCCCGCGAGGTAGCGCGGGTGCGCCCGCGTGGCGAGGAAGGCGGTCAGGCGGCGCAGCACGTGGCGCCAGACGGCGTGATCGCGCGGCGTGTACGCGCCGTAGTCCTGCGCGACGACGAAGCGGCGGAGGTGCGGCGGCAGCCCTGCGATCGCCCGCTCGGTCGGGGTCACGGCCTTCCTCCTCCCCTCCACCAGGCGATCGGCGCGGCGCGGACGCCCGCCGCGACTCCTGCGGGCCCCCGCCCGATGTAGCGGCGGCGGCGGAGCGGCGCACGGTGGAGGACGGCCGGCGGACGCGACGCGTCCCGGAAGCGGCGCGGCAGCGCCGTTCCGGTCCGCGGCGGATCTCGGGCGGGCCCGGATCCGGCGCCGTCAGCGAGACGCGAGCCAGTCCTTCGCGGCGTCGAGCGTGTCGAAGAGCTCCGCCGGGCACTTGTAGAGCGGGCGGATCCCGAGGAACGCGACCTTGCGCAGCCCGGTGATCCCCACCAGGCCGTTGGCGGCCATGTGCGGCGTCACCCGGCGGACGAACCGCTCCATGAGCAGCACGACGGACGGGTCGAAGCGCGCCTCGTCGAACTGGGAGATGACGCGCGCGGTCTTCGGCGGATGGGCGGTGATGACCTTCGTCGCCTCGGCCACGATCGCGGCGTAATCGGCCGGCTTGCAGGCCTTGAAGTCCAGCACGACGACGGACTTCCCCTGGTGCACGGTGATCGAGACTCTGTCCATGGCGCGTGGGACGTGCACGGCGTGCGCCCGCGCCGGCCGCGGTGCCGGCCCGGCCGATGGCCGTCCGGACGCGGGGTTGGGCGACTCCGCCGGGTTCGCGCTCCGGGTGAATTCGCACTCCGGGTCGTGCTCCCCCGGGCCGCCGGGACCTGCGCCGGCCGCCCGCGAGGTTCGCCGCGCCTTGCACCGCCCCGGACCGCGCTGGGTCTCGTCTCCACCGGACCGCCCCGGGCCAGTTCGCGTTGCCCCACCCGGGGGAGTCTCTTATCCTCTCGGGGCCCACATGGTCCCGCACCGCGTGCTCCGCATCCTGGTCGTCGACGACAACGAGGCGTTGCGCGAGAACATGTGCGAGCTCCTGGAGAGCGAGGGGTTCGAGGTGTCGGCGGTCGCCGACGGTCACGCCGCCCTCCGGCGCGTCGAGCTGGAGCCCCGTCCCGACGTGGTGCTGCTCGACCTCATGCTGCCCGGTCTGGACGGCAAGCAGGTGGCGGCGGCGATCCGCGCCGAGCCGCGCTACGCCGGCGTCCGGATCGTGATCGTGACGGGGCTCCCGCCCGGCCCGCAGTCGCGCAAGGCGATCCCGGCCGACGCCTTCGTCGCGAAGCCGTTCGGCATCGCGCAGCTCGTCGAGACCATCCGCACCGCGTCCGGCGAGCGCGCGGCGTAGCCGGGCCACCCGGGCGTGGCCGGCCCGGGCCCGGCCGAACCCGCGCCTACGCCGTCAGCTTGGCCCGCTCCCCCGCCGCGCGACGGGACGGGAAGTCGGCGAGGCCGCGTCCCGCGTCGCGCCGGTCGCTTCCCTCGACGCGGAAGAAGGACACCGCCTGCCGCAGGGCGCCGGCCTGGCTGGCCAGCTCCTCGGAGGTGGAGGACAGCTCCTCCGCCGCCGCCGCGTTGCGCTGCGTGACCTGGTCCACGCGCCCCATCGCCTGCGTGATCTGGAGAACGCCCTGGGCCTGCTCGCGGGACGCCGCGGCCACCTCCTGCACCAGCTGCGCGGTCTTCCCGATGGCCGGCACCAGCGCGGCGAGGAGCGTGCCGGACCGCTCGGCGACCTGCACGCTCGACGCCGCCTCGGCGCCGATCTCCTTCGCCGCTCCCTGGCTGCGCTCGGCCAGCTTGCGGACCTCGGCGGCCACGACCGCGAAGCCCCGGCCGTGCTCGCCCGCGCGCGCCGCCTCGATGGCGGCGTTCAGCGCCAGGAGGTTGGTCTGGTAGGCGATCTCCTCGATGATCCCGATCTTCTCGGCGATGGAGCGCATCGCCTGCACGGTGGCGGCGACGGCCCGCCCGCTCTCCTCGGCGTCGCGGGCGCCGCCCGAGGCGACGCGCTCCGTCTCGCGGCTGCCGTCGGCGTTGCGCGCGATGGAGCCGCTCATCTGCTCGAGCTGCGCGGTGGTCTCCTCGACCGACGCCGCCTGGTCGCCGGTCCCGAGCGACAGCGTCTGGGCGGTGGAGGAGACCTGGTCGGAGGCGCCCTGGAGGGCCTCGGCGCCGCTGCGCACGTCCGCGATCACCTGGCCGAGCCGCGTCACCATCTCTCGCATCGCCCCGAGCGCCCGGCCCGCCTCGTCGTCGGAGCCCACCTCGATGTGGACGGTCATGTCGCCGGCGCCGATGGCCTCGGCGGTGCGGACGATGGAGGCCGTCGGCGCGAGGAGGCGCTTCACCATCAGGAAGGTCACCACCACCGCCAGCGCCACCGAGACCAGGCCGACGCCGAGCAGGTCGCGCACGAAGCGGTGGAGCACCCCGTACTTCACGTCCTCGCGCACCGCCCATCCCACCGTCCAGCCCCAGGGCTTGAAGGGGCGGTAGGCGAGCCAGGTGGCCTGGCCGTCGAGCGTGGTGCGCAGCGTCGCCTCGCCGCCGCCCTCCGCGGAGAGCGTCGCGCCGAACGGCGTCCCGGGCGCGAGCCGGGGGTGGACCAGCACCTTCCCCTCGCGATCGAGCACGAAGAAGGTCGCGTCCGGGCTGGCGCCGTAGCGCTTGGCCAGCGCGTCGAGCACGCTGCGCTGCGCGCCCTGCACGTAGGCGTCCACCCCGCCGAGCCCGGTCTTCTCCAGGCTCGCCTGCTCCTGCTCGAGCTGGCCGCTGGCGGCGTCGAGCCGCTCGCCGTAGAGCGCGTCGTCCTTCTCGTTGATGATGCTCGACGCCGAGGCGTAGACCACGCCCAGCATCGCGGCGAACCCCACCACCATCATGGCCGACTGGATGCCGGTGACCTTGCTTCGGATGAGCATGCGCGCTCCCGTGTGGTGGACGGCGCGGTGGCGCGGGCGCACGGCGGCGCCCGCGCCCGCCTGGTTCAGGGGTTGACGACCTGGGCCGCGCGGACGATCTCGGGGCGGAACACCACGCCCGCGGCCGCCGCCAGCTTCGGGTTCATCAGGATCTTCGACTGCTTGTTCTCGGTGATGGGGATGGAGGCCGGCGAGGCGCCCTTGAGGATGGCCAGGGCGGTGTTGCCGGCCCAGCCGCCCTGCTCCTCCTCGATCTTGGTGAAGCCCAGCATGGCGTAGGGCATCATGAAGTCGTAGGCGCAGCCGGACGGGACCTTGGAGCTGGCGAGGACGACCGCCTTCGCGTCCGCCTCGTTCCAGTCGTTGATGCCCGCGTTGTTGCCGAGCAGGATCATGTCCGTCTTCGACTGCATCTCCAGGAACGCCGCCTTCCACTGCGCGTAGGTCTTGGCGAACGTCACCGCCGCGAACGGCGTGCCGATGACGCGCTGGTAGTTCGGCTCCTCGATGTGCTCGGTCTCGGAGTCCACGGTGAGGTAGCCGAGGCGCGGGCCCTTCGCGTAGGTGCGCAGGTTCTGGACCAGCTCCTTCACCGGCGCGACCTCCAGCATGCCCGTCGCGTTCTTGTAGGGCAGGCCGTACTTCGAGGCGTCCCAGTTCACGCCGCAGAAGACGAACGGGATCTTCGCGTCCTTGTAGAAGGGCTTGAGGACGTACTGGACGGCCGGGTCGTCCGAGAGGATCACCACGTCGGGCTTGAAGGCCTCGATCTCGGCGCGCGCCTTCTCGCCGGCCTTCACGCGGAAGGCCTCCTCCTGGTGGCGCTTGGTGTCCATCCGGAAGAAGCGCAGCTCGGCGCCGGAGCCCTGCAGGGCGGCCTTCGCGCCGCGCTCCTCACCGTCGCTCCACGGATAGCCCTCGTGGTACGAGTTGATGAAGAGGACCTTCTTGGCGGCGGCCTGGGCGCGGCCGGCGCCGGGCAACGCGGCGAGCAGGAGCGCTGCGAGCGCAAGAATTTGCTTTTGCATGTGGGTGTCGTGACCTCAGTGGTGGTCCCGGGGGTCGGGATGGACCGGCGCTGTGCAACAGCGGCACCAACGGCGGGGGGATCGCCGGTTCGAGGGAGGACTGCGCGGGCGCGGGGAGGAATGCGCCGAATACCTGGGAAAATGCACGACCAGGCCGGACGGCGGTGGACCCGAACCGTGGGTCCGCGACGCCTCTGGGTGGGTCGCGCAGGTGAGGCGCTTCGCCCCTCCCGCTCCAGGACTCCCCCGGGGGTGGGACGGCCGGGAGCGC
>DATIWK010000220.1:0-14252 GCA_035519395.1 Anaeromyxobacteraceae bacterium | reverse complement strand
CTGGCGCGACCTGCCCCCCGAGGCCGTGGTCGACGGGTTCGTGCACCTCGGCGCCGCGCTCCGGCCCGCGCGCGAGGTGGTCGCCTACGCGCTCGCCGTGCTGGACGCGCCCAGGGACGAGCGCGTCCAGCTCTGGTTCGGCGGGAGCGGGGCCGCCAAGGTCTGGGTGAACGGCGCCCGCGCCCTGGCCGATCCCGGCTACCACCCGCCTCGCCTCGACCAGGCGGGGGCGGCCGTCACCCTGCGCAAGGGCGCGAACCGGATCCTGGTGAAGCTCTGCCACCAGGACGGCCGCATGGGCTTCTACCTGCGCCTCGCCGACGAGCGGGGCGAGCCGCGGACCCCGACGCCGCAGGAGGGGTCGCCGCTCCCGCCGGCGCCGCCGCCCGGCGAGGCGCCCGCGAGGATCGAGGGCGCCGTCGCGAAGCTGGAGGCGCGCGCCAGTGCGCTGGCGCGCGATCGCGGCGCGGCCGCTCGGCGCGCCGAGGCGCAGGCCCGCCTGGACCTCGCCGCCGCGCTCGGGGAGCGGCTCTCGGCGGACGTCCGCGAGCACCGGCCGCTGGTCGAGGTTCGACGCGCCGTCGAGCTGGCGCCGGACTGGGTCGAGGCACGGCTGCGCGCGGTGGCCGAGGAGGAGGAGCACGGCCGGCGCCGCGTCCACCTCGACGCGGCGGCCGCGGTTTCCCCCGGGGAGCCGCGCGTGGTCCTGGCGCTGGCGCGGGAGGAGCTGGATCAGGGGCGCGCCGTCGAGGCGGTCCGCCTCGCGTCGCGCGCCGCCGCGCTGGCGCCCGGCTGGGCCGAGCCGCCGGCGCTGCTGGCCCGCGCCTGGGATCGCGCCGGGATGCAGGCCCGCGCCGCGCGTGCCGCGGAGGACGCGGCCGAGCGCTTCCCGACCTCGCCCGCGGCGGTGGAGGAGGCCGCGCGCATGGCGCGGCGCCTCGCGCGCCTGGACCAGGCGGCGCTGCTCCTGCGGAAGCTCGTCGCCCTCCGGTTCGACGACCCGCAGGCGCGCGGGACGCTGGCGCGGCTGCTGCTCGAGCGCGGCGACGTGGAGGGCTTCGTCGCCGTCGAGCGCGAGTCGCTCCGGCTCGACCCGTCCGACGTGGCCCTGCGGCTGCAGCTCGGGGACGTGCTCGCGGCCAACGGGCGTGCGGACGAGGCGGAGGAAGCCTACGCCGCCGCGCTCCGCATCGCGCCCGACGAGGCCGACGGCTGGGAGCGGCGTGGCCGCACGCGGCTGGCGGCGGGGCGGGCGCGCGAGGCGCTCGCCGATCTCCAGAAGGCGCTGGAGCTCCGCCCGCAGAACCCGCAGCTCAAGGAGATCGTCCGGTCCCTCGAGCCGGAGCGCGAGCGGTTCGAGCGGCCGTATCTCGCCGACGGCCGCGCCCTGGCCGCCGCCGCGCCCGGGCTCGCCCCCGACGAGGACGCGCTGGTGCTCTCCGAGGTGAAGGTGACGAAGGTCTTCCCCTCGGGCCTCTCCTCCACCTTCGAGCAGGTGGTGGTGAAGATCGGCACGCGGCGCGGAGCGGACGAGTTCCGGCAGCGGACCATCGGCTACGTGCCGGACCGGCAGGAGATCAAGATCCAGCGCGCCCGCGTCCTCGGCAGGGACGGCGGCTCCACCGAGACCTACGACGAGAGCGAGCAGAGCGCGAGCGAGCCCTGGTACCGGCTCTACTACGACACCCGCGCGCGGACGCTCCGGTTCCCGTCCCTCGAGCCCGGCGACGTCCTGGAGCTGGCCTGGCGCGTGGACGACGTCGCCGGCGAGAACCTCCTCTCCGACTACTTCGGGGACGTGACCTTCCTCGACGGCGGCGAGCGGAAGCTGCGCGTCGACTACGTGCTCCTCGTCCCGCAGGAGCGGCCCATCCACGCCAACGCGCCGCCGGGCGTGGCCCATGCCGCGCGCGCGTTGCCCGGAGGCGTCGTCGAGCACCGCTGGAGCGCGAAGGACCTCCCGCGGATCGACGCGGAGCCGGCCATGCCGGGGTGGAGCGAGGTCGCGCGGTACGTCCACGTCTCGACCTACGGGGACTGGGAGCAGGTGGGCCGGTTCTACTGGGGGCTGGTCCGGGACCAGCTCCGCCCCAGCGAGGAGGTCCGCGCGACCGCCAACCGGATCGCCGCCCCGGTGCTGGAGGCGCGGGCCGCCGCCCGGGGCGGCAAGGCCGGCCGCAACGGCGGGAACGGCGCGGGGTCGGCGGGGCGCGGCGCCCTGTCCGACGAGACCGCGCTCGCGCTGGTCAAGGCGGTCTACGACTTCGTCGTCTCGCAGACGCGCTACGTCGGCCTCGAGTTCGGGATCCACGGGTTCAAGCCCTACCGCGTCGACCAGGTGCTCTCCCGGCGCTTCGGGGACTGCAAGGACAAGGCGAGCCTCATGCACGCGCTGCTCGAGTCGCTCGGGATCGACTCGCGCATCGTGCTCCTGCGCATGCGCCGCCTGGGGCGGATGCCGGAGGCGCCTGCCTCGCTCGCGGTCTTCAACCACGCCATCCTCTACGTGCCGCGGTTCGACCTGTGGCTCGACGGCACCGCGGCGTATTCCGGATCGCGCGACCTCCCGGGCGAGGACCGCGGCGCGACGGTGCTGGTGGTGAACCCCGACGCGCCGGCCCGCTTCGGCTACGTCCCGGAGGCCACCCCCGCGGACAACCTGGTCGCGAGCGAGTTCCAGATCGCCCTCGCCGCCGACGGCAGCGCCGAGGTGAAGGGCGCCTCGCGGATCGCCGGCACGTCCGCGCCAGGGTACCGCCGCGCGTACCAGACCGAGAACGACCGGCGCGCGGTCCTGGAGCAGGCGTTCAACCGCACCTTCCCCGGGCTCGAGGTGCGCACCCTGGGCATGTCCGACCTGGGGCGCATCGAGGACGACGTGGCGATGAAGTTCGAGATGGCGGTCCCGCGCTACGCCCGGCACTACGACGGAGGGCTGGTGTTCACGCCCTTCGGCGAGGCCAGCGGATACACCGAGTCGTACGCGTCGCTCGGTTCCCGGCGCTTCGACCTGATCCTCGGCGACCCGGTCCAGAACCGCTTCACCTACCGCTACACGCTCCCGGAGGGCTGGGCAGCGGTAGAGGTGCCCGAGGCCGCCGTCGCCGACACGCCCTTCGGCGGCTACGAGGTGCGCTACCGGGCCGAGGGCCCGGCGCTGGTGGCCGAGGGGCACGTGACCTTCAAGTCGGCGCGCGTCTCGACCAGGGACTACGCCGCCTTCCGGGAGTTCGTGGCGTCCCTCGACCGCGCCTTCGGCCGCAAGGTGCGGATCGCGCCGCGCGCGCAGGAGACCGCGCGATGATCGCCGCCCGCTGGCGAGGCGCCGCGCTGGCGATCGCGGCCGGGGCGCTCGCGGCCTGCGCTCCCGGGCGCGCCGTCGCCCCGGGGCTCGGCGCCGCCGGCGCGTCCGCCGCCTCCCGCGAGGCGCTGGAGCTCCTCGTCGTCCGGAGCGACGCGGCCTCGGCCGGCCTGCGCCTCCAGTCGGCGCTGGCCCGCGACGCGCGCGATCCGTGGGCCCGGGCCGGGGCGGCCCTCCTGGCGCGGCGGGGGCTGGACGACGCAGACGAGACGGCGCAGTGGCTGGCCCTGGTGACGGGCGCCCCGGATCACGCCCTCGCGCTGGTTGCGCTGCGGCGGCTCGCGGAGCTGGCCGACGTGGCTCCGGAGCGGGCGCGCGAGATCGGGGCCGGGCTGGCGCCGCTGCTGACCTCCGGCAGGCTCGGTGGCATCGCCGCGTACCGGGCGCGGGTGGCGTGCTCCGCCGCCGCGGAGGCGCTCGGCGATCTCGACCGCGCCGTCGCCCTCGAGGCCGAGAACGGCGCCGTGCCGGTCTGGACCCTGGCCGGGCCCTTCAGCCCATGGCACGCGCTCGACTTCGACTGGCCGTTCGCGCCGGAGACCGGCGAGCTGCCGGCGCGCGTTCCGGGGGCTCCGCTCACCGAGGCCGTGTCGCGGACGCTCCCGGCGCCGGACGGGACCGCCTGGCTCGACGGCGAGCCGCCGGGGCGGGACGTCTACTACCTCGCCGCGGAGGCGACGTTCGCCCGGGGCGGGCGCTACCTCGTGGCGGTGGGCGCGACCGCCTCCGTCCGCGTGTTCGTGGACGGGCGCCCCGTCGCGGAGCGCCGCGCCTGGGTCGCCCACCGCGCCACGCTCGAGCACGTCCCGCTCGCTCTCTCCGCCGGGGCGCACCGCCTGCTCGTCAAGCTGGCGCGCGCCGGGGGACGGAGCGGGTTCCGCCTCTCCTTCGCCCGCGCCGACGGCGCCGCGTCGGACGCCTCGTTCCGCCCGACCACGCCCGGCCCGCTGCCGGCCACCGTCGCCGGCGCCGTCCCGGAGCCGATCGCGACGGCACGCGAGCTCGCCGCGGCGCTGGAGGAAGGTGGGCTCGCGGTCTCGCGCCTCCTCGCCGGGAGGAGCGCGCTCCCGGTCGATCGAGAGGCGGCCAAGGCGCTCCTCGCCGAGGGCATCACCGCCGTGCCGGGCTCGGCGGCGCTCCACGGCGCGCGGGGCGACGCCCTGCGGGGCGACCCCACCCTCGACGACCAGATCGCGCGCTCCCGCGCGGAGGCGGAGCTGCGCCGCGCGGTGGAGCTCGACCCGGGCGACGCCGAGGCCCGCATCGAGCTCGCCGACATCCTGCGCGAGAGCCAGCGTGCCGACGACGCCGAGGAGCTGCTCGCCTCCCTCCCCGAGGCGGCGTCGCGCCGGCCGGCGGCGCTCGCGGCCAGGTCGCGCGTGGCGCAGGCGCGGGGCCTCCTGGAGCGCGCCGAGGCGCTCGCCGGCGAGGCGGCCGTGGCGGGCGGAGGCTGCGAGGTGCTCGCGCTCCAGGAGGAGTTCGCCCGGCGGCGCGACGCGGTGAAGCGCGCCGACGAGATCGCACGGGCGCGGGCCGCGTGCCCGGGCGGACGCGAGCGGCTCGCCCAGCACCTGGTGGCGCGCGGCGACGCGGCCGGCGCCCTGGAGGCCCTCGCGCCCGTGGGACGGGCGAGGCCGGCGGCCGTCGAGCCGGCGCTGGCGCGAGCCGGCGCGCTGGTCGCAGCGGGGGACGCGCGCGGGGCGGCCGCGGAGCTGGAGCGGATCGCCGCCGTCTGGCCCCAGAGCCCGCGCATCGCGACGCGCCTCGCCGACGCGCGCGAGCTGCTCGGTGACGCGAAGGGTGCGCGCGCCGCGCGGGAGCGGGCCCTGGCGCTCGACGGCTCGGACCTGGCGCTGCGGCGCGCGCTGGCGGTGGAGGACGGTGCCGAGGTCCTCGCCTCCGAGGCCGTGGACGGCCGCGCCGCCATCCGCGCCTGGGAGGCCGACCGGCCCAGGGTGGACACCTCGAGCGCGATGGTGCTCGACGCGATGGCGATCGCCCTCTACCCGGGGGGCACCGCCACCGAGCGGGTCCACCAGATCTTCCAGGTGATGGACCAGGCCGGAGTGGAGCAGCACGGAGAGGTCTCCGTCCCCGCCGGCGCGCAGGTCGTCGCGGTACGCACCGTGAAGCCGGACGGGCGCCCGATCGAGCCCGAGGGGACCGGAGGCGGCAAGGGGAGCATCTCGATCGCCGCGCTCGAGCCGGGCGACTACGTGGAGCTGGAGTACCTCCGCGGCGTGGGGGAGGGCGGTCACGGCGCGAGGGGCGACTTCGTCGCCGACCCGTTCTTCTTCCGCGCCGCCGGGACCCCGCTCTTCCGGTCCACCTACGCGGTCCTGGCACCGGCCGGGCTCGGGCTGGAGGTGGACGGGCACGCCGTGGCCCCACCCGAGCTGCGCGTGGAAGGCGACCGGGTGGCGTTTCGGATGGAGCGCAGCCGCGTGCCCGCGCTGGTCCCCGAGCCGGGCGCGCCGGGGTTCACCGAGTTCCTCCCCTTCGTCCACGCGGGCGTCGGCGGCGGCCGCGAGGCCATGCAGCTCGCCTGGGGCGACGCGCTCGCCGGCCGGACCCGTCCGACCGAGGAGATCCGCGCCTTCGCGGCGGAGATTCGCGCCGCTGCGGGACCGGGAGCGGGGCCCGAGGCGCTGGCGCGTGCCGCGTGGGCACGCGTGTCGCGGACCATCCTGGGCGGCGGCGCCGGCCTCGCCGACGATGCGAGCGAGGTGCTCTCCCGTTTGCGGGGCAGCCGCCTCCTCCTGCTCCAGGCTGTCCTCTCCGAGCTGGGCGTCCGGTCGCGCGTCGCCCTGGCGCGGCCGTTCTCGGCGGACCCGAGCGCCTGGCGCTTCCCGTCCGCCGCGCTCTTCAGCGCGCCGCTGCTGCGGATCGACGCGCCGCCGGGCGTGATCTGGCTCGACCCCTCCATCCGCGTGGCGCCCTTCGGTGCGCTGGTGTCGACGCTGCTCGACTGCGAGGCCCTGGTGCTGCCGGCGGCGGGCGAGCCGGCCGAGGTGGTCCGGACCGCGCCTGCGTCGCCCGCGCCGGACGGCAGCGAGGAGGAGCTGGAAGTCGCGCTCGCCGCCGACGGCAGCGCGACCATCTCGGGCTCGGACCGCCACCTGGGAGCCGCCGGCGGGGCGGTCAAGGGGGCCCTCGAACGCATCGACGCCACCCGGCGCCGGCAGGTCGTCGAGGGCCTGCTGGCGCGCAACTTCCGCGGGCTCACCCTCGAGTCGTTTGCGTTCGAGGGCGAGGACGACCCCGAAGCGCCCCTCACCATGAGGTTCCGCGGGAGCGTGCCGGCGCTGGCGCGAGCCGCTGGCGACGGGACGCTGATCGTGGATGCGTCCCTCGGCGCCGCCCGCCTCGGAGGACGCTACGTCCACCTCGCGGCGCGGAGCCTGCCGCTGCTCGTGCCCGCAGCGGAGCGGGCGCACCAGCGGATCCGGTTCGTGCCGCCCGCCGGGTTCGCGGTGCACGCGGAGGAGGCGCGCGAGGTCTCCGGCCCGTTCGGCCGCTACCTCCGCCGCGAACGCGTCGAGGGCGGCGCGCTCGTCCGCGACGAGGAGCTCGACATCCCCCGGATGCGCATCCCCCCGGAGCGCTACCCCGAGTTCGCGGCATTCGTCGCCGCCATCGACCAGATCCAGGCGCGCCCGATCGTGGTCGGTCGCTGAGCGGACCCCGGGGTCGGCTTCGACCCGATGCCCCGGGAGGGAAAACGCAGGGAAAACGCTGGCAAGACGGGCGGGTACGGCGGAGAGGCCGCGCCCGAAGCGGCACGCAGGCTGCACACGTGGGGTTCGTGCGCTTCGTCGTCATCATCGTGGAGTGGTTCTACCGGCTCGGTCGAGCGGTCTTCCCCCCTCCCGCTGCTCGCTTCGAGCCCGTCGCCATCCCTCCTCCCGCGTCCGCGCGCGCGTATCCCCCCACGCGCCGCGGCCGCGGTTCCTGGTGACGGTTCGAGGGCCCGCCTGACGGGCGCATCCTCTCCTCGCGGAGAGGCAGTCGTGCGAAGGCGGCCGCTTCCCCGGGCGGCCGCCTTCGGTTTTTCTCCGGAGGCCCTCCCCCGCCTTCACCCCGCGGGGACTCCCGGCAGGCGGTCCACGAACCGGACCGCGCCGAACCCCGTGCGCAGCAGGAGCGCCTCCACGGCGCGCTCCGCCGAACGTCGCGCCTTGGCGTTGAGGGACGGATCGGCCGCGACCTCGCGGCGGAAGGCCTCGCGGGCCAGCTCGAAGAGCTTCGCCGTCTCGGCGCTGTCGAGGTTGGAGCCGATGATCTCGGTCTCGCCCGGGCGCAGCTCGACGCTCACCTCGACCGGGGGAAGCACCAGATCGACCTCGCGCCCCGTGACCCGGATCGAGCCGGCATCGAGCTTCGCGAGATCCACGCCCAGGTGCGCGTCGGCGAAGACGATCGCCTTGCCGCGCGGCGTGCGGAACGTGTACCGGGCCCACCCGGCGACGTCCCCCCAGAACGAGCCGGCGGGCCCCGGCTCGGGGGCGAAGGTCACCTTCTTGTAGAGCGTGACGTCGAGCGTCTCGAGGCGCGCAGCCTCGCGGACCTTCATCGCCACGGCGGGGGGATCGGGGAGCGCGGGGGCGCGCGCGGCGAGCGCCCTCCAGGCCAGGAAGGCGCCGGCGCCGGCTGCCAGGCCGAGGAGGATCACCCTGAGGAGGCGCACGGGCCGATCCTACCCGAGCCACGCCGCGGCGGGTGCACCGGCCACCGGAGGGACCGCCGGGTCCTACCGCTCGAAGAGCCGTTCCGACACGGCGCTGTGCAGCTCCATGCCTCGGCTCGTCAGGACGAGCCTGCCCGCGCGGCGCACGGCGAGCCTGCGGCGCACCAGCGTCTCCGCCTCGCGCGCCTGCGCGGGCAACAGGTCGCCCAGGGGGCAGCCGCGCCGCGTCCGGAGCGCCAGCATGAGCCGCTCGTTCCGCTCCTGGGCGGCCGCGAGCCGCTCCTCGTCGGCGGCCGCGAGCCGGTCTGCCTCGACGGCCGCCATCCACGCGTCGGCGTCGCGGACGTTGCCGTAGCGGACGGTGCCCGCGCCCGCGTCGCCACGCCGGCAGCCGAACGCCCCCGGGCCGAGCCCCAGGTAGCTCTCGCCGTCCCAGTAGAGGCGGTTGTGGACCGACTCGTGCCCCGGGCGCGCGTAGTTGGAGATCTCGTAGCGGAGCAGCCCGGCGCGCCGGAGCGCCGACCGGATCGCGGCGGACTGGGCGACCGTCTCGTCGGGGCCCGGCAGCGGCAGGCGCCCCTGGCGCGCCAGGCGGGCCAGCGGGACCTCCTCGGCGAGCACGTCGCGATCGAGCGTGAGCGCGTAGGCGGAGACGTGGGCCGCGCCCGCCGCCGCGGCGCGGGTGGCGTCGTCCCGCGCCGTCTCGACCGTCGACCGGCGCGCCGCGTAGATGAGGTCCACGCTGACGTTCCCCATGACCTCGGCCGCGTCGCGGATCGCCCGCTCGGCCGCCTCGGGCGTGTGGAGGCGGCCGAGCTTCGCCAGCACGCCGCGGTCGAAGGACTGGGCGCCGACCGAGATCCGGTTCACGCCGGCGGCGCGCCAGGCCGACAGCCGTGCCCGGTCGGTCGACTCGGGGTTCGCCTCGATGGTGACCTCGGCGCCCGCGGCGAGCCCGAACCTCCTGCGGACGGCCGCGATCACCTCCGCCACCTCCGCCGGGTCCCACAGTGACGGCGTTCCGCCGCCGAGGTAGAGGCTCACCGGCTCGAGCCCGTCGAAGGCGCCGGCCCGGAGCCGGAGCTCGGCGAGGAGGGCGCGCGCGAACCGGCCGGCCGCCGGGGGCCTCGCGGTCGAGACCGCGAAGTCGCAGTAGGGACACCGGTGCGTGCAGTAGGGGAAGTGGACGTAGACGCCGAACGGCCGCGCCATCGCCGCAGAGATAGCGCGGCGGTGGCGAGACGTCATCTTTCGACCGCGACCGCGACCGCGACCGCGACCGCGACCGCGACCGCGACCGCGACGACCGCGACCGCGACGCCGGCCTCAAGTCCCCCTGAGCCGCGTGAGCTGGAGCATCAAGGGCATCACCCGGCCGTTGGTGACGATCTGCATGTGATCGTGCTGCGACCGCAGGTAGACGATCGACGCCGAGTGGTCCGGCTCACGAGGTCCCGGCGCGCGGGCCGGGATCCGGTCGCGCTGGACGGCGTCCGGGACCGAGGTGAGCCAGCTCTCCGTCCGCGGCGCCGTCTCCCATCCGACGAGGAGGAGGCGGCGCGGTCGGTCCGGCGGGGCGGCCGCCAGCCACGCCTGGAGCTGGTCCTCGCCCCGGTACAGCCCGTCGAGCAGCACGACCTCGTCGATGCGGTCCGTCGCGAGCCACGGAAGGATGGTGCGGAAGGCGCCCGAGTGCCCCATCACCACCAGGCCGCCGCGCGGGAGCGTCAGGCCGGAAACCCGCGCGACCTCCGCGAGCAGCGCGTCGAGGTCCGGCCACCACACGTCCTCGCCGTTCCAGGACGGCGACTCCGGCACGACGAAGAGCGCGTTCCGGCCGCTCGACCGGAACTGCTGCGCGAGCCGGTGGTCCACCCAGGCCTGGTCGACGTTGGTGTAGTAGCCGTGGAGGTAGAGGGCGATCCCCGCGGTGCGCGGCGCGTAGCCGGGCGGCGTCCAGAGGTGGACCACGCCCGCGGTCGTCCCGAGGCGCAGGTGCGCACCGCCGGCCTCGTGCGACGCCACCCGTTCGCCCACCCCGAGCGGCGCCGCCTGGGTCTGCGACCACGGTGCCTGCGTGCGGTCGGGGAGCGCCCAGGTCGGCCCGGCCTGGGAGGGCGCCTGCTGGCCTGCGGCCGGGGTCTGGTCCGGCGCAGGAAGGACCGGCGGGGCGGTGACCCCGGGCGCGCCGTCCGCCAGCGCTCCCCGGTCGGCGCGGCCCCGCGGGCCGCGGCACGCACCGGTTGCGAGCACGGCGAGGAGCGCGAGCGCGGCCCGGGCGAGTGGCGCCATCGGCTACATCTTCACCGGCGCCTTCCTCGTGACGAGCAGGTGGACGTTGTTGTCCGCCGACCCGTCGATGTAGCCGTAGCGGATGGGCATCTTCCGCCGCGGCTGCGACGACCAGAGCTCCACGAACGCCTGGTTGTGGGCCTCGCTCGCCTCGAGGAAGGACTTCTCGAACCGGCCGTAGGTCTCCTGCACGAGCCCCGTCTTCGCAAGGTACTGAGGAGGGATCCCGGTGCTGTCGGAGATCATGAAGTCCATCTGGGCGATGAGGTAATCGCGAACCCTGGAGAAGTCATCCCGCCACAGGAGGTAGCTCGCCGCCTTGGTCATGGCCGCGACGCGTCCCTTCGACTGGAGGAAGCGCAGCACGCCCGGGTGCTTCGCGACCGCGGGGTCGGAGAGGTCCGCCGCGATGTGCCGGTGGACGCGCGCGGCGGCGGCCGGGTCCGCCCCCTTCCTCACGAACACGATCTCGGAGTTGGAGAACGCCGGCGAGAAGTCGGGCGCCGTCCACTGCCCGCGCAGGAGCCGGGCCGTCCCCTTCTCGTCGGCCTCGCGGATCTCGGAGGCGGTGAGGTAGTGGAGGCTGCCGTCCCTCTCGATCCGGAAGAAGCGCAGCGACACCGGCTCGTAGCCGTGCACCGCCAGGCCGATCATGAAGAAGGCGAGCTGGCCGGGGATCTCGCCCCGCTGCCCCTTCATGAGGTTCTCCGTCTTCGAGTCGTTGGCGTAGAGGAGGCCGCTCGAGGTGGAGCGGATGGTCTCGAGGCTCTCCTCCAGCGCCGCCGCGTCGGCGATGTTCCCCAGGCGCCGGGGATCGCCGGCGTGCTCCAGCGACAGCGTGGTGACGTCGCGCGCGTCCGGGTAGGTGGTGAGCGCCGAGAGGAGGTCGCCGCCGCCGAACGGATAGACCACGGTGGTGGGCAGGTCGGCTGGCCGGAGCTTCGCCAGGAAGGCGCTCGCCTTGGGGAGGTACTCGTCCCGGTACTTCGCCATCGCCTTCTTCTGGCGCTTGCAGTAGGCCCGCCAGGTCCCGGCGTCGAGCTTCGGAGGCAGCGCCGCGCCGTCCGGGCAGGTGACCACGTCGAAGAGCAGCCTGGCGTCGGCGCTGAAGTCCGCGGGGGCCTCGGTCACCGCGGGCGCGGCGGGCACCGCCAGGGCGGCGGGCGAGGCGACGGGCGCCGGGCCAGCCGTGGGCGAAGCGGCCGAACCGGCGGGCGCCTGGCGCGGCAGCGCCGCGGAAGGCAAGGCCAGAACGAGCGCGAGCGCGCCCGGGAACGGTCGGGGAAAGCGCATGGATCTCATGTACCATGAAGGCCGATGAACGCGAAAACGCGGAACCTGCTGGGCCTCTGGCCCGGCGTCGGGCTCGTGGCCGCGAACATGATCGGCGCGGGCGTGTTCCTCTCGGCGGGGTTCATGGCGCAGGCCATGGGGCCGGGCCCCATCCTGCTCGCGTGGGTGGTGGGCGCCGTGCTGGCGATGGCCGGCGCGAAGGCCTACTCGGCCGTCGCCGCGCTGGTGCCTCGCTCGGGCGGCGAGTACCGCTACCTCTCCGAGCTCCTCCACCCCGCGGTCGGCTACCTCTCCGGCTGGGCCTCGCTCCTGGTCGGCTTCTCGGCCCCCGTGGCGGCCGACGCGCTCGCCGCCGGCGAGTTCGCGCGCACCGTCTTCCCGGGGCTCGCCGCGCAGTGGACCGTCTCGCTGGCCGGTCACCACTTCACGGTTCGTGCAGTGCAGCTCGCCGCGGCGGGGCTGGTGGCGGCGCTCACCGCCCTCCACGTCGCCGGGCTCGAGACCTCGGCGCGCACGCAGAACGCGCTGGTGGTGATCAAGGCGATCCTGCTGGCCGGGTTCGTGGCGGTGGGCCTCGCGCTCGGGAGCGGCGCCTGGCCCGCCTGGCACCCGCCCTCGGCCGGGAGCGGGTTCCCGCTCTCCGCCTTCGTCTTCAACCTGCTCTTCGTGATGTTCGCCTACAGCGGCTGGAACGCGGTGGTCTACGCCGCGGAGGAGTTCCACGTCCCGGAGCGCACCGTCCCGCGCGCCATGCTGCTCGGCTGCGCGCTGGTCGCGCTCCTCTACTTCGCCGTGAACTGGATCTTCGTCGCGAACCTCACGCCGGAGCAGGCCGGGATCGTGACCGCCTACGGGAACCCGGAGCAGGAGCAGGTCACCCTGGCGCACGCGGTGATGCGCCAGCTCATCGGGCCGGGCACGGCCCGGGTGATGTCCGTCTTCACCGTGGCGGTGTTCCTCTCCGCCATGAGCGCCATGATCTTCGTGGGCCCCCGCGTCTACGCGGCGATGGCGCGGGACGGCTTCCTGCCGCGCGCGCTCGACGCGCGCGAGGGCCGCCCGCCGGTCGGCGCCATCGTGCTCCAGGGCGCGCTCTCGGTCGTCATCGTCTTCACGCAGTCGCTGCGCGACATCCTCGCCAACGTGAGCGCGATCCTGATCCTCTTCTCCGCGCTCACCGCGCTGGGGCTCTTCCGCGTCGCGCTCGCTCCGCGGGGGCGCCCGCGCCCCGCGGCGGCGGCGCTGGCGGCGGCCGGGGTGTACGTGGCCGCCTCGGCGTGGATGCTCTGGCGCGGCTTCAGCGGCTCCGCCTGGCTGCTCCCCTGGGTCGCCGCCATCGCCGCGTTCGGCGTGGGCGCGTACCTGCTGTCGCCGGGCCGCCGCCGCGCCGCCGGAGCGGCGGGCGCCGCGGCCGTGCCCGGCGAGGGGCCGCCGTCCCCGGCCAGCTAGCCACGCTTGGGACCGAGCTGCGCCGCCAGCTCCTTGTTCTTCTGGGTGTAGCGGGCGACCTCGCCGTTCAGGAAGTCGTTCTCGCCGCGCAGGTCGCCGATCTCCTCCTCGAGCTGCGCGATGCGCTGCTTGAGGCGGCCCATCTCGGCGGGATCGGCGGCGCCGGCCGGGCGCGCCGCCGCGGCCCGCTCCAGCTCCTGCAGCCGCTTCTTGAGCTGCAGCTCCGAGCGGGCGCGGGACTCGAGGTGCTTCTCCAGGTCCACCATGGCCGCCTTGAGCCGCGCCACCTCGGCCTGCTGGCGCTTCTCGGCCTCCGCCTGCGAGGCGGCGAGGGCGCGCCGCCGCTCCTCGACCTCGCCCTGGAGCTGCTCGAGCTGCGCGTTGCGCTGCGCGCGCTCGGCCTCCAGATCTGCGATGCGGCGGCGCTGCGCCGCGGCCTCCGCCTCGAGCCGCGCCGAGGTGGCGGAGAGCCGCCCGGTCTCGACGGCGAGCTGCTCCTCCAGCCGCGCCTTGTCCGAGGCGGCGGTCTGCGCCGCCCGCGCGGCGGCCTCCGCGGCGCCCCCGCGCTGCTGCACCAGCTCCTTCAAGGTCGCCAGCTCCTTGCGGAGCCGCACCGCCTCCTCCGCCACCGGCTCTAGCCGTGCCAGCCGCACCACCTCGGACTCCAGCCGCGCGATCCGGTCGCGGTCGGCCTCCCCCTGCCGGTGCGCCTGCTCCAGCTCGCGCCCGAGCTGGTCGCGCTCCGCCGCGGTCTGCGCCGCGCGGCGCTCCGCGTCGGCGCGCCCCGACTCGACGCGCGCCAGCTCGCCCCGCGTTCCCTCCACCGAGGCCTTCCCCTGCTCGAGCGCCGTCCCCAGCTCGCCGATGCGCCGCTCGGCCGCCTGATGCTCCGCGGTCCTGGCGTGATAGGCCTGCTCGGCGGCGACGGCCTTCTCGTCGTACGCCTTGGCCTCGCGGCGCGCGGCGTCGAGCGCCTGCTCCAGCTCGGCGCGCACCGCGCCGGCGTGCTTCAGGTCGCCCTCCAGCGACTCGATGCGGCCGTTCGCGTCGGCCAGCTCGCCGGCCACCGCCTAAACGCGCGCCTCCGCCTCCTCGATCCAGCCGCGGAGCTGCCCCGCCTCCTCCGCGGCCGCGGCCGCGGCGCGCTCGGCCTCCGCCTGGAGCCGCTTC
>DATIWK010000219.1:0-16428 GCA_035519395.1 Anaeromyxobacteraceae bacterium | reverse complement strand
ATCCACCTCACCTTCGCCGCGAGCGGCGTCGTGACGCTGCGCTGCGTGGTCCCATCGAAGATCTCGGGCATCACCATCACGCCCGGCACCGGTCCGGCCGGCGGGTATCTGCCGCTCTCCTCGTTCGGCCTCTCGCCGATCTCGGGCATGGGTGACGAGACCTTCAAGACCTTCAACGTCCCCGCGTTCACCTGGGCGGGAGAGGAGTGGACTCAGGTCACCGTGGTGAGCAACGGCTACGTCATCGTCGGCGGCGGCACCGCTGCCGACGTCACGGCGGTGAACACCTCGTTGCCCAACGGGCTCGCGCCGCGCAACATCCTGGCGCCGTTCTGGACGGACCTCAATCCGGGCGCCGGGGGCGGGGTCTGGATCTCGACGCTGTCGGACGGATCGAGGACCTGGCTGGTGGTCGACTGGGGCGGCGTCCCCAACGCGTCACCCGGCGTGGACAACAACTTCGAGATCTGGATCCTGCTCAAGACCGGGGCCAACACGACGGGCGCGGAAGGCGTCACGTTCTCGTACGGGACGCACAGCGCCGGCAACTCGTCCGGGTTGACGATCGGGGCCCAGGACCGGTCGGGCGCCGTCGGCGCGACCCTGTACTTCAACGGAACCGGGACCCTCCCGGCCGACAACTCCGAGTACGTCGTGCAGACGACCCCGTAGCACCGCAGGAGGCCTCGGGCGGCACCCGGCGTGTCGCCCGAGGCGGGGGCCGAGCCCCGCCGTGCGGGCCGCGCGGCCGTCGCGTCCGGGCGCGACCGTGCGGAACGCCGTTGGCGCAGCCGGTATGATGCCGCGGCATGCACCCGACGCTCGGACGATACCCGGTCTCCGTCGCGATCCCGGTCGCCTGGGGCGAGATGGACGCCTTCCAGCACGTCAACAACGTGGTCTACGCGCGCTGGCTGGAGACGGCCCGCATCGCGTACTTCACGCGCATCGGCTTCCTGGAGCGGATGCGCGCCGAGGGGGTGGGGCCGATCGTCGGCCGCATCGCCATCGACTTCCGGCGGCCGGTGACCTTCCCGGACACCGTCCGGGTCGAGGCCACCACCAAGAAGATCGGCAGGAGCTCGTTCACCATGGGCTACCGGATCTGGAGCGAGGACCAGCGCGCCGAGGTCGCGACGGGCGAGGACGTCATCGTGGCCTTCGACTACCGCGCCGGGCGGACGTTCCCCGTCGACGGGGCGCTCCGGACGGCGATCGCCGCCCTGGAGGAGACGGCCCCTACGGCCACGCCCGCGCGGACATGAAGTAGGCGACGCCGCCCTTCTCGGGCGAGACCTGGTGCACGATGCGCTGGTTCTTGTCGATGGTGAGCCGCGACTGCGTGTTGCGCGTCGCCATCGACACCTCGAACGTCACGGTGTCCCCGCGCACGTCCACCACCGTGAGGCCCACGTGCTCGCCGCTGGGCAGCTCGACGAACTCCGTCTTCCCGAAGGCCATGGTCAGGTCCTGCTCCTTCACCTGGTCCCACTGCGAGTAAGAGAGGCGCGAGAGCTGCTTCTTGAGATCGCCGAGGCGCGGGTCGAAGCGGGGCGGAGTCTGGCGCGATCCCTTCACCACGCGGACGCGCACCGGGACGTCGGCCTGCGCCGGCGCCGGCGCGGCGCAGAGCGCCGCGGTGGCCGCGGCGGCGAGGATCCGGCGCATCGTCACGCGTCCCACCTCCACGCGATCACGTCCCCTCCGGCTCGTCATCGATCAGCACCAGCGGGCCGTCGCTGGTCTGCACCACCATGTCGACGCCCTCGCTGTTCAGCTCGAGGACGCGCGCCACCTCGTCGTGGGCCGTGCGAACGTACACGAGGATGGCCAGTGCCGCCACCACTGGCGCGAGCGCCGCACCGAAGGTGATGCGCGGATGGTGAACGACCGCGGCGCGCAGCCGCGCCAGGATGCCGCGGGGCGACCGGCGCCGCTCGATGCGGGCCATCACGCCGTCCACGAACGGCCCGAAGTCACGGCGGTTGGCCTGGGCGAGGAGGGCCTCCGACACGAGGCCGGCCGTGGCGCGCTGCGCGGCAGCGCGCGCGCGGCAGGCGGCGCACCCGTCGAGGTGCTCCGCGAGACCCGTCCGCTCCTCGCTCTTCAGCTCGCCCTCGCGGGCACCGATCATCGGGGCGTATCGTACACAGTCCGTCATGGCCAGCCTGGGACCTCGGTCCCGCACCCGCTCGCGCGGGGGCCCTACTCCGCGTCGTCTCCGCCGCCGCCGCCGCCGTCCTCCTGGACGATCTCCGCGTAGTCTCTCAGCGCCGCCTGCATCTTCTTCCGCGCGTGGAAGAGGCGGCTCATCACCGTTCCCTTGTGGATGCCGAGTCTCTCGGCCAGCTCCTCGTAGGAGAGCCCCTCGATCTCGCGCAGCACCAGGATGGTGCGGTGCTTCTCCGGGAGCGTCTCCAGCGCCGCCTGGATCTTCCCGAGCAGCTCGCGCCGGAGGGCCGTCGCCTGCGGGTCGCTTCCCAGCGCGGTCCCGAGGATGCCCTCGGCCGCGTCGCCGAGGTCGGCCTCGCGCACCTCGTCCACGTCGTCCTTGAGGGAGACCCGCTCGCGCCGGACCGCGTCGATCCCGAGGTGCGTGGTGATCCGGAAGACCCAGGTCGAGAAGGCGCTCTCGCCCTTGAACGCGCCGAGGTGCTCGTGGACGCGCACGAACGCCTCCTGGGCGACGTCCCAGGCAGTGTCCGCGTCCTTCACGATGCCGAGTGCCACGGCGTAGACCTTCCTCTGGTAGCGAACCACCAGCGCCCGAAAGGCCTCGCCGTCGCCTGACTTGGCGCGTGCGACCAGCGCGAGGTCGTCGGCTTCCATTCGGACGGACGCTTCTCCCCGGGCGAAATTCACGGTCTCGGCGGGGCACGGTACCACAGGTCGGCGCCGGCGCACGGCGGGGTACGACAGCGGCGCCACCCGGCGGGTCAACCGAAAACCTCCGCGATCACGCGGAGCTGCGAGTGGGGTTTCACCGCGCCTCCACGGCGACTGCCGCGTCGCGGGAAGGCGGTTCTGGGGTTATCCTCCCGGAGCCCGCCTCGGAATGTGGCGGAGAGAGGCCGGTTTCCACCCCAAGCATGGCGGTCGCCTACCGAGAGATCGCGCGCGTCCTCGACGGGGCGCGAAGGCGCCAGGTCCGGATCATCCTGCTCGCCGCGGGAGGCGGCGGCCTCGCCACCTGCCTTGCCTGCCTGCTCGCGGGGGCGGCGGCGGTCCTCGCCGGTGCGAGGCCGGCGGTCGCCCGCCCGGTGGCGCTCGGCGGCGCGGGCCTGGCGCTCCTCGGCGCGGCGGCCTGGGCCGTCCGCGCGGCGCGCCGGACCTCCTGGACGCCGGAGGCCGCCGCCCGTACCGTGGCGGCGGGCGACGCGTCGCTCCGCTCGGACCTCGTCTCCGCCGTGGAGCTGGAGCGCCAGCGCGACGACATCGCCGCGACCGGTCGGTTCAGCGTCGCGCTCCTGGACGCTCACGTGGACCGGACCGCCGGGCGGGCCGGGCTCATCGACCTCGCCCGCGCCCTGCCGGACCGCCCCGCCCGGCGCGGCGGCGCGGGGCTCCTTGCCGTCGCCGCGGCGACGCTCGCGGCGTTCGTGGTCGGCGGCGCGCCGCTCGGGAGCGCGTACCGTCGCCTCCTCGCCGGCGATCCCCCGGGCCTGGCCCGCTCCGTCGTGGATCCCATCACCGGCGACGTGGAGCTGACCTACCTCTACCCGGCGTACATGCGCCGCGATCCCGCGACGCTCTCCGGGACGGGCGGCGAGGTCCGGGCGCCGAGGGGCACCGAGGTCCGGCTCCGGACCCGCGCGGATCGGCCGGTGGCGAGGGCGGAGATCGCCATCGACGCGCCGGTCCCGATCTCGCCGGGCGAGCCGGGGGGAGTGGGGCGGGGCGAGGCGAGCCGGGAGGCGCCCGCCACGCAGCGGTTCGGCCTCCTGGTCTCGAACGGCCGCGACCTGGCCGGGAGCTTCGCCGTTCGCGACGGGGGGAGCTACCGGTTCCGCTTCCTCGACGCGCGCGGCCGCGCGGTGGCCGAGGGGCCCCCCATCCCCATCGTCGTCGAGCCGGACGCCTTCCCGGAGATCCGGATCACCGCGCCGGCCGCCGAGGTGGAGGTCGATCCCGGCGCGCGGCTGCGCATCGAGTGGCAGGCGGCCGACGACTACGGCCTCGGCGAGCTCACGCTGGTGGTGAAGCCGCCCGCCGGCGAGGAGCGGCGCCGGACCCTGCGGACCTTCGCCTCGGCCCGCCGCGACGCGGGCGGCTTCGACCTGGAGCTCGGGCCGGAGCGGCTGGGGGAGGGCGAGCGGTTCCTCTACTGGCTGGAGGTGACGGACACCGACACGGTCTCCGGGCCGAAGCGCTCCGCCTCCGCCACGCACACCGCGAAGATCTACAGCGAGGCCGAGCACCGGCGCGCCACCCTGGAGCAGGCGAAGGCGATCTGGGAGGAGATGGTCGCGCTCCTCGGCGATCGCCTGGAGCAGCTCGCGCCCGGTCCGCCGGTGACCGGCGACCGGCTCGCCCTGGCCGAGCAGCTCGACGCGCGGGCGCGCCGGCTCCACGAGCGGATGCGCGAGGCCGCCGCCGCGATGCGCAAGGAGCGCGCCGCGCCCAAGGAGGTGGCGGCGGCGCTGGTGAACCTGGCCGGCACGCTCCGGGTCGCCGAGCAGCGGACCACCGCCGCGCGGCAGGCGCTGGCGCGCATGGTCCGGATCCGTGCGCAGCCCGACCCGGGGACGGTGGCGCAGTCGCGGGCCTTCGACGCCCAGCTCGACGAGGAGCTGGAGAAGGGGATCCTGTACCTGGAGACGCTCCTCGACAAGCGGCGCGCCGAGGACCTCGTCCGGCTGGCCAAGGACCTCGCCACCCGCCGCCGCGATCTGGCCGGGCTCCTCGACCGCTACCGCCAGTCGCCGACCGACGCGGCGAAGAAGGACCTCCTCGCCCAGATCCAGCGGATGAAGCAGCGGATGCAGGAGCTGCTGGCGCGCATGGCCGAGCTGTCCCGGGGGTTCAACGACGAGCACATGAACGCCGAGGCGCTCGCGGAGATGGAGCGCAGCAAGGACGTCATGGGCGGCCTCGACGAGGTGGAGCGCAAGCTCGCCCAGGGCGACGTGGAGGGCGCCATGAAGGCGCTCGACCAGCTCGGCTCGCAGATGGACCAGATGCTGGCCGGGCTGCAGCGCACCGCGGGGATGCCCGACGAGAAGGCGCGCGAGCTCATGAAGGACATGCTCGCGTTCAAGAAGGAGCTGGAGGACGTCCAGGCGGACCAGCAGAAGGTGGCGGGCGAGACCGAGGCGCTGCGCAAGGAGTGGCGGAGGAAGATCGAGGGGAGGATGAAGCAGGCCGAGGGGACCGCGCAGCGGCTCCAGCAGCTGGCGCAGTCGGCCCGCAAGGACGTGGAGGGCGCGCGCCAGGGCGTGTCGATGCGGGCCGAGCCGGACCTCGACGCCGCGCGCGAGGGGCTCGAGGCGGTGGAGCGCGCCCTCTCCATGCGCGACTTCGACGCGGCCTTCGAGTCGGTGCAGCGCTCGCTCCCCTCCATGCAGCGGCTCGCGATGTCGCTCGAGGAGGACGCGGCCATGGCGGAGCGATACGGCGAGGTGCTGAAGCGAGATCCGCTCAGGACGCGCGAGGCCCAGAAGAAGGCGGCGCAGGCGGTGCCCAAGGCGCAGCAGATCCGGGACGAGCTCGCGAAGCTCTTCCCCGACCCGAAGCAGCTCCTCGGCCAGGGCGAGCAGCGGCGGCTCGACGACCTCTCGCAGCAGCAGGGGAAGCTCGAGCGCCGCGCCGGCGAGCTGCAGCAGAAGCTCGGCGAGCTGATGCAGAAGGCGCCGGTCTTCCCGCCGGGCGCGCAGGGCCAGCTCGGCGAGTCGCGCGGGCACATGGCCCAGGCGCAGGGCGAGCTGGCCGCCAAGAACCCGCAGCGCGGGCACGGCGAGCAGCAGCTCGCCATGGACGCGCTGGAGCGGTTCAGGAAGGGGCTGGAGCAGGCCGCCCGGCAGGGCGGCGGCTCGTCCGGCGCGCAGGGCTTCCCCTTCCCGTTCGCGGAGGCGGGCGGCGAGCAGACCGGCGACGGGGCCGACCCCTCGCGCGAGAAGGTCGAGATCCCGGGGGCCGAGGCCTACAAGGTGCCGGAGGAGTTCCGCAAGGACCTGCTCGACGCCATGCGCCAGGGCACCCCGGAGCGCTACAAGGGCGAGGTGCAGCGCTACTACGAGGAGCTGGTCAAGTGAGGGCGCGCGCCGTCCGGATGTTCTCCGGTGCGACCCTGCGGCCAGCGGTGCTGGCGCTCGCGGCCACGCTGTCGTTCGCGGCGTCCGCGAGCGACGACCAGCGCGCCCTGCCCCTCCCCCGCCTCGGCGGCGACGCGGAGGCCGAGCAGGCCCACCGGGCGCTCCGGCTCCTCGCGGACGAGGACGTGGACGGCGCCCGCGCCATCGTGGAGCCGCTCCTCTCGCACGACGCGGGGTCGCGCGCGGTCCGGATCGCGGCGGGCGCGCTCGCCTTCATGGAGCACCGCTACGACGAGGCGGTCGCGCTCCTCGAGTCGGCCGGCCCCGAGGGCGCCGGCACCTACCTCACCCTCGCCCGCGCCACGCGCGAGGTGACGAAGGACGACGCGGTCGCCGAGGGGGAACACTTCGTCGTCGCCCACCCGAAGGGCAAGGACGAGGTGCTGGTCCCGTACCTCCTCGAGGCGCTCGAGGCGCAGCGGGCGGCGCTGGAGAAGGACCTGGGCTGGGCGCCGTCGCGCAAGGTTCGCGTCGAGATCCTGAACGGCGTGCGCGAGCTGGCCAGGCTCTCGACCCTCACCGAGCAGGAGATCCGCACCAGCGGCACCATCGCCATCTGCAAGTTCGACAAGCTCATGATCGTGTCGCCCAAGGCGCTGCTCCAGGGCTACGACTGGCTCGACACCGCCGCGCACGAGTACACGCACTACGTCGTCACCCGGCGCACCCGCAACGAGACGCCCATCTGGCTGCACGAGGGGCTCGCCAAGTGGTCCGAGTCGCGCTGGCGCGGCGAGGGCGGCGAGTCGTTCTCTCCGTTCGCGGCGGCGCTCCTCCGGGACGCGCTCGCGAGGAACGACCTCGTCACCTTCGCCCAGATGCACCCGTCCATGGCGAAGCTGCCCTCGCAGGAGCGGGCGGCGCTCGCCTTCGCCGAGGTGACCCTGGCGGTCGAGTACCTGGTCAAGAAGGGCGGCGCACCGCTCGTGAACCGCGTGCTCGACCTCGTGGCCGCCGGGCGCGGCGCCGAGGCCGCGGTGGCCGAGGCGCTGGGGGTCCCCTTCGAGCGGTTCCTCGCCGACTGGAAGCGCTACCTGGCGGCGCGCCCGCTGCCCAAGGGGGGCGAGCACGTCCTCGCCATGCTGCGGTTCAAGGACGATCCCAGGAAGGCGGGCGACTGGGCGGAGTGGGCCGAGATCCAGGACCCGCGCGCCCGCGGCTTCGCCCGGCTCGGGGAGCTCTTCCGGGAGCGCGGGAAGTGGACGGCGGCGCGCATCGAGTACGGCAAGGCGGTGAGGAAGGTCGGGTTGAGGATCGCCATCCTCGCGGACCAGTACGCCATCGCGGCGATGATGTCGGACGCGCCCGCCGAGGCCGAGCGGGTGCTCTCCGAGGCGCTCGTCTGGAACCCGGACCACGCCGCGCTGCACGTCCACCTCTCCCGGGTGCTGGTGGCGCGCAAGGAGTACGCCGCGGCCCGCACCCACCTCGTCCTCGCCAACCGCCAGGACCCGTTCGACCCCGAGATCCACGCCGGCCTCGCCACCGCCCTGGAGGCGCTCGGGGATCCCGGCGGCGCCTCGCGCGAGAAGCGCTTCGCGGAGATACTGAGGGACCGCGCCCACTGACCGGCCGTCGCCGGCGAACCCGAGACGACATGCTCACCACCCCCCAGACCGTCCCCGCCGCCCCGCCCCCCGAGGCCGACCTCGCCGCCGTCCGCGAGCTTCACGACGCCCGCCGCCAGCTCCTGGGCGAGATCGAGAAGCGCATCGTCGGCCAGAAGGAGGTCGTCGACTCGCTGCTGGTCGCGCTCTTCGCGCGCGGCCACTGCCTCTTCGTCGGCGTCCCCGGCCTCGCCAAGACCCTCCTCATCTCCACCGTGGCGGAGGTGCTCGACCTCTCCTTCAGCCGGATCCAGTTCACCCCCGATCTGATGCCGTCGGACATCACCGGGACGGACGTGCTCGAGGAGGACCACACCACCGGCCGGAGGGCTTTCCGCTTCGTGAAGGGCCCCATCTTCGCGAACCTGCTCCTCGCCGACGAGATCAACCGCACGCCGCCCAAGACCCAGGCGGCGCTCCTGCAGGCGATGCAGGAGTACCGGGTGACGGCCGGCGGCGAGACCTACCCGCTCGACCTCCCCTTCCTGGTCTTCGCCACGCAGAACCCCATCGAGCAGGAGGGGACCTACCCGCTGCCCGAGGCGCAGCTCGACCGCTTCATGTTCTACGTCACCGTGGACTACCCGTCCGCCGAGGAGGAGCGCGAGATCGTGCGCTCCACCACCATCGCCTCGCGCCCGCCGCTCCGGCGCGTGCTTTCGCCGGCGCAGATCCGGGGGCTCCAGGACCTGGTGCTGCGGGTCCCTGCCGCGGACCACGTGGTGAAGCACGCGGTGGACCTGGCGCGCCTGACCCGCCCGGCCGACCCGGGCGCGCCCGACTTCGTGAAGGAGAACGTCTCCTGGGGGGCCGGTCCGCGCGCCAGCCAGTACCTGGTCCTCGGCGCGAAGAGCCGCGCCATCCTCGACGGCCGCACCGCGGCGAGCGTCGAGGACGTCCGCGCCCTCGCGAAGAACGTGCTGGTGCACCGGGTGATCACCAACTTCCGCGCCGAGAGCGAGGGCGTGACGAGCGCGCAGATCGTGGAGCGGCTGCTGGAGAGGGTGAGACCGTGAGCGACCGGTTCGGCGTCTCGATTGCATCTCCGTTCGCCCCGAGCGCAGGGCCGCGATGACCGATGCGAAGAAGCGACCGCTCCTCGACCCCGAGATCCTCGCCCGGCTCGGCACGCTGCACCTCCGCGTCCGCGCCATCACCGAGGGGATCCTCACCGGGCTCCACAAGTCGCCGCACCACGGCGCCTCGGTGGAGTTCGCCGAGCACAAGGAGTACGCGCCCGGCGACGAGATCCGCCACATCGACTGGAAGGCCTACGGGAAGTTCGACAAGTACTACGTGAAGCGCTTCGAGCAGGAGACGAACCTCCGCGCCTACCTGATCGTGGACGCCTCCGGCTCGATGGGCTACCGCGGCGCGGACCGGCGCATGAGCAAGCTCGAGTACGCGAGCGCGCTGGCGGCCTCGCTCGCGTACCTGCTGGTGCGCCAGCAGGACGCCGCCGGCCTGGTGCTGGCGCAGGGCGGGGCGGTGCACGCCATCCCGCCGCGCGCCGCGGCGAGCCACCTCCCCGCGGTGGTGGACACGCTGGCGGCGGCGGCTGCCGCGGGGGAGACGCGCCTCGGCAGCGCGGTGGACTGGGTGGTGGAGCACGCGCCGCGCCGCGCGCAGGTCATCGTCTTCTCCGACCTCTTCGACGCCGACGAGCGCGTGGTGAAGAAGCTCGCCCAGCTCGGCCGCCGCAAGCACGAGGTCACCGTCTTCCACCTCCTCGATCCGGCGGAGCTGGAGTTCCCCTTCGACGATCCGACGCTCTTCCTGTCCATGGAGGACGCGCGCAGCGTCGAGGCGCACGCGCGCGACGTCCGCAAGGGGTACCTGGAGGTGCTGCGCCGCTGGCTCGACGAGGTGAAGCGCACCGCCGCCGAGGCGGACCTCGACTACGCCCTGTGCCGCACCGACCGTCCGCTCGACGAGGTGCTCCTCCCCTTCCTCGCCCGCCGCGAGCGACATGCCGCCGCCTGAGCGACGCGCGTGAACCTCTCCTTCCTCCACCCCGGCCTCCTCTGGGGCCTCCTCGCCGCGGCCATCCCGGTCGTCATCCACCTCTTCTTCCGCCGCCGCCCGCGGCCGACGCCGTTCCCCGCCATCGACTTCATCCTCCGGGCGCGGCGCGAGACGGAGCGCCGGCTGCGGCTCAAGAAGATCCTGCTCTTCGCCGCGCGGACCGCCCTGCTCGCCGCGATCGCCCTGGCCCTCGCCCGGCCCCGGGCGGAGCGGCCGGACGCCGCCGCCGCCCAGGTGGCCCGCGGCCCGCGCGCCACGGCGGTGGTCCTCGACGCCTCGGCGTCGATGGGCTACCTGCTGGGCGGCCGGACCCTCTTCGACCGCGCCCGTGCCGACGCGCTCGAGGCGCTGGCCTCGCTCGGCGGCGACGAGCCGGCCACGGTGGTCGTCTGCGGCTCCGAGACCCCCGCGGCGGCCGCGCCGTCGTTCGACCGCGCCGCGGTCCGGCGCGTGCTCGACGAGGCGCTCCTCGGCGCGGGCCACTCGGACATGACCGCCTGCGTGACCGCGGCGGTCCGCGCGCTCTCGCAGGCGAGGGCGCAGGCGTCCCTGCCCAAGCGCGTCGTGGTCGCGACGGACCTCACCGCCTCGGCGTGGCGGCTCGACGTCCCGCCGCCCATGGTGGACGGCCCCGCCGGCCCGGTGCGTCCGGAGGTGTCGCTCCTCGACGCGGCCCGCGGCGCGGCGCTCCCGAACGCGGCGGTGACCGGCCTCGAGGCGGAGCCCGATCCCGCCGTCGGCCCGCGCGGCTACCGGATCACGGCGACGCTCGCCAACTTCGGCGCGGAGCCGCTCAAGGACGTCTCGGTCCGCCTGGAGACGGGCGCAGGCAGGGACACCAGGACGGCGATCCGGGCCTTCGCCGAGATCCCGGCCGGCGCGACGGCGAAGAAGACCTTCTCCTACGCCTTCCCGGGCGGCGGGCCGGCGGTGATCACCGTGGCGCTCCCCCCGGACCCGCTCGCCGTCGACGACGCGCGCACGCTGGCGCTGGTGGTGCCGCGCGAGGTCCGCGTCCTCGTCGTCAACGGGGCGCCATCCCCCATCAAGGTCCGGGACGAGGCGTACTTCGTCGAGACCGCGCTGGCGTCACCCGGCTCGCCGGTCCGCCCGAAGCTCGTGGACGCGGAGGGGCTCGCGCAGGAGGACCTGGCCGGCTACGACGTGGTCTTCCTCCTCAACGTCCGCTCGCTCGGCGCGAGGGCGCCGGAGCTGGCACGCTTCGTCGAGAAGGGCGGCGGCCTGTTCCTGTCGCTCGGCGACCAGGTGGATCCCGATCTGTACGCCAGGGAGCTCGGCGGGCTCCTCCCGCTGCAGCTCCACGTGGTGAAGACCGCCGCCGATCGGGGCGCCCCGGGCTCCGACGCGCGGGCCGCCCGCTTCGCCGAGGTCGCCCTCGCCCACCCGGCGCTCTCGATCTTCACCGGCGACGCGCGCGAGGGGCTCCTCGGCACGCGCACCTTCCGCTACTTCCTCACCCGGCCCGCCGAGAAGCGGGGCGAGGCGCCGCGCGTCCTCGCCGCCTTCGACGACGGCGCGCCGGCGTTGGTCGAGGCGCGGCGCGGGCAGGGGCGCGTGCTGCTCTTCACCTCGACCGCCGACCGCGACTGGACGGACTGGCCGATCCGGACGAGCTACCTCCCCGCCATGCAGCGGTTCGCCGCCTACCTGGCCGGCGGGCTCGAGGACCGGCGCGCCCCTCCGGCGCCGGTCGGGGCGCCGCACGCCGTGAAGCTCGAGCCCGGGCAGACCATCGCGGCGCTGGTGGCGCCGGACGGCCGGGAGCTGCGCGGCCGCGCCCTCGAGGCGGCGGGGCTCGACGAGGGCGATCCCGCCGTGGCCCGGTTCACGCCGCGGCTCCCGGGGCTCTGGCAGGTGAAGCTCCGCGAGGGCGGTGCGGAGCGGCCCGCGCCGGCCCTCGCCTTCGCGGTCTGGCCCGATCCGCGCGAATCGGACACCCGGCGCCTCGACGCCGCCGAGCTGACCGCCTACTTCGGGGGCGCCACCCACGCACGGGTGGAGGGGCAGGCGAGCGCCTCCGCCGGGCACCGCGAGATCCCACTCTGGACCTTGCTGCTCGCGCTCGGGCTCGCCGCCTTCTTCGCCGAGGGGGTCCTCCTTGCCTGACCCGGCGCTCGACACCGAGGTCGCGGGGCTCTTCTGCGTCGGCTTCCACGGCACCTCGCCGTCGGCCGAGGTGCTCGACCTCGTCCGCCGCGGCGTCTACGGTGTCGTCCTCTTCGGCCGGAACGTGGAGTCCGCCGAGCAGGTGGCCGAGCTGGTGGCGGCGCTGAAGCGGGCCGCGCGGCGGCCGCTCCTCGTCTCCATCGACCAGGAGGGCGGGCGCGTCGCGCGCCTGCGCTCGCCGCAGGGGTTCACCGAGCTGCCTCCCATGCGCGCGCTCGGCGCGGCGCGGGATCCCGATCTGGCCCGCGAGGTGGGCGCGCTCCTCGGCCGCGAGCTCCGCGCCGTGGGCATCGACCAGGACTACGCGCCGGTCGTGGACGTTGACACCAACCCGGCGAACCCCGTCATCGGCGACCGCGCTCTCTCCCGGGATCCGGTCGAGGTGGGGCGCCTGGGCGCCGCGATCGCCCGCGGGCTCCAGTCGTCCGGCGTGGCGGCCTGCGCCAAGCACTTCCCGGGGCACGGCGACACGAGCCAGGACTCGCACCGGGACCTGCCGCGGCTCCCGCACCCGCTCGCGCGGCTCGCCGAGGTCGAGCTGCCGCCGTTCCGCGCGCTCGCCCGGGCCGGGGTCGCCTCGGTGATGACCGCGCACGTCGTGTTCGAGGCGCTCGACGCGCGGCGGCCGGCCACCCTCTCACCCGAGGTGATGCGGCTCCTCCGGGAGCAGGTGGGGTTCGGCGGCTGCTGCATCTCCGACGACCTGGAGATGAAGGCGGTGGCCGAGCACTTTCCCCCCGAGGAGTCGGTACCCGGCGCCCTGGCCGCGGGCGTGGACGCGCTCCTCGTCTGCCACACCGCCGCTCTCCAGCACCGGGCCATCGACCTGGCGCGGGAGGCGGTCGAGCGCGGGCGGCTCCCCCGCGCGCGCGTGGCCGAGGCGGCGGCGCGCGTGGGCCGGCTCCTGGCCTGGGCGGGGCCACCGTCCGACCCCGCGGCGGCGCGCGCCGCGCTACGCACCCCGGCCCACCTCGCGCTCGCGGCGCGGATCCCGCCGGCCGCCGCCGGTAAGGATCCCACCGCAGCCTAGCGGGGCGCACGCCCACCGCGGGGGGCGCCGGAAACCGGTGCCCGCGACGCGCCGTGCGGGGTCCCCAACCAGCGGGACGAAGACCACGTGGCGTTCGCCCGCACCGGGCTGCTAGGCTGGATCGCCGTGGAGTCGATGTTCACCCTCAACTGCCCGGTGTGCCGGAAGCAGCTCTCCGTGGGGGAGGTCCTGGACGCAGGGACGGTGTCGTCCCCGGCCCAGCTCCTCTTCCAGTTCCTCTGCCCGCGGTGCGCGGCGCACGCCGTGGCGCGCGCGGAGGAAGGACGCCTCGAGACGGGCGCGCTGGAGCAGGGCCGCTTCGTCGCGACCTCGCACGTCGAGGCGCCCGATCTGTCCGTGCGGGCGGAGACCGGCTGGCTCGACTCCTGGCTCGGCGGACGCTACCGGCGCTTCCCGGCGAAGGGCTGACTCCGGACCGCCCCCCGGCCCGTGGCGCGCTCGCGGCGAGCGCGGCCGGGGCGGCCCGCCTCCAGGCGTGGCGAGGCGTCAGGCCGACTCGAGGATCTTGAGGGCGGTGAGGCCGACCAGGAAGCCGTAGACGGCGTGCTCGGGCCGCTGGGCGAGGTGGATGATCTCGGCGAGCGTCCGCGTCCCGTCGATGCGCGGGAGGATCTCCGCCTCCCAGCGCTCCAGCTCCACCTCGTGGAGGCCGTACGCCGGCTGCTGCGTGGGGAGGAGCCGGTCCTCGGGCGAGAGCAGCCGGAAGAGCCGCTCCGGCTTGTAGAGCTTCTTCACGCCCCGCATGATCAGGTTGGCGGGATGGAGGTCGATCTTGATCGCCTCCTGCGCCGCCTTGTCGGCGAAGTGCAGGCGGTACTCGCCGTCCTCCCAGCCGAACACCGAGTAGATGATCGCCTTCACCTGCTGTGCGAGGTAGTAGAGCTTCTCGGTGTCCTTGAGCAGCCCCATCTCCACCAGCACGTCGCCGGAGCGGCGGCCGGTCTGGCTCGCCGCCGCCTCGGTGAGCTCGAGCTGCTGCTGCGTGAGCTTGCCCACGCGCACCAGGAACGGGCCGAACCGGTCGGTGACGAGGTTGGAGATCGCGAAGCAGGGACGCCCCTTCTCGAAGAAGATGGTCTTGCGGATCTTCCCCTTCTGCAGGGTCAGCTCGCCGGTCTGCTGCGCGAGGTGGAAGGCGGTGATGAGGTCCGGCAGGTTCTCCTCGAGCTTCCCCTCCGTCTGGGCCGGATCGTGCGCCGCGGGCCGCTCGCGCACCGAGGCGGCGGACGGCGGCGGGGACGGGCGCGGAGGGGGCCGGGCGGGCGCGCCGACGGAGGCGGCGGTGATGTTGTCGCCCCGCAGCACCGCCGAGACCTTGCCGTCCTCGGTGAGCACCACGCGCCCGGTCAGCTCCATGGCCGGGACGGGCTCGTCCGCCTCGACCGCCACCTCGACGTCGAAGTCGGACTGCGTCTGTTCCGAGAGGCGCCGCGGCGGGGGCGCGGCGCGCGACGGCGGGGCCGCCGGGAGGAGCCCGCGGATCGCCTCCACCAGCTTCCGCGCCTCGAACGGCTTCTCGAAGTAGCCGGACGCGCCGTGCTGCATGCGGGCGTCGGAGGCGGCGCGGCCCCCCTTGAAGACGCCGGTCATGAACACGAACGGCACGTTCGCCTTCTTGAGTGCGGCGGCGACGTCGTACCCCATCATGTCGGGCAGCAAGACGTCCACCACGGCTGCCGCCGGCGCCTCGGCCGCGATCTGGTCGAGGGCCGTCTTCCCCTTCGCTGCCGCGACCGGCGTCCAGCCCTCGCTCTCGATGAGGCGCGAGAGGAGCGTGAGCAGCTCCTGGTTGTCGTCGACGAGGAGGATCCTGGCGCGAGGCATCGGTCAGGGCACCATAAGCGGGGGACACGCCGCGGATCAACGACCGGATGGCGTGGGTCCGTGTGGGTGCGCATCCCGCTCGCCGGCGGGCGCGGACGCCTCCACCGCCGCCCGCAGCGCGGCGAGCCTCCGCCGCCGCGCCGGTCCCGCGGCGAGGTGGCCCGCCGCCACCAGGGCACCGAGGGCGAGGCAACCCAGCCACACCGCCCGGCCGCCCAGGCCCGCCAGGACCGCGCCACCGGCGATCGGGGCCGCCGTGAACGCGATCCCCCAGGACATGGAGAAGGCGCCCTGGTAGCGGCCGCGCAGCTCCGGCGGGGCGAGATCCGCGACCAGGGCGTTCGCGACCGGGAACCCGATCACCTCGCCCACGGTCCAGGTGACGTTCCCGGCGACGTAGGCCGGAAGCGATCCCTGGAAGGCGTTGAGCCCCATCCCCGCGCCGAAGAGGAGCGCCGAGGCCGCGAGGAGCCGGGCGCCGTCCGCGCGCGCCACGAAGCGGGCGGTGAGCGGCTGGAGGAGGACGACGCCGAGGCCGTTCATCGCCATGAGGAGCGAGAAGGCCGCCGGGCCGACGCCATGGGCGCCGTAGTCGAGCGGCGCGGCGAGCTGGAACTGCACGAAGACCACCAGCGCGAGGAGGTGAAGCCCCAGGAAGACGACGAACACGCGGTCCCGGAGGACGCGGCCCATGCCCGCCAGCACCGGGGCAGGGGCGAGGCCGTGCGGGCGCGTCTCGGGGACGCGGACGAACACGATCGCGGCGAAGGCGAGGGACGTCGCCGCGTCCGCGAGGAAGAGGGCGCGGAAGCTGCGCTCGGCGACGAAGCCCGCCACCGAGAGCGAGAGCGTCCAGCCGAGGTTCACCGCCCAGTAGACGAGGCCGTACGCCCGCCGGCGGTCCGGCGGCGGCACCAGGTCCGCGATCGCCGCGTTGGCGGCGGGGCGGTAGATCTCGCCGGCCAGCGCGGCCACGAACGCCATGGCGGCCAGGGCGGCCGGATCGCGCAGGAAGGCGACCACTCCGACGCAGGCGCCGCCGCCGGCCAGGCCGATGAGCAGCGTGGCGCGCCGGCCGATCCGGTCGGCGAGCGCGCCGCCGAGGGGGCCGGCGCAGAGGAGCCCGGCGCCGTAGAGCGCGACGACGAGGCCGGCGGCGCCGGGCGTGAACCCCCGCTCGCGGACCAGGTAGAGGCCGAGGAACGTGAGGACGAAGCTCGCCAGGCGGTTGACGAGCATCCCGGCCCAGAGCGTCCAGAAGGCCGCCGGGAGGCCGCCCACGGCATCGCGCAGCCTGTCGCGGAGGGCCGACACGCCTGGCCGGTCTAGCAGCGGAGCGATGCGCACGCCAGCCGTTGAAAAGGAGACGGCCGCCCGGAGGCGGCCGTCGAACGGCTGGGGGGTCCGGGGGGCGTGAGCTCCC
>DATIWK010000218.1:0-8312 GCA_035519395.1 Anaeromyxobacteraceae bacterium | reverse complement strand
GGACGCCGCGATGCTGGCGCGGGTCGACGCGGCCCGCGCGCAGGCGCTCTCGGCGGGCGTGACCGGGATCCCCACCTTCGACATCGGCGCGGTCCGGGTGGTCGGCTGCCAGCCGTACGAGGTGCTGGCGGCGGCGGCGCGGAAGGCGGGGGCCTGCCGGACGAAGCACCAGTCGCGAGGCCCCGCGCCGGCCGACTAGACCCGGTACCGCCGCACCGCCGCGCCGAGCTGGCGGGAGATGGCGGCGACGCCCGCCGCTCCGGACTCGATGGCGCGCGTCCCCTCGGCGGCCTCGTTGATCGCCGCCGAGAGCTCGGAGATGGCGCTCACCATCTGCTCGACGCCCACGGTCTGCTGCCGGGTGTTGTCGGCGATCTGGCGCGCGGCCACCGCCGACTCCTTGATCACCATGGCGAGCCCCTCGATGGCCTCGCCGGCGCTGCGCGCCAGGGTGATGGCGGAGGCGGCGCGCTTGGCCCCCTCGTCGGTCGCGGCCGCGGCGTCGCGCGTCCCCTTCTGGATCTCGCCGAGGATGCCCTTCACCTGCTGCGCGGCGTGCTTCGACTGCTCGGCGAGGTTGCGCATCTCCATGGCCACCACCGCGAACCCGCGCCCGTGCTCGCCGGCCTTGGACGCCTCGATGGAGGCGTTGAGGGCGAGGAGGTTCGACTGCTCGGCCAGGTCCTTCACGGTGGCGATGATCTCGCCGACCTGCAGGGTCCGCTCCGCCAGGTCGGTCATGGTCGCGGCGATGCGCGTCACCTGCTCCCCGAGGCTGGCCGAGGCCCCCACCGCCTGCTCCACGACCTGGAGCCCCTCGCGCGACAGCTCGTCCGACCGCTGCGTCATGGCGATCACGGAGTCGGCGTGGGCGGTGGCCTGCTTGGAGGTCTGCGCGATCTCCGTCGCGGTGGTGCTGGTCTCGTTGATGGCGGCGGCCTGCTGCGAGGCCATCGCCGCCTGCCGGGTGACGCTTCCGAGGATCTCGCCGGTGCCCACCTCCAGCCGCGAAGACGCGTCGCGGAGCTGGGAGATGGTGACCTGCAGCGCCTCGACCATGGCCGAGAAGCTCGCTGCCAGGTCGCCGATCTCGGCCGCGGCGTCCACGCGGACGCTCCGGGTGAGATCGCCCGACGCCAGCGCCGCGGCCGCGTCCCGCAGCTCCTCGATGGGCTTCGAGAGCTGCCGCGCCACCACGTAGGCGAGCGCCGCCCCGGCGACGGTCGCGAGGGCGCCGGACAGGATCGCCCGCCCGAAGTCGGCGGCGAGCGCGTCGTGGTGCATGGCGTAGAGCGCCGCCAGCTCGAGCGCGCCGGAGAACGCGATCGCCAGCGCCGTCAGCGCCGCGATCCGCCACCGCATCCCGAGCCGCCTCACCCCTGCGCCGGTCACGTTCGGCATCCCCACTTTCTACCAGGGACCGCCTCCGGGGGGCCATCCGGCGGCTGCGGGACGCGGACGCGCGGTGAGGTGGTCGAGGGTAGAGCGCCGCGTCCGGCCGCTCCGCTGCGGCGCCGGGTTCCCGCCCGGGGAGCACCTGAGCGGGGGATCGCTCGTTCGGGTGGCGCGCGGCCCGCCCGGAGGTAAGTAGAGGTGAGTACCGTTCTCGTCACCGCCTCTTCACGCGACGCACCGGGAGGACGAGATGCCCAGGGCCAAGCAGATCTCCGCGTGGGTGGAGGACCGCCCAGGCATGCTGGGGCAGGTCGCCGACGCGCTCGGCGGCGAGGGCGTGTCGATCCGCGCCTTCATGGCCGCGGTGATGGACGGGCGGGGGTTCGTCCGCGTGGTCGTCGACCGGCCGGCCGCCGCGAGGAAGATCTTCCGGGCGCACGGCTGGCAGACCACGGAGGACGAGGTCATCGAGGTGAAGGTCCCGGACAAGCCGGGCGCGCTCGGACGCGTCGCGGATCGGCTCGGCGCGGCGGGCGTCAACGTGCAGTACGCGTACGTCGGGACGGCGCGCAGCGCACGCGAGGTGAACCTCTACCTCGCGGTCGCCGACGTGAGGGCGGGGCTGGCGGCATTGCGCTGAGTCTGCGGGCGGCCGTGCCGCGCCGCGGCGGGGAACCCTGGCTGGTAGGGTGGGTGGGCAGATGGAGCACACTGGACTCGTTCTGACGGGCGGTGGCGCGCGGGCCGCGTACCAGGTGGGCGCGCTGCGCGCCCTCGCGGAGATCGTCGGCCCCGGCCCCTTGCCGTTCGACATCCTCGCCGGGATCTCGGCCGGAGGGATCAACACCATCGCGCTGGGGACGGGCGCCGAGGACTTCCGGGGGTCGGTCGAGGGGCTCCGCGACGTCTGGGCGGGGCTCACCCCCGACAGCATCTACCGCACCGGCGCGTTCAAGCTCGCCTCCATCGGCTCCCGCTGGATCCGCGACCTGTCGGCCGGCGGGCTCGTCGGGAAGAGCGGCATCAACTACCTCCTCGACTCGGCGCCGCTCCGGAACCTGATCGCCGAGCGGGTCCCCATCGGCCGCGTGCGGCGGCACCTCCGCTCCGGGCGCCTCCGCGGCGTGGCGCTCTCGGTGACGGACTACCTGACCGGCGCCGGCGTCACCTTCTTCGAGGGCGCCGCGGACATCGAGCCGTGGACGCGGTCGACGCGCATCGGCGTGCGCGCGCGGCTCACCCTCGAGCACGTGATGGCGTCGTCGGCCATCCCGGTCTTCTTCCCGCCGGTGAAGATCGGCGGCGCCTGGTACGGCGACGGCTGCGTCCGGATGATCTACCCGATGAGCCCGGCCATCCACATGGGCGCGCAGCGCATCGTGGCGATCAGCGTGCGCCACCTGCGCCCGCCCGCCGAGACCGCCGCCCGCGAGAGCGGCGCGAGCCAGGGGAACCACCCCGACGCGCTGCCGGTCTCGGAGATCGCCGGCGTGCTCCTCAACGCGGTGTTCCTCGACTCGCTCGACTCCGACGTGGAGCGGCTGGAGCGGATCAACCGGACGGTCGCCCTCATCCCGCGCGAGCGGCTCGGCCGCAGCGACGTCGACCTGCGCCCGGTGCCGGTCCTGGTGCTCCGGCCCAGCGAGGACCTGGGGAGGCTCGCCGCGGACGAGTACCAGCGGTTCCCGCGGATGCTCCGCTACCTGCTCAAGGGCATCGGCGCCACCGGCCACGCCGGCGAGGACCTGCTGAGCTACCTCGCCTTCGAGCCCGTCTACGTGACCCGCGTGATGGACCTGGGCTACTCCGACACCATGGCACGGCGCGCGGACGTCGAGGCGTTCTTCCTCGGCGAGCCGGCGCGGCTGGTCCCGGAGCGGACGCGGGCGCGGGTGTAGGCGCCGCGGATCAGCCCAGCAGGCCCTGCTCCTTCGCCATCCGGGCGAGCCGGTCCTTGAGCCGCTCGAACCGCTTGGTGAGGGTCCCCGCGGTGACGGGCGCGTCGTCGGCGGAGAGGATCTCCGCCACCTCCTCCCAGGAGAGCTGCTGATCCACCCGCAGCGCGAGCAGCGCCCGGTCGTCGTCGGTGAGCGCCTCGCGGAGCTTCGAGAGCGCGTCGTGCTGCTGCTCGGCGCGGACCGCCGACGCGGTCCGGATCTCCAGCGCCAGCGCGGATGCCTCGCCGGTCGCGAAGGGGCGGCCGCGGCGGCGCCAGGCCTCGTCGCGCAGGTTCGCGGCCGCGTTGCGGGCGATGCGGAACGCCCAGGTCCGCAGCGCCGACTGGCCGCGGAACCCGGCGAGGCCGCTCCACAGGTTCTCGGCGAACTGCGAGAAGGCGTCCCCGGCGTCGGCCTCGTTTCGCAGGACGGAGCGCAGGTAGCGGAGCACCTGCGGCCCGAGCACCCGGAGCGCCTCCGTCGCCGCGGTGCGCAGGTCGCCCGCGGCGATCAGCTCCTGGACGCGCGCGTCGATCGGCATGGGCGGGATGCTAGCACCGGAGCGAGCGTGCGCCAGGCGGTGGCGGCCAGGATCACGGCGCCCCCCACCAGCGCCCACGGTCCGGGGCGCTCGCCGGCCAGCAGGAATGCCCAGATGGGGTTCAGCACGGGCTCGAGCAGGATGAGCAGCGAGGCCTCGACCGCCGGGGTGCCGCGGATGCCGCGGGAGAAGCACAGGTACGAGAGCCCGAGCTGGAAGATGCCCAGGTAGACGACGATCGCGACGTCGCGCGGCGCGGCCGCGGGTCCCCCCACGCAGAAGGGGAAGGCGAGCGCCGCGGCGAGCACGTTCCCCCAGACCAGGGCGGAGGGGCCGTCGTGTCGAAGCAGGCGCAGACCGACGATGGAGAGCGCGAAGGCGACGCCCGAGGCCAGCGCGAGCAGGTTGCCGGTGAGCTGGCCCGCCGACAGCTCGTCCACGAAGAACAGGCCGAGGCCGACGGCGTAGACGGGGAGGGCGGCCAGCTCGCCCCGGGTAGGAGCCTCGCGCAGGAGCCACGGCGACAGGAGCAGCACCCAGACGGGCGCGGTGTCCTGGATGAAGATGGCGTTGGCGGCGGTGGTGAGCTTGGTGGCGAGGACGAAGAGCACCACGGTGAAGGCGTAGGCGACCGACACGGCCACCACGCGGAGCGTGGGGAGGACGCGGGCCTCGCGGACCAGGACCGCCAGGAAGATCCCCGCGACGAGCGAGCGGCCGGCGGCGATCTGCCAGCCGGAGAGGCCGCACAGCTTGATGGCGGCGCCGGCGGTGGACCAGAGGACGGCGGCGGCAAGGAGGAGGAGCCGGCTCTTCAGCATCGAGCGCGTGAAGGTAGCACGAGACGATCGGGTCGTGCGGCGCCGGCGGCCGCCGGCGCGGTCGGGCCCGGGGGCGAGGGCCCAGCGCGACCTACCGCAGCGCCCGCAGCGACCGCTCGCGGAAGAGGTATCCCTGCACGAGGTCGACGCCCAGCTCGCGCGCCAGCGCCAGATCGCGCGCGGTCTCCACGCCCTCCAGCACCGTCCGTGCGCCGGTCCGGCGCGCCATGCCGACGAGCGCCTCCAGCATGGCGCGGCGCCGCCCGCTCCCTCCCAGGCGCCGCAGGAGCGAACGGTCGAACTTGAGGACCTCGGCCTCGTCGAGCGCCTCGAAGGAGAGGAGCCCGTTGGTGGCGCCGACGTCGTCGAGGGCGATGGGCAGGCCGCGCGACTTGAGCGTCGCCACCAGGTCGCGCGCCAGGATGGCGTCGGCGGCGTCCATGTTCTCGATGACCTCGACCACCACCCGCCGCCGCAGCCCGGAGAGCAGCGCGAGCAGCGGGTTGTGCACGCCGTCGAGCCCGCGGTCCCAGCTGTCCGGGTCGAGGTTCACGAACAGCTCGGCGCGCGGCGCGTGCGAGAGCTGGTGCTCCTTGAGCGCCAGCTCGGTCCGGATCAGCAGCGCCTTGTCGGCGTGGAGGACGCCGAACATGGAGGCCGTGTCCACGGTCCGTCCCTGGGCGGTGCGGAAGCGCGCCAGCGCCTCGTAGCCGGTCACCTTCATCGAGCGCAGGTCGACCAGCGGCTCGTACTCCGTCCAGAAGCCGCCCGCCTCCACGATGGCGCGCGCGCCCGCCAGATCGAGATCCGGCTCCGCGAGCGGGTCGTTGGCCGGCTCCGGCAGGTGCCGGAGCGCTCCTCCCCTGGCGTCCACGGCGTCGAGGATGGCGCGGACGGCCGCCGACCGTCATTCGCATCTTCGAGCGTCACCGGCGGACGGGATGTCCGAAGGGACGCTCAGGCGGTCACCCACTCGCGCAGGACCCGGTCGATCTGCTCCTCGGAGAGCTGCCCGGCGTCGGCCATCTCCTTGATGCGCCTGGTGATGGCCTTGAGCTCGGATTCGCCGAAGGTGATGCCCATCTCGCGGGCGCGGTAGGCGATGGCGTGACGGCCGGTCAGGCGCGACCCGAGGATGAGGCGCCGCGTCAGGCCGAAAGCCTCGGGGGGGATGATCTCGTAGGACCCCGGGTTCGCCATCATCGCCTTGAGGTGCATGCCGGCCTTGTGCGAGTAGGCGGTCTCCCCGGTGACGTAGTTGTTGAAGGGGATCTCGACCCCGGTGACCCTCGCCACCAGGCGCTCCACCTCGCGGAGCTGCCCGAGCCGGTACTTCTCCGCCACCGCCTGGGGCTCCAGGGCGAACATCCGCGCCACCAGGCCGCCCAGCGGGGTGATCCCCACGCGCTCGCCGATCCCGAGCACCGAGACGTCCACGTGGGTGGCGCCCGCGGCGATGGCCTCGTAGGCGTTGGCCACCGCGCAGCCGGTGTCGTTGTGGCCGTGGAACCCGATGTCGCACCGGACCGCGCGCCGCACCTCGCGCACCAGCGCGTACACCTGGCGCGGCGTCGCGATCCCCACCGTGTCGGCGATGCCCACCCGGTGCGCCCCGAGCCGCTCCGCGGCCTGGTAGACGGCGAGCAGGTCCGCGACCTCGCTCCGGAAGGCGTCCTCCGCCGAGAAGCGGACCTCCAGCCCGGCCCGGAGCGCCAGCTCGATGGGCGGGCCCATCGCGTCGATCATCTGCTGGACGGACTTGCCGTGCGAGGACTCGCGCAGGATGCGGCTGGTCGCGAAGAGCAGGCCGATGCCCCGGACGCCGGTGTCGAGGGCGGCGCGGACGTCGTCGAGGACGCAGCGGCTGTGCGTGATGATGCGCGCGCCCAGGCCGAGCTTCACCACCTCCCGCGCGTCGCGCTGCGACAGCGGAGAGGCGGCGGGCGAGGTGACCTCGATGTACTCGACGCCGAAGGTGTCGAGGGCGCGGGCGATCTCGAGCTTGTCCTCGGTGCGGAAGTTCGCCCGGGCGAACTGCTCGCCCTCGCGCAGCGTGGTGTCGATGAGCTTCCAGGTGGTGGTGGCCATGTGCTTCTTCGCTCAGGCGGGCAGGGCGTCGGGCTGGAGGTCCAGCACCAGGCCGCCCGAGGACGGGTCGGTGCGGAAGCCGAACCGCCGCAGGTACTCGGGCTGGAAGTAGCCGGTCTCCACGGCGCGCACGCCGCGCGCCCGGAGGCGGCGCCCGAACTCGCGCATGATGCCGTCGGACACGCCCTTGCTGCGGTGCTTGCGGGAGACGACGATCTTCTCCATGTGCACGCGCTCGGGCGAGACCGACCGGTGGAACAGGCCGCCGATGACGGTGTCCTTCGCGTCGAGCGCCAGCAGGAACTCGTGCTCGCTGGTGAAGTTCACCTGCAGGTTCGACTCGTGGAACATGTGGAGGAGCCGGGCCACCTCGCGCGGCGAGACGGGGCCGCGCACCGAGTAGCGGTTCCCCTCCTCGTCGGAGAGCGCCACCACCACCTCCGTCACGTAGTGCCCGCCGGCGGGCATGGAGATGAGGGCCACGTCGTCGGTGGGGGCGAGGTACCGGTACGTCATCCGCGCCAGGAAGTAGTCCTCCTCCGCGGTCGGCTTCACCGCGGCGCGGATCCCGGCCACGTGCTCCTGCAGGTCGAGGCCTCCCGGCGGGAGGCTGCGCGCGCGGGCCATCACCCGGTCCAGCGCCGCCGCCAGCTCGGCCCGGGCCACCGCGAACACCGTCTGCCGGAAGAAGCGCACCCGGGTGTCCGGCCAGTCCGGCTCCAGCGAGGAGAGCCGGTAGGTGCCCCACAGCTCGCCCAGCATCTTGCCCTGCGCCTCGAAGGTGGCGGCCGGGTTCACCTCCAGCCAGCGGCGGAAGCGGCGGGCGGCGAAGTGGACGCGCTGCGGGGTGAGCCCGCCCTCGCGCAGGCGCTCGAGGTAGGTCTCGATGGCGATGGCGCGCCGGGAGCCCTGCGCCGCGTCCTCGAGGAGCGCCTTGCCGCGCTCGAGGCCGAGCGCCTCGACGGCCGACGAGAGGAGCAGGAAGTCGTCCACGTCGCCGGCCAGGTCCGGGCGGGCCCCGACGATCTTGTCGAGGAAGGCGCCCTGGAACCGGTCGAGCAGCTCGTCGAACGAGGCGCAGGGGCTCCGGTCCGAGATGGACACGAGCCGGGCGCCCGTCTGGTAGTCGTGGGACGGGACGATGAAGGCCGAGGGCGAGGGGTCGCGCAGCGCCAGCCGGCGGCCGGTCCGGTCCCAGAAGCGCACGTGCTGCTCGAGCGCGGTCCACACCAGGAAGGGCCAGAGGAGCTTGAGCCGCGCCGCGTCGCCCTGGCGGACGAAGCGGGCCACCTGGCGCTCCACCGTCTCCCCGGGGATGAACTCCTCGGTGAAGATGCCCCACTCCGCGAAGTAGCCGCCGAACTGCTCGACCAGCGGCGGCGTCGCCCCGGCGGCGAGCAGCCAGTTCACCTCCTGGCGCAGCTCGGCGAAGTTCATGTCCTCGGCGACGTTGATGGCGACGTCGAACACCTCGCGGGCCCGGGTGTGGATGGAGATCCGGTAGACGCTCTTGCCGTGCTGGCGCCCGAG